>NZ_JODF01000034.1:0-73219 GCF_000717945.1 Streptomyces sp. NRRL S-920
TCCCTGGGCCCCGCACCGCCCCCGGCACCCCCCGCCCACGCCGACGTCAGTGTCAGCGCCTCCCGGAAATGGGCTTCCGCCCTCGCGCGGTCGCCGCGGTCCAGTGCCGACTCCCCGGCGGCGCACGCCTGTTCGGCGCGGGTCAGGTCCGCGTCCGACGTCTCCGCGGTGCCCGCGGTCTGCGTAGTCACAGTCAGCCCCCGATCCACGGCGAACGCCCCGCCGTGCCCTCCGGCCGGCGTGTCAGCCGGCGGCCTCGTCAAGGACCGAGCGCCAGCGGCCCTGGGCGCGGTCGTAGTGCAGCGGCCCCACCGCGAACTCCGCCAGGTCGAGCCCGACCAGCGACTCGTACGCCTCGGCGGGCAGATCGGGCTCCAGCACGATGCTCAGCCCGCCCGCGGGATCCTGGAGGACCAGCGGCCTGGCCTCGGCGCCCGCGGGCGACCCCGGGCGCGCGATGTTCCGTACGACCCCCTTGAACGCGGCGTACGCGTCCTTGACCGCCTCCGCCCCGAGGCCGCTGAGGAACGCCTGCAACGGCAGGGAGGCCAGGACGATCCAGGGGATGTCGGCCGCCCCGCGGTGGACGAGGGTGCGGCGGACCCGGACCGGCGGGGCGCCGAGCCGGTCGAGCACGGCGGCCAGCTCCCGGCCGATGTCTTCGGGGACATCGCGGTCCAGAAGCAACTCCGCTCGCGGCGGCGCATCGGGCATGGAGGTGATTCCTTCCGGGGACGTGGACCGCAGCCTAGAGCCGTGAGCCCTGCGCACGCGGGCAAACCGATGATTCGGCAAAGGCGCATCAAGGCCGCCGCCCCATGCCTTCGTGCGCCCCTTATGCGCCCCGGCGCGCCTCCGATTCACGCGATGGTGCGATCATGCACGGCCGCCCGGATGGCGGGGGAGGGCCATGGGTAGGGCCGGGCCATGACGCAGCCGTTCGAACTGCCGCACTTCTATATGCCGTACCGCGCGCGGCTCAACCCCCACCTGGAGGAGGCGCGTGCGCACTCCGGCCAGTGGGCGCGCGACATGGGCATGTTGGAGGGCTCCGGCATCTGGGAGCAGAGCGACCTCGACGCGCACGACTACGGCCTGTTGTGCGCGTACACCCACCCCGACTGCGACAGCTCCGCGCTGTCGTTGATCACCGACTGGTACGTGTGGGTCTTCTTCTTCGACGACCACTTCCTGGACATATACAAACGCACCCAGGACCGCGCCGCGGGAAAGGCTCACCTGGACCGTCTCCCCCTCTTCATGCCGATGGACCTCTCGGCCTCCGTCCCCGAGCCGCGGAACCCGGTCGAGGCGGGCCTCGCCGACCTGTGGGCCCGCACGGTCCCCGCGATGTCCGCCGACTGGCGCCGCCGCTTCGCCGAGTCCACCGAGCACCTCCTGAACGAGTCGATGTGGGAGCTGTCCAACATCAACGAAGGGCGGATCGCCAATCCCGTCGAGTACATCGAGATGCGCCGCAAGGTGGGCGGCGCCCCCTGGTCGGCGGGCCTCATCGAGTACGCGACCGCAGAGGTGCCCGCGGCCGTCGCCGGGTCCAGGCCGCTGCGCGTGCTGATGGAGACGTTCTCGGACGGCGTCCATCTGCGCAACGACCTCTTCTCGTACCAGCGGGAGGTCCAGGACGAGGGCGAGCTGAGCAACGGCGTGCTCGTCCTGGAGACCTTCTTCGGCTGCACGACCCAGCAGGCCGCCGACATCGTCAACGACGTCCTGACCTCGCGCCTGCACCAGTTCGAGCACACGGCGGTCACCGAAGTGCCCGCCCTCGCCCTGGAGAAGGGCCTCACCGCACCCGAGGTCGCCGCGGTCGCCGCGTACACCCGGGGCCTCCAGGACTGGCAGTCGGGCGGCCACGAATGGCACCTGCGCTCCAGCAGGTATATGAACGAGGGCGCGACGGCCACCTCGCCGCTCGCCGGGCCCACCGGCCTCGGCACCTCCGCCGCCGACGTGGGCGCGCTGCTCGCGTCCGCCGGGGCGGAGCGGCTGCGCTCCTTCACGCACGTCCCGTTCCAGAAGGTGGGTCCCTCGATCCTGCCGGACTTCCACATGCCGTTCCCGCTGCGGCTCAATCCGCACCTGGACGCCGCCCGCCCGAGGCTCACCGCCTGGTCGCACGCGATGGGCATCCTGTCGGAGGGCGTGTGGGACGAGGACAAGCTCGACGCGTACGACCTTCCGCTGTGCGCCGCCGGAATCGGCCCCGACGGCACGGCGGAAGCCCTGGACCTCAGCTCGCAGTGGCTGGCCTGGGGCACCTACGGCGACGACTACTACCCCCTCGTCTTCGGCCACCGCCGTGACTTCGCCGCGGCGAGGCTCTGCACGGAGCGCCTCGCCGGGTGCATGCCCGTCGAGGGCGAGCCGACCACCGTGCCCGTGAACGGCATGGAGCGCGGCCTCGCCGACCTGTGGGCGCGCACGACCCGGGACATGTCCCCGGAGCAGCGCCGCACCACACGGCACACCGTGGTGGTCATGACGGAGAGCTGGCTGTGGGAGCTGGCCAACCAACTCCAGAACCGCATCCCCGACCCGGTCGACTACCTGGAGATGCGCCGTGCCACCTTCGGCTCCGAACTCACCATGAGCCTGTGCCGGATGGGCCACGGCCCCGCGGTGCCGCCGGAGGTCTACCGCAGCGGTCCCGTCCGCTCCCTGGAGAACGCCGCGATGGACTACGCGATGCTTCTCAACGACGTCTTCTCGTACCAGAAGGAGATCGAGTACGAGGGAGAGGTCCACAACGGCATCCTGGTCGTGCAGAACTTCTTCGGCTGCGACTACCCGACCGCGCTCGGCGTCATCCACGACCTGATGACCCAGCGCATGCAGCAGTTCGAGTACGTGGCCGCCCATGAGTTCCCCGTCCTGTACGAGGACTTCGGGCTGAATGCCGAGGCGCGCGCGGTCATGGACGGCTATGTCACCGATCTGGAGAACTGGCTGGCGGGCATCCTGAACTGGCACGCGGGCTGCCGGCGCTACGGCGCGGAGGATCTGGCGAGGCGGGCGCACGGCTTCGTGCCGGACCGTGCGCCCGGGGTCACCGCCGTCGCCGCCGGGCCCGTACTAGGCAGGTACTAGGCAGGTACGCGCGCGTGCCGCACGGCGGCCCGCGCCAGCGCCTGGACGACCGGGTGCGGGCGCGAGCCGTCGCCGAACAGCTCGGGCTGGAAGAGCGTGGCCAGGAAGAAGGGGTGGCCGGGGAGTTCGGCGATCCGGACCCGGCCCTCCTCGTCGTGACCCGTGAAGCGCAGGCCGTGCGCGCGCAGCGTGTCGAGGTGGGGGCCGGGTCCGTAGGAGCAGTGGTAGCGCTCGATGGACCGGTCGGCGCCGAGCACCGATTCGGCGAGCGAGCCGGGGGTGAGCGTCACCGTGCCCTCGTGGCCGACCAGCGAGCAGGCGAGCGGCTCGATGAGCAGGTCGTCGGCGTCGGGGTCGTTCTCGGCGTGCGCGACCGCGGTCAGGCCGCACACGTTGCGCGCGAACTCGAGCAGCGTGTGCTGGAAGCCGCCGCAGGTGCCGAGGAAGGGGATGCCCTCCTCGCGCGCGGTGCGGATCGCGGCCAGCGCTCCGGCCTCGCTGCGGTAGGGGCTGCCGGGCAGGACCCACACCGCGTCGAAGCCGCGTACGGCTTCCGGCTCCTCGGCGTCCTCGGTCGGGACCCAGTACGCGTCGAGGACGAGGCCGTCGTGGGCGGCGAGGGCGTCCAGGAGGAGCGGCAGCCGGTTGTGGGAGGTCACGTTCGGCGAGCGTTCGCCGATCAACGCGATACGCGCCGTGGAGGAGTTGTGCGCCGCCTCGGCGGCCAGGGCTGTGTCGACGGTCAGGGATGTGTCAGCGGTCAGGGCCGTGTCGGTCGTCATGCCGATCATCCTGGGCGCGGCCCGCCGTTCACGTCCAACGATGAAATCTGCACCCTCCATAAGCGTTCCTGATGGGGGTGCGTGATCCTTGACGCATGGATCCACACCTCCTGCGTACGTACGTGACGGTGGCCCGCCTCGCCTCCTTCTCCGCGGCCGCGCGCGAACTCGGCTACACCCAGTCCGCCGTCTCCCAGCACATCGCGGCCCTGGAACAGGACCTAGGCGCGGCCCTGCTGACCCGCCGTCCCGTGGCGCCCACCCCGGCGGGCGCACGCCTCATGGAACACGCGGGCCCTCTGCTGCTGCGTCTCGACGCCGCCCGCGCCGACGTCATGCGCATGGTGGCCGCCCCCGAGGAGGGCCTGACGCTGGCCGCCACCCCGACCGCGCTGACCCGGCGTACGGCCGAGGCACTGCCATCGGCCGGCGTCACCCTGTCCGTGCTGCCCCGCGACGAGATCCCCGCGGCCGTCGCGACCGGCGCCGTCGACCTCGGCCTCGTCGACGGCCTCGCCGCACCGAACGACCCGCTGCGCCTGCCCGACGTGGCGCCCCTCACCGCGCGGGGCGTCGGCCAGGAACCCGTCGCCGTGCTGCTCCCCGAAGGCCACCCGCTGGCCCGCCGCACCGGACTGCGCCTCGGCGACCTCGTGCACGCCCGCTGGATCGACGCGCCCGACACGGGCTTGCCGCTGGCCCAACTCCGCGCCGCGAACGGCACAGCAGGCTTCCGGCCCGCGCTGCGCTACGACGGCACGGACCTGCGCACCCTCGCCGCGCTGGCCGCCGCGGGCCACGGCCTGACCCTCCTGCCGCGTGCGGCCGCCGCCGAAGTGCCCGGCGCGGTCGCCGTGCCGCTGACCGCGCCCCGCGTCGTCCACCGCACGGAGCTGCTGTACGCGGGGACCCTGCGCGGGCCCGCCGCGGCGCTGGCGGCGCAACTGGACGGCAGAGCTGATCTCACCCGTTCGTGAGGCATCGCCGCCGGGTCGCGCCGGGTAGAGCTGTGGCCGGAGGCGAGCCATGGAACAGACCGCATTGCGTCCCAAGCCGATGCCGGGCCGAGGCCCCGGCCACAGCTCGGGCGACCATCCCGAGAAGGGCCGCGGGCCGTACGCCGTGCGGCGTCGCGGCAGGCGCCTGAGGGCCGTGCTCGGCGGCCTGCTCCTCGCGGTGCTCCTCATGCTGGCCGGGGTCGGCATCGGCACGGTGGGCGCCACAGCCCTCGGCATGGGCGGACTCGCCGAGGTCCCGAAGTCCGAGATGCCGAGGTCCGAGATCCCGAAGCCCGAACTGCCGAAGCCCCAGCTGTCGATGACCGAACGGTCGCCCGCGCCAAGGAACTCCGGAGTGCCCGACGGCCCCGCCCCCGCACCCGCCCGCGTACACCCCGCCAGGGCCTCCACCCTCGGCGTCGAGGCCGTGGACGCCCCCGACGGCCGGGGCGCGTTGCTCGTCGGCGTGCACCTCCCGGGCCCGGGCTACACCGCGGGCCTCGTACGCGGCGACACCCTGCTCGCGTTCGGCGGGGTGCGCGTCGGCTCGGCGGCCGCTCTCGCGTCGGCGGTCGCCGCCGCTCAGCCGGGCAAGGAGGTGCCCCTGACGGTCCGCCACAAGAGCGGCAACCGCCGGGTCCTCTCCGTCAGGCCGGGCGTCGTGACCTGAGCCCGCGCCCGCACCGCCCGCGACATGGCCATCGTCGACTGACCGCTGAGGGAGGCGCCGTCGAGGAGCGTCAGGCGAAGTCCGTCCGGGGCCCGCTGCGCGGCTCGCGGCCCGGGTAGTACGCCAGGACGTTGTACGGGTACGGCAGTGGCCGCGCGCTCGCCGACGTCAGCCGCTCCTGCTGCTCGGGCGTCAACTCCCAGCCCACGCAGCCGAGGTTGTCCGTCAGCTGCTCCACCGACCGCGCCCCCACGATCGGCGCGGTCACCCCCGGACGCTGGAGGAGCCACCGCAGCGCGACCTGGGCCGGTGTGCGGCCCGCTTCCTCCGCGACGTCCAGGAGCGCGTCGACGACCCGCCACGTCTCCTCGGTGTTCCGCTCCTGCCAGGCGCCCGAGCCGCGCGCGCCCTGCGGGGGTGCGGCCATGCCGCGGCGGAACTTGCCCGACAGCCAGCCGCCCTGCAAGGGGCTGTAGGGGATGACGCCCACGCCCTCCGCTTCGCTGAGCGGCAGCAGCTCCCACTCGGCCTCGCGCACCAGGAGGTTGTACGCCGGCTGGAGGCAGGAGTACGGCTCCCAGCCGCGCGCCCGCGCCACGTCGAGGGCCTTCTGCAACTGGGCCGGGGAGTGGTTGCTCGCCCCGAGGTAACGCACCTTGCCCGCCTTCACGAGGGTGTCCAGGATGGACAGGGTCTCCTCGATCGGCGTCGTCGCGTCCCATACGTGCGTCTGGTACAGGTCGATGTAGTCGGTGCCGAGGCGGCGCAGGCTCGCCTCCACCGCCGACAGGATGTGCTTGCGGCTCAGCCCGCCCGCGTTCGGGGCGTCGCTCATCGTGCTGAACACCTTGGTGGCGATGACCAGTTCGTCCCTGCGGCGGCCCTTGAGCCAGCGGCCCAGGATCTCTTCCGACACGCCGCGCCCGTACATGTCGGCCGTGTCGATGAACGTGCCGCCCGCCTCCACGAACGCGTCCAGCATGCGATGGGACGTCGCCTCGTCCGCGCCGCTGCCGAACATCATCGCGCCGAAGCACACCTCGCTGACGCGCAGCCCCGTCCGGCCGAGGAATCGCTGCTTCATGGCCTGCCTCCCCTGGGTAGGCCCTCAAGATAGGCGCTTCGGCGGGCCGCGCGGACCTGCTCTAGGCGACGCCTACGACGGCGCACGACTCGCCGGGCAGCCGCAGCACGCCGTCCGCGCCGGGCGGCTCGACCGGCTCCCAGGCGGCGAGCACGCGCGGGTGGTTGTTCCCGAGCGGGACGGCGGCGGGATCCTTGCCGAAGTTCACGGCGATCTTCAGGTCGCCGCGCCGGAACGCGAACCAGCGCGCCTGTTCGTCGTACGCGACCCGCACCGCCGCCAGGTCGGGGTCCATCAGGTCGGCGCGGGTACGCCGCAGGGCGATCAACTCGCGGTGCCAGGCGAGCACGCGCGCGTGGTGGCCCGTTTCCGGCTGCGACCAGTCGAGGCAGGACCGCTCGCGGGTGGCCGGGTCCTGCGGGTCGGGAATGTCCTCCTCCGCCCACCCGTGCGCCGCGAACTCCCGCCGCCTGCCCCGGCGCACGGCCTCGGCAAGCTCGGGATCGGTGTGGTCGGTGAAGAACTGCCAGGGCGTCGTGGCCCCCCACTCCTCGCCCATGAAGAGCATGGGTGTGAAGGGGCCCGTGAGCGTCAGCGTGGCCGCACAGGCGAGCAGGCCGGGGGAGAGGGAGGCGGAGAGCCGGTCGCCCTGCGCGCGGTTGCCGATCTGGTCGTGGGTCTGCGCGTACCCGAGGAAGCGGTGGGCGGGCGTCCGCGCGCGGTCCACGGGGCGGCCGTGGGCGCGCCCGCGGAACGTCGAGTACGTCCCGTCGTGGAAGAAGCCGCGCGTCATCGTCTTGGCGAGCGCGGCGAGCGGGGCCCGTGCGAAATCTTCGTAGTAGCCCTGCGACTCGCCGGTGAGCGCCGTGTGCAGCGCGTGGTGGAAGTCGTCGTTCCACTGCGCGTGCAGACCGAGGCCGCCACTCGCGCGCGGGGTGACGACGCGGGGGTCGCCCAGATCGGACTCGCCGATCAGGGCCAGCGGTCTGCCGAGGTCGCCCGCCAGGGAGGCGACGGCCGCGGACAGCTCCTCCAGGAAGTGGCACGCGCGCGTGTCCCGCAGCGCGTGCACCGCGTCGAGCCGCAGCCCGTCGAGCCGGTAGTCCCGCAGCCAGGCGAGCGCGCTGCCGATCAGATGGGCGCGCACCTCGTCCGAGCCCGGCGCGTCCAGATTGACCGCGGAGCCCCAGGGCGTGTGGTGCGTCTCGGTGAAGTACGGGCCGAAGGCGGGCAGGTAGTTGCCGGACGGACCGAGGTGGTTGTGGACGACGTCCAGGACCACGCCGAGGCCCTGCGCGTGCGCCGCGTCGACAAAGCGCTTCAGCGCCTCCGGGCCGCCGTAGGGCTCGTGCACGGCCCACAGGGAGACTCCCTCGTACCCCCAGCCGTGCCGGCCCGGGAAGGGGCACAGCGGCATCAGCTCCACATGGGTGACGCCGAGGTCCGCGAGGTGCCGGAGCCGCTCTGCCGCCGCGTCGAGCGTGCCCTCGCGCGTGTACGTCCCCACATGCAGCTCGTACAGGACCGCCTCCCGCACGCCGCGCCCCGCCCAGGGCGTCCGCCACGCGTACCGCTCATGGTCGACGACCGCGCTGAGGCCGTCGGGGCCGTCCGGCTGGCGGCGCGAGCGCGGGTCGGGCAGTACGGGGCCGCCGTCCAGCGAGAAGCCGTAGCGCGTCCCGTCCCCGGCCTCCGCGTCCGCCGTCCACCAGCCCGCGCGGTCCCCGTCGCGCTCCATCGCCCGCGCGCCGCCCGCGCACTCCAGAGTGACCTGCTCGGCCTGCGGCGCCCACACTTCGAACCTCACCGACGTGCCCCCTCGTCCGCTGTTCGTCTGTTCGTCACACCTGCGTCCCATGGTGCGTCAGAAGTCGCCTGCTCGTGGACGGAAGAGATCGATCGACCGCCGCCCGCGCCCATTCTGGACACCTGGGGCGAGGTTGCCCGACAATCCCTTGGTGACATCCTCTTTCGAGTTCTCCACGTACCCCGCGCGGGTGACGGACGCCGAGCGCGACCGGGCGCTGGACGCACTCAAGGAGGGCGCGGCCGTCGGCAGGCTCTCGCACGACACCTTCCTGCGGCGCATGGAACTCGTCCTCGCCGCCCGCAGGCCCGACGAACTGGCCGCCCTCACCGCCGATCTGCGGACCGAGGGCCGCTGGTCGCGGATGGTGCTCGGCAGCGTGGAAGCGGTCTCCGGGTTCACCATGAAGCTGCGCAGGGCCTGGCAGGCCGAGCGCCTGCCGAAGCTGCTGCTGCCCTCGCCCGACAGTCCCTACCCCCTGCGGATCGGCCGTGACCCGGCCAATGGCCTGCGGCTCAGTCACGACACGGTCTCGCGCGTGCACGCCGAGCTGCGCCGGCAGGGCGGCATGTGGGTGCTGCGCGACCTCGGCTCCACCAACGGCACGTCCGTGAACGGCCGCAGGGTGACCGGCGCCGCGCTCGTCCAGGACGGCGACCTGGTGAGCTTCGGCCGGATGGCCTTCCGCCTGGCCGTGAGCTGAGCACCGGCCCTGGTGGGCGGGGTCGGTCACTTCCGCGTCTGTACGCGCGCGTGGCGCGCGGCGGCCACCGCGGTCCGTGACTGGTGCTCCACCTGGTGCTCCAGCGGCACCCACCGCGCCTCGAACCGTTCGGCGAAGGCCTCGCTCCACCGTGTCACGAGCCGGTCGAGGCGGGGAGCCGCCCGGTCGCCCGCCTCCTCCAGGACCCGCAGCAGCATCGCGCCCGCCCGCAGCGGAAGGCGCCGCCCGAACGCGTCGACGCTCCCGACGTACGCCACGGTGGTGTCCGCGGGCGGCAGGCGGGCCCAGTCGTCGGCGAGGCCCGGCGCCAGCGCGAGTCCCCAGCGCGCGGCCCGCAGCAGCGGCCCGTCGTGGCCGGCCAGCCGGGGCAGCGCGTCGGCCAGGATCTCCTCGACGAGCCTGCCGTCCCTGCGCAGCCGCCGCGCGAGTGCCCGCAGGGCCGCTTTCGGCGCCGGGTGCGCCGCCGGGTCGTCGACGAGGTCGCTCGCCCACATCGGCACCTCGACGATCGCGGTACGGCCGCCGTACCGATGGGCGTGGTGCCAGGTGGTGAGCCGGGCGTCCTCGGGCAGACTCGGGTAGGCCGCCGCCGCGCCGGGCCCCGGAAGTACGTGGACGCCGGGCCCGGAGACCGGCCAGCCCGCGGCGTCCGACGCGCCCGTCTCCACCGGAATGTGCAGCTCCGCCGCCGACTTGGCGAAGGGCTCCGCGAGGCCGGGGATGTCCTCCGTCAGCTGCACCCAGCTGCCGCCCAGATCGGTGCCGTGCAGGGACACCTGCAAGTAGGGCCGCAGCTCGTCGATGACGGCGGTCAGGGCACGCGTCTCGGGCGGCAGCCGGTGAGGAGGCAGTACGGAGGGCGACCACTCGGGCTGCTCCGGACCCGCGGGGCGGAAGAAGTGCCGGTGGTAGTCGAGGAGCGAGCGCGGGGCGGGGGTGCGGTGCAGGCTCGCGCCGTCCGGGTCCGCGCAGAGCAGGAAGTGCCAGGAGGTGTCGGCGCGCAGCCGGGCGTCGCGCAGGGTCCGCTCGGCGAGGTGCAGGAGGGTCGAGCCGCCGGCGGGTTCGTTGGCGTGGGCCCCCGCGACGACGAGGACCGCGCGGGAGGCGTGCCCCACGGACAGCAGGTGCAGGGGCCTTCCCGCGCGCGAGGCGCCGATCTGGCGCAGGGCGGTCAGTTCGGGACGGTGGTCGGCCAATTGCCGGGCAGCGGCGATGAGTTCCGGAACAGTGGGATAGCGCTGCACCGCCAGTTGACTCACCCCCGTCCGGTCCGCCACCGACGCAATCCGCAGTACGCCACGCCCCCGAGCGGGTGTCAAGGACACGCGCGATAGGGGCATTTGTACGAAGCCGCCACCTCTGTCCCTGCCCCCCGCACACCCGTACGGGATCCCACGCGGGCCCCGTGACTCTCCGCGGGCGTGTGCCTTGCGGCTGGTTCGGTGCCGCTGCTCCTGTGGGCGTGGGGGCGACGCGGGTCGTGCGGCCCCCGGCGCGGTGGCCGGTCCCCGGCCCCTAGGTCGCTCTCCGTGCCACGGCTTTGGCAGCCGGGCGCCTGAGCCGCCACGGGCCGATCGTGGCGCGGCCCATGGCGCCCCCGGCGCAGTGCCCCGCCCCCAGCCCCTAGGGGTGCCACCCGGGCGGCCCGGCCGCCGCGGCCCCCTTCGGCCCTGCGGACGAGCCCGACCGCGCCGCGGGCCCCTTGCCTCCTACCGGCAGTCGCCGTCCCGATCCGCCGCTGCGGCGTTTAGGTGGCCGGCCCCCCTGAGTCGTTCGCCCGCTCCAGCAGCACCACAGGTGACTCCGCGAAAAGCTCCGCCGCGCGTGCGTGGCCCTCGAACTTCCGTCCGGGGGACAGTAGATCGGCCCACCGCCCGGCCGGGAGCGGAAGTTCCGTCTCCCGCCAGCCGCCCTCCTCCGCGAGCCGCAGCGACAGCCGCGTCACCGCGACCACCACCTCCCCCGAGCGCGTGAACGCCATACAGTGCGCGGCGCCGGGCCCCTCGGCCGTCAGGGGCTCGTACGTCGCCGCGTCCCCGAACAGCTCCGGGCGCCGTCGGCGCAGCCGCAGCGCCACCGCTGTGAGCGCCAGCTTCTCCTCCCCGAGGTCCGCTGGCTCCGGCCGTGTGTCGAGCCGCTCCAGGACGTGCGGCTGGAAGCGCGCGGGCCGCCGGTTGTCCGGGTCGACCAGCGCGCGGTACTCGCCCTCCGTGCCCTGGTAGAGGTCGGGCACCCCGGGCATGGTCAGATGCAGGAGCGCGGCACCCAAAACGTTCACCCGTACATGGGGCGCCAGTTCCCGCGCGAGGTCCGCGACGGCGTACAGCGGGGGCCCGCACGGCCCCGCCTCCACGAAGGCGCTCACGGCGTTCTCGTAGGCCTCGTCGGGCTCGGTCCAACTGGTGTGCAGCCCCGCCTCGCGCACATGCTTCAGGAGCGCGTTCTGCAACCGCGTGTCGTAGGGGAAGCCGAACCCGACCGCCGTCTGCCAGGCGGCCCACGCCAGCTGGGGATCGGGCGCGCGGACACCTCCCTCGCGGGCGGTCCGCTCCGTCACCTCGGCGAGGAGGTCGGCCCACCGGTCCGGGCACTGCGTCAGCAGGGAGATGCCCGCGCGCACGTCGGCGCTGCGCTTGGTGTCGTGGGTCGTCAGGACCGTGCCCGTCCAGGGCCAGTCGCGCTGCACGCGCGCGCAGTACGCGTGGAACTCCTCCACGGAGACCGCGGGCCGCTCGGGCGCGCCGCCCACCTCCGCCGCCGAGACGAGCGGCGCGTGCCGGTAGAACGCGGTGTCCTCGACGGCCTTGGCGCGCAGCGCGGACGCGGTCTGCGCGAACCGCGCGCGGAACGCCGGCACGGCGGCCCCACCGCTCCCGTCCGCCGCCCCGGCCCTGCCCAGCACCAGGTCCCGTACGACGTCGACCGTCTCGGCCTCCTCGGGCACGCTGAAGACGGCCCTGGCCTCCTCGGCGGCCCGCGCGGTGAGCACCGTCTCGGGGGCGGCGCCCCCGGACACGTACGGCCGGTAGACGGGAAGCCGCACCAGGAGTTCCCGCAGGGCCGTGCGCAACGCCCACGGCGCGTGGTCCCGCAGGGCGGGGTCGGCCGCGCAGATCGCGGCCGCCGCGCGCGTGAGGCGGTCCACCTCGGCGGCCAGCTCGCGCGTGACGACCCTGTACGCGGCGCGGCGCACCGTCGCGGCCCACTCGCCGCCCCGGTCGGCCGGCGGCGCGGCGAAGCGGCGGTACTGGCCGAGCAGTTCCCCCGCGCCCGCCGGGTCGGTGAGGACGCCGTCGAGATGGCGCAGCGCGTCGTAGCCGGTGGTGCCCGCCACCGGCCAGGCCGCGGGCAGGTGCTCGCCGTCGGCGAGGATCTTCTCGACGACCGTCCAGCGCCCGCCGGTCGCCTCGTGCAGCTTCTGGAGGTACGCCCCCGGGTCCGCGAGCCCGTCCGGGTGATCGATCCGCAGTCCTTCGACGACCCCCTCGCGGAGCAGCTGGAGGATCTTCCCGTGGGTCGCCTCGAAGACCTCCGGGTCCTCGACGCGGACTCCGACGAGGTCCGAGATGGTGAAGAAGCGCCGGTAGTTGAGTTCCGTACGGGCAAGTCTCCACCAGGACAGGCGGTACCACTGGGCATCCAGAAGCTCGGGCAGCGGCAGCTCTTCCGTGCCCTCGCGGATGGGGAACGCGTGTTCGTGATAGCGCAGGACGTCCCCGTCGACCCGCAGCGCCGTCAGCTCGTCCCCGAGCCGCGCCCCGAGGAAGGGCAGCAGGACGCGCCCGCCGCCCGCGTCCCAGTCGATGTCGAACCAGCGGGCGTACGGCGAACGGGTTCCCTCGCGCAGCACCTCCCAGAGCGCGCGATTGTGGCGCGGCACCGCCGCCATGTGGTTCGGCACGATGTCCACCACCAGGCCGAGACCGGCCTCGCGGGCGGTGCGTGCCAGGGACCGCAGCCCGTCCTCGCCGCCCAGTTCGTCCCTCACGCGCGCGTGGTCGACCACGTCGTAGCCGTGCGTCGACCCGGGGACGGCCTCCAGCACCGGCGACAGGTGCAGATGCGAGACACCCAGCGAGGCGAGATGGGGGACGGCGGCCTCGGCGGCCGCGAAGGGGAAGTCCGGCTGCAACTGGAGCCGGTACGTGGCGGTCGGCGAAGGAGGCACCGCGGGCCTTGAGCGCTCTGGCGTCATGCGAAGGTACGTACCCGCCCCGGCGGCTTTCGTGTCATCCGCTCATGCGCGTCCGCTCAACGGCGTCGTTAGCGTCGGACGATGGCTCGGGGCACGCGGGACGCGTATCGCACGGTGATCGGCATGACGGGGGCGCTGCTGCCCGTCGTCTCCTTCCTCGGCAGGCTGCCCGTGGCCGTGATCCAGTTCGGCAGCGTGCTCCTGGTGACGGAGACCAGCGGCTCGCTGGCCACCGGCGGCGTCGTCGCCTGCGCGCTCGCGCTCGGCCAAGTGGGCGCCGGGCCCCTCACCGGGCGCCTCGCGGACCGGCACGGCCAGCGGGCGGTGGTGCTCGTCCTCTCGCTCGTCAACGCCGCGGCGATCGCCGCGTACACCGCGGGTGCCGTCGCGGACCTGCCCACGCCCGCTCTGGTCGCCCTGGGCGTGCTCGCGGGCGCCACGGTCCCGGGGATCGGCCCGCTCGCCAGGGCGCGCGTCGTCCCGCTGGTCCGTGCGCGGGGCGGTGACGATCGGCTCGCGGGGACCGTGCTCTCGCTGGAGAGCACGATGGACGAGCTTTCCTTCGTGCTCGGCCCCGCCCTGGTGGGCCTGGCGTCCGTCGCGGGACACCCGGCGTACGCGTTCGGCGCGGCGGCGCTCCTGGTCGCCGTCTGCGGCACGGGCTTCGCACTGCACCCCACGGGGCGCACCGCCAGGAGGAGCCCGCGAGGGCCGGCACGCGCGCGTGGGGCACGCCCGCCACTGCCGCGCTCGGTGTACGTGGTGCGCGTCGGGCTCCTCTTCCTCGGGGTGCTGCTCGGCGCCTGCGGGGCGGGCATCACCGCGCTGACCGAGGAGCTGGGGCAGCCGGGGCAGGCCGGGCTCGTCTACGCGGCGATGGGCGTCATGAGCGCCGTGGCGGGGCTCTCCATGGCCGCGCTGCCCGACCGCTTCGGGCTGCTCGCGCGCTGGCGCGTGGCGACGGCGGCCGCCGCCCTCCTGTCGCTGCCCCTGGTCTGGGCCGACAGCCTGGCGGCCCTCTACGGAGTGGTCACCTTCTTCGGCGCGGTCTACGCCCCGAACCTCATCACGGGCTTCGCGCTGACCGAGCGTCGCATGCCGCCGCAGCGGCTCGCGGAGGGCATGACGTTCGCGGCGAGCGCGTTCGTCGGGGGTCAGGCGGTGACGCTGGCGGTGGCCGGACGGCTGGCCGAGGCCCACGGGGCGGGGGCGGCGTTCGCCCTCGGCAGCGCGGCCGCGGCGGCGGCGTTCGCGGTGGCACTGATCGCCCGCCACGAACCGCCCCGCCAAGACCTGCCGCCCCGCGCCTCCGTCACGCCGGACGCTGCAACACCGTAAGGCTGCGGTCGGTCAGCGTCAGCCGGTCGCCCGCCCGCACCTTCGGCCCCGACTCCGACGCCACCCCGTCCGGACGCGCCGTGTCCACCACCACCTGCCACTGGCGGCCGTGGTTGACCGGCACCACGAACTCCAGCGGTTCCGGCGACGCGTTGAACATCAGCAGGAACGAGTCGTCTGAGATCCGCTCCCCGCGCGCTCCCGGCTCCGAGATCGCGTTGCCGTTCAGGAACACGCTCAGCGCCCGCGCGTGCGAGGCCTCCCAGTCGCGCTGCTCCATCTCCGCGCCCTCCGGGGTGAACCAGGCGATGTCGGACAGCTCGTCGTGCGTGCCCTGGACCGGGCGGCCGTGGAAGAACCGGCGCCGGCGGAAGACCGGATGGTCCCGCCGCAGCATCGCCATCGCCCGCGTGAAGGCCAGTATCGGACTCTCGCCGTCGGGCCAGCGCACCCACGCCACGTCGTTGTCCTGGCAGTACGCGTTGTTGTTGCCGCCCTGCGTGCGCGCGAACTCGTCGCCGTGGCTGAGCATCGGCACGCCCTGGGAGAGCATCAGCGTGGCGATGAAGTTCCGCATCTGCCGCTCGCGCAGGGCGAGAACGCCCGGATCGTTGGTGTCGCCCTCGACGCCGCAGTTCCAGGAGCGGTTGTGGCTCTCCCCGTCGCGGTTGTTCTCGCCGTTCGCATGGTTGTGCTTCTCGTTGTACGACACGAGGTCGTGCAGCGTGAAACCGTCGTGGCAGGTGGTGAAGTTGATGGATGCCAGCGGGCGCCGCCCGTCGTCCTGGTAGAGATCGGACGAACCGGTCAGCCGGGAGGCGAATTCCGCGAGGGTGCGCTGCTCGCCCCGCCACAGATCACGCACCGTGTCGCGGTACATGCCGTTCCACTCGGTCCACAAGGGCGGGAAGTTGCCCACCTGATAGCCGCCCTCGCCGACGTCCCACGGCTCGGCGATCAGCTTCACCTGGCTGACCACCGGGTCCTGCTGTACGAGGTCGAAGAACGACGACAGGCGGTCCACCTCGTGGAACTGGCGCGCGAGCGTCGCCGCGAGATCGAAGCGGAAGCCGTCCACCCGCATCTCCGTGACCCAGTACCGCAGTGAATCCATGATCATCTGGAGTACGTGCGGCGAGCGCATCAGGAGCGAGTTGCCCGTCCCCGTGGTGTCCATGTAGTAGCGGGGATCGTCCGTCAGGCGGTAGTACGAGGCGTTGTCCAGGCCCTTGTAGGACAGGGTCGGGCCCAGGTGGTTGCCCTCGGCCGTGTGGTTGTAGACGACGTCCAGGATGACCTCGATGTTCGCCTCGTGCAGCGCCTTCACGGCCTGCTTGAACTCCAGGACCTGCTCACCGCGGTCGCCCCAGGAGGCGTACGCGTTGTGGGGGGCGAAGAAGCCGATGGTGTTGTAGCCCCAGTAGTTGTTCAGGCCCATGTCCACCAGGCGGTGGTCGTTCACGAACTGGTGGACCGGCATCAGCTCCAGGGCGGTCACACCAAGACCCGTGAGGTGCTCGATGATCGCGGGGTGGCCCAGCGCCGCGTACGACCCGCGCAGTTCGTCCGGAAGGTCCGGGTGCAGCATCGTCAGGCCCTTCACATGGGCCTCGTAGATCACCGTCTCGTGGTACGGGGTCCTGGGCGGCCGGTCGTCGCCCCAGTCGAAGTACGGATTGACCACCACCGACGTCATCATGTGCGGCGCCGAGTCCAGGTCGTTGCGCCGGCCGGGGTCCTCGAAGTGGTAGCCGTACACCTCCTCGCCCCAGTCGACGCGCCCGCTCACCGCGCGCGCGTACGGATCGAGCAGCAGCTTCGCGGAGTTGCAGCGGTGCCCCTGCTCGGGTGCGTAGGGGCCGTGCACGCGCAAGCCGTACCGCTGTCCCGGCATGATGCCGGGGAGGTAGGCATGCCGCACGAACGCGTCGGACTCACGCAGCTCGACGGCGGTCTCCGAGCCGTCGTCGTGCAGGAGACACAGCTCCATCCGCTCTGCGGCCTCGGAGAAGACCGCGAAATTCGTGCCGGCTCCGTCGTACGTGGCACCTAAGGGGTACGCCTGCCCAGGCCAGACCTGCATGCATATGACTCTTTCACTAACGCCCCCTCGGGCCGGGGCCACTTTGGCCAGAGTCTGCCCGAAAGTGGGGCAACCACCCTTGAGTTGAACCCGTCTAACCGTCCGACCACATACTCGGCATGCCCACGAATGGGGCGCCAGGGGAGTAGGGGGAGTAAGTGCGAGAGATAGTCAGACGCCACCTCGGAAAGGTGGTGGCGGGCGCGGCGGTCGCGGCGACCGCCACCGCGGTCGTGGTGGGCGTCAATCTGCCGGGTTCGGAGGCGGGCGCGTCGGGGGACCGCCAGGCCAACGCGGCAGCCGCGAAGCAGGACGCCATCGCCAAGGACGGCGTCGTCGAGGCGGCGCCCGAGGAGGGCGCCAAGGGCATCGGCAGCGATCCGCTGACCGACGAGGAGATCGAGCGCGCGCAGAAGGCGTCGGTCAGCGGCCAGATGCGCTCCAGCGGCCGGGACGTCGAGGGGGACCGCGGCCCGCAGCTGCTGTCCACGAACCTCAGCGAGCCGGACCCGACCGACGCGGGCGCCGCGGCCCCGCGCAGGGCCGAAGTCGTCTACTACGACTACAAGAAGGACGCCGTCATCACCAAGACGGTGAATCTGGAGTCCGGCAAGGTGGACGACACGACCACCGCGCAGAACGTCCAGCCGCCACCCAGCCAGGAAGAGCTGGCCGAGGGCGCCAGGCTGCTCATCGGCGACCCGCTCGGCAAGGGGCTGAAGCAGGACTTCAAGCACGCCACGGGCAAGGCGCTGACCGGCCCGCAGCAGCTTCAGCTGAGCGGCATGGTCTTCCGCAAGGAGACCGTCAAGCGGGTGCCGTCGGACCTGACCGAGTGCGGAAAGCACCGCTGCCTCCAGGTCGTCACGAAGGTCAAGAACGGCCCGTGGATCGACACCCGGTCCCTCGTCGTCGACCTGAGCACCCGCACGGTCGGCCGGCTCGGCTGATTCCGGCCGCTCGCGCAGGACACCACACATCAACTTCTCCTCGTACGAGGGAGTTCACTCCACCATGCACGTCAACAGATTTTCGCGCGCCCGCAAACGGGCCACTCTGGCCGTCGCGGTCTCCGCGCTCCTCGGCGGCGCACTGAGCGTCGCCGCTCCCGCCTCCGCCGCCCCCAAGGCGCCCAGCGCGCCCGCCGCGGCGGCCGACTGTAGCGACGCCTACAAGATCGAGCAGACCCTTGACGGCGGCACGACCTGGCGCATGTGCTGGCACTACAACACGCTCTCGGGCCTGATCCTCGACAAGATCAGCTACCAGCCCAAGGGCGAGGCGAAGCCGATACCCGTGCTGACCAGCGCCCGGCTCGCCCAGGTGCACGTCCCCTACGACGACGGTCAGGCCGAGTACGACGACGTCACCGGCACCGACTTCGGCCAGGCGCTCCAGAACCTCGCCCCCGGGGAGTGCCCCGGCGGCACCATCAAGACCGTCAAGGTCCCCAACCGGGGCGAAGTGAAGGGCCTGTGCACGACCACGCGCGCGCGTGGGCACGCGTACCGCCTCAACGACGACGCGAGCACCGGCGGTTCCGGCAAGGTCTTCACCGGTCAGGGCAAGGACCTGCTCGTCTACACCGTGAACAAGGCCTCCTGGTACGAATACATCACCGAGTGGCGCTTCTCCTCGGACGGCACGATCACCTCCAACGTGGGCGCGACCGGCAGTCTCTCGCCGTACGACTACGACGGCGGCGACGACCGCGGCTGGCCCATCGGCAAGGGCGACCAGGCCAAGGCCGAGAGCCACGCCCACAACGTCTTCTGGCGGCTCAACTTCGGCCTGGACGGTTCCCCCAAGGCCAAGGTCGAGCAGTACGACTCCAAGGTCACCCCGCCCACCGGGCAGGGCAGCCCCACCACGAAGACCACCCGCACCAAGGTCACCAAGGAACTCGCCGGTGACCGCGAGGACATGCGCTGGTGGCGCGTGGTCAGCGGGGCGGGCAAGAACACGGACGGCCACCCCAGGTCGTACGAGATCGTGCCGGGGGCCAGCAACAAGCACGCGGGGCGGCCCTTCACCAAGCACGACGTGTACTTCACGCAGTACAAGAAGTGCGAGCAGTACGCGAGCAACAACATCGGCTGCCCGGCGGGCAGCCCGGACAGCGTCGACAAGTGGGCGAACGGCGAGAGCCTCACGCACCCCATCACCTGGGTGCACATCGGCTTCCACCACATCGCCCGTGACGAGGACCAGCAGCCGATGCCGGTCCACTGGCAGGGCTTCTCGCTGGCCGCGCGCGACGTCACCGCTATGAGCCCGCTCACTCCGCAGGATCTCGCGAACCAGAACGGTCAGCCCCCGATGGGCGGTTGACGAAGACACCCGGCCCATCCGGCTGCACCGCCCGCCGCTCCCGGAGTACCCTTCCTTGATCGTTGACCGGGGGAGTGGCAGGGGGAACGGAAGGCGGTGCGCGGGTGAGCTCGGGTGGGCGGGAGCTGCCCTCTGGTGACGAGGGTCGCGAGGGGGGCTCCGCGGACGTACCCGCCGGAGCGGTGTCCCTGGCACGGCCGGTGGAGATGGGATCTCAGATCGGACCGGAACTGGACTGGGGTACCGACGCCTGGCGCGAGGTCCGTACGCGCGCCCAGCGTGCCGGGCGCGCCTACATCTGGCTGAATCTGGTGGAACAGCGGCTGCGCGCGGTCGTGGCCGCTGTTCTGCGCCCCGTCTACGAACCCGTCCACGCGGACGACTGGGTGGTCGCCGCGGCGGGCCCCGCGGGGCAGGAGTGGGTACAGCGGGCCGTCGCCGTGCGCGAAGTGAGCCGGCGCAAGGGCTACTTGCTCGACCCCGCCGACGACAACGTCCTGAGCTTCCTCACGCTGCCCCAGCTGCGCGAGCTGATGGTGCAGCACTGGCCGTGCTTCGAGCCGTACCTCGACGACCGGCGCGATGTGGAACTGGCCCTGGACGAGCTGGAGGTCACGCGCAACGTCGTCTCGCGCAACCGCGCGCTCTCCGCGGCGGTCCTGGCGCAGGCGGAGCGCGCCTCGGCCAAGCTCTTGGACATACTCGGCGCGGGTACCGACACGCCTTCCGCGCGCCGCCTTCCGGTGGACGCCGTCGAGGACCTGGTCGGCGACCGTTACGCGGACGTGGTGGCGGTGCACCCGGACCGGGTGCGCCTCCTGCGGCAGTTCCCCGCGGAGGACATCTTCGGCGGGGCCCGCCGCCTCGACGCGATCGGCATCGGCCTCAACCTGCTCGTGCAGAACTTCTCCGGGCGCCGGCTGGTCCGGCTCGCGGAGTCCGGCTGCCGGGTGCGGCTGCTCTTCCTCAACCCCGCGAGCAGCGCGGTCAAGCGCAGGGAGCGGGAACTGGGCATCAAGAAGGGTGAGTTGAGCCGCTCCGTCGAGATGAACATCCTGCACACGCGCCGGGTGCGGGCGCGCCTGCGGGATCCGGGGGCCTTCGAGATCCAGGTCTTCGACGAGACGCCGCGCTTCACCGCGTATCTGGTCGACGGGGACGGCGCGGACGGCATCGCCGTCGTCCAGTCGTACCTGCGCGGGACCCGCGGCATGGAGGCGCCGGTGCTCGTGCTGCGCGGCGGCGGTCGGGTGGTGAAATCGGGTGATACGGACGAGGGTGGTCTTTTCCCGACATATCGCGAGGAGTTCGAGCTGGCGTGGGCGGACTCGCGCCCGGTGTCCTGACCCCTCCCGCCCCGGCGCTTCGGCGCGCTCGGGCCGGGTAAGCGGAACGCGGACCTCGGATTGTCTGTGGCGCATGCGATCGTGGTGGCCACTGGGGGAAAGCACGACGAAGAAGGGGGCGGCCGTGGGCTGGCACCAGGAGCTGCTGATCGGTTTCGACCTGGAGACGACAGGGACGGATCCGGACGAAGCGCGCATCGTGACCGCCGCGGTGGTCGAGGTCAAGGCGGGCGAGACGCTGGGCCGTCGCACCTGGCTGGCGGATCCGGGAGTTCCGATCCCGGCCGACGCGGTGGCCGTGCACGGCGTCTCGAACGAACGGGCGGCGGCCGAGGGCCGCCCCGCCACCGAGGTGGCGGACGCGCTCGCCGACGTCCTCGTCTCGTACTGGCAGTCGGGCGTCCCGGTCGTCGCGTACAACGCGGTCTTCGACCTGAGCCTGCTCTCCGCCGAGCTGCGGCGGCACGGCCTCGCGTCCCTGAGCGAGCGGCTCGGCGGCGCGGAGCCCGGCCCGGTCATCGATCCGTACACGATCGACCGCTCCGTGGATCGCTACCGCAGGGGCAAGCGGAATCTGGAGGCGGTCTGCACGGAGTACGGCGTGGTCCTGGAATCCGCCCACGACGCGGCGGCCGACGCCCAGGCCGCGGCCCGCCTCGCCTGCGCGATAGCCGACCGCCACCCCAAGGTCGCCACCCTCGGCCCGGCGGACCTGCACCGCCGCCAGATCGAGTGGTACGCGGAATGGGCGGCGGACTTCCAGACCTTCCTCAGGAAGAAGGGGAACGAGGACGCGGTGGTGGACGGGGTGTGGCCCTTCAAGGAGCCCGCGCCCGCGGCGAGCTGAGTCAGAAGGGGTACCAGCGCACCTCGGTGTCCCCGTCCCGCAGGGAGGCCACCCTGCGGCGGAACTCCGTCAGCGCCTTCGGGTTGGCCGGTGAGTGCTGTGCGACCCATGCGCAGCTGGCCGTCTCCCTGGCGCCCCGCAGGATCGCGCACCCCTCCCACTCCCGCACATCCCACCCGTAGACCGAGACGAACCCGTCGTACGCCTCGGGCGAGAGTCCGTACCGGTCGCGGGAGAGCGCCATGACGACCAGATCGTGCTCCCGCAGGTCGCTGGAGAAGGTCTCCAGGTCCACGAGGACGGGGCCGTCGGGTCCCACCAGGACGTTGCGCGGCAGCGCGTCGCCGTGGATCGGTCCCGGCGGCAGGTGCGGGGTGAGCGCGGCGGCCGCCGAGGCGAATCCGTCCCTGCGCTCACGCAGATAGTCCGCGTCGGCCGGATCGATGGCGTCACCCGCGAGCCGCAGCCAGCGCTCGACGCCGCCGAGCAGTTCACGGCGCGGCAGTTCGAAGGAGGGGGAGGGCAGTTCGTGTACGAGACGGATCAGCGCGGCGAGGTCACGCGGCTCGGCGGGGCGCACGGCCTCCGGGAGCCGGTGCCAGAGCGTCACCGCGTGGCCGTCCACGACCCGGGGTTCGGCCTCCACGGCCCGTACGGCGGGGACGCCCGCCTGTTCGAGCCACCGGGCGACGCCCAGTTCGCGCCGCGCCCGGTCGAGGAGCCCGGGGGCGTTCCGGCCGATCTTGACGACCAGGTCGCCGACGCCGAACACCGCGTTCTCGCCGAGGGCGAGCAGATGGGCCCCGCTCACCGGAACCGAAAGTTCCGCCGCGTCCAGTACGTCCCGCGCCCGTGCCTCGTCCACTCGTGCCTCCCGCACCCGTTGCCCCGTTCGCCCGACAGTCTCGCATTCGCACAGGCCAACAGGCGTGCGCGGGCTGCGCAGCTGCTTGACGTATCAAGATCACATCAGCACGATGACGGGGGCCGCCAGGGCGGCCAGACCCGTATGAGCCGCCCGAAGGAGCCGATTCCGTGACATTAGGGACCGCGACGAAGCGGTCAGCGAGAGGCGCGCCGAACCGCGGAGGCGCGGACCACGGCGCGTGGTTCCTCGTGCTGCCCGCCCTGACCCCGATCCTCGTCCTCAGCGTCGGCCCCCTCCTCTACGGCATCGCGCTGGCCTTCACCGACTCCCAGTCGGGCCGCACCGAGCCCACGCAGTGGATCGGCACCCTCAACTTCCAGGACCTGCTGCACGACACGCTCTTCTGGGACTCGTTCCGGATCGGCCTCCTCTGGGCGTTCGGCGTCACCGTGCCGCAGTTCCTGCTCGCGCTCGGCCTCGCGCTGCTGCTCAACCAGAACCTGCGCTTCCGCTGGCTGGCGCGGGCGCTCGCGATCATTCCCTGGGCGATGCCCGAGGTGGTCGTCGGCATCATGTGGCGCCTCGTCTACCACCCGGACGCGGGCGTGCTCAACGAAACGCTCTCCACCTTCGGGCTCGGCGCGGGCAAGGACTGGCTGACCGGCACGGCCACCGCGCTCTTCGCCGTGATCGTCGTCGGCGTCTGGGCGGGCATGCCGCAGACCACCGTCGCCCTGCTCGCCGGGTTGCAGAACACCCCGCGCGAGCTGCACGAAGCGGCCGCGATGGACGGCGCGGGCGCCTGGCGGCGCTTTCGGACCGTCACCTGGCCCGCCATCAAGCCGATCGCCCTCGCCATCACGGCGCTCAACTTCATCTGGAACTTCAACTCCTTCGCCCTCGTCTATGTCCTGACCCAGGGCGGCCCCGGCGGCCGCACCCGCCTGCCCATGCTCTTCGCCTACGAACAGGCGTTCCGCTACGGCCAGTTCGGCTACGCCGCGGCCATGGGCTGTGTGATGGTCGCCGTGATCTCCGTGCTCCTCGCCGTCTACCTCGTGGGCCGCCTGAAGGGAGGCGACGAGGCATGATGCGTACGAAGAAGTCCACGCGCGCCGCGCAGTACGTGGCGCTCGCCGCCTACCTCGTCTTCCTCGCCTTCCCGTTCCTCTGGCTGATCTCCACGGCCTTCAAGCCCGCGCGGGAGCTGGGCAGCCTCAACCCCACCTGGATCCCGAAGGACCCGACCCTGGAGAACTTCCGGCAGGCCTTCGACGAACAGCCGCTCCTCCAGGCCGCCGGCAACTCCCTGGTCGCCGCGGTCAGCGCGGCCCTGATCGCGGTCGTCATCGCGACACCGATGGCGTACGTCATGGCCAGGCACCGCACGCGTCTGGCGAAGGCGGCCACGGGCTGGGTGGTGGTCAGTCAGGCGTTCCCGTTCGTCCTCATCATCATCCCGCTCTTCCTGATCCTGAAGAACCTCCACCTGATCAACTCGCTGCTCGGACTGATCATGGTGTACGTGGTGTGGTCGCTGCCCTTCGCGCTGTGGATGCTCGTCGGGTACGTCCGCGCGGTGCCGACCGAGCTGGAGGAGGCGGCCGCGGTGGACGGCGCGAGCAGGGTGCGGACGTTCGTCTCGGTCGTCGCGCCGCTGCTCGCACCCGGCATCGTGGCCACGGCGATGTTCGCCTTCATCACCGCGTGGAACGAGTTCTTCTTCGCGCTCGTCCTGCTCAAGACCCCGGAGAAGCAGACGTTGCCGGTCATCCTCAACCGTTTCATCGGCGCGGAGGGCGTCGCGGACCTCGGCCCCCTCGCGGCAGCGGCGTTCCTCGCGACCATCCCCTCGCTCGTCATCTTCGCGATCATCCAGAAGCGGATCACGGGCGGCATGCTGGCGGGGGCGGTGAAGGCCTGATGCGTACTGCACCACGGCTGCTGACCGCCGCGGCCACCGCGCTCGCCCTGCTGCTCACCGGATGCAGCGGCGACTCCGGCGACGACGACGGGAAGATCACGCTCCAGTTCCAGTCCCTGGCCTGGCAGAAGGAGTCCGTCGACGCCAACAAGGTCCTCGTCGAGGAGTGGAACGCCACCCACCCCGACGTCAAGGTCGAGTACGTCCAGGGAAGCTGGGACAGCGTCCACGACCAGCTGCTCACCTCCTTCGAGGGCGGCGAGGCGCCCGACATCATCCACGACGCCTCGGACGACCTCGCCGACTTCGCCTACGGCGGGTACCTCGCGGACCTCGGCGAGCTGCTCCCCGAGCGGCTGAAGGCCGATATCCCGAAGCGCAGCTGGCAGACGACGACCTTCGGGGGCAAGGTCTACGGCGTGCCGTTCCTCCAGGAGCCGCGCGTCCTGATCGCCAACGCGAAGTGGCTGAAGAGGTCGGGCGTCCGCGTCCCCACCCCCGAGAAGCCGTGGAGCTGGGAGGAGTTCAGGGACGTCACCAAGGAACTCGGCGACGGCGAGGACGGTAAGTACGGCGTCGCCTGGCCCTTGAAGGAGCCGGTCTCCGCGACGCTCAACCTCTCCCTGTCTGCGGGCGGCCGGATGTTCCACCGCGGTGCGGACGGCAAGGTCGACGTCCGCTTCGACAAGGCCGACGAGATCATGCCTCGCACGGTCCACGACCAGGTCAACAACGACAAGAGCGCTTCCGGCACGACCCTCGGCATGGGCGGGTCCGACACGCTGCCCGGCTTCTTCGGCGGGAAGTACGCGATGGTCCCGCTCGGCTTCTCCTACCGCCAGCAGATCGTCCAGCAGGCCCCGAAGGGCTTCGACTGGCAGGTGCTTCCCGCGCCCGCCGGATCCGAGGGGCTCGCACAGGGCGTCAGCCCGCAGACCCTGTCCGTCGCCGAGGACAGCCCGCACAAGAAGGAAGCGGCTCAGTTCATCGACTTCTTCCTCCAGCCGGACAACATGGTGAAGCTGGCGCGCGGCGACTGGATGCTGCCGACCGGCAAGGAGGCGCTGAAGGACCCCGCGCTGCGCACCGGCAAGCACGACTGGGCGGCGGGCACGGCCCTTGCCGAGGATCTGCGCTCGGCGCCCGCCCAGTCGGTGCGGGGCTATCCGGAGTGGAAGGACAAGGTCGCCACCCCGGCCTTCCAGGAGTACTACAGCGGGGCGATCGACCTGGACGAGCTGCGCGAACGCCTGGTGGAGGACGGCAATCTGGTCCTGGCGAGATATCAGCGCTAGGTCTGCGCTGTACGAGCCCGGGGCGCGGTCTCAGTCGGCGTCCGGCTTCTCCGCCGAGAAGAGCCAGTTGTCGAACAGCTCAGTGAGGTCCTGCCCCGACTTCTTCTCGCACAGCGCGATGAACTGCTCGGTGTCGGCGTTCCCGTGCCGGTGCTCACGCGTCCAGGTGCGCAGGATGCCGAAGAAGGTGCGGTCGCCCACGGTCTCGCGCAGCTGGTGCAGCGTCATGGCGCCCCTGCCGTACACCGGCCTGTCGGAGACCCGGGCGGCGCTCGGCGGGTCGGCGGCCGGGAAGTCCCAGATGCCGTCGCTCTCCGAATGCGTGCCGTCGTAGAAGGAGTCGAAGGTCTCCTGCGCGCTGCGGTGGCCGTGCTCCTCGTCCCACAGCCACTCGGCGTAGGTGGCGAAGCCCTCGTTCAGCCACATGTCCTGCCAGGCGCGGGGCGTGACGGAGTTGCCGAACCACTGGTGGGCCAGTTCGTGGACGACCAGGCGGGTGTCGGGTGCCTCCTGGAAGTACGGCTTGGTCTGCGTCTCCAGGGCGTAGCCGAGGTCGGGGAGGTGGTCGACGACGGCGCCGGTCGAGGAGAAGGGGTAGGGGCCGAAGCGGTCACTGGCCCAGTCGACGACCTCGGGCACCAGGTCGTGGACGTCGACGGGCCCGTCCGCCTCGTCGGGGTCGACGGCGGTGTAGACGGGCAGGCCGTCGTCCGTCGTCGTGGTGGAGACGTCGAAGACGCCGGTGACGACGCTCGCGACGTAGCTCGCCGTGGGCTCGGGGTTGTGCCAGCGGAAGGTGGTGCGCTTGCCGCGCTGCCGCGTCTCGCGCAGTGTTCCGTTGCTGACCGCGGTGTAGTCGGACGGGACGGTGACGTCGATGTCGTACGTCGCCTTGTCCGACGGGTGGTGGTTGCCGGGGAACCAGGTCATGGAACCGGTGGGTTCGCCCAGCGCCGCCACGCCGTCGTCCGTCTCGATCCAGCCCTCGTCGCCGCCGTCGCTCGCCGTGAGCATCCGGGGCGTCCCGTCGTACCGGACGGTGGTCCTGAAGGTCTCGCCCTTGCCGATGGGCCGGGCGGGGGAGAGCGTCAGCTTGTTCTTCTTCCTGCTGAAGCGGGCGTCGGAGCCGTCGACGGCGGCGTGGCGCACGCGCAGGCCCGCGAGGTCCAGGCTGAAGCGGGACAGGTCCTGTGTCGCCCGCGCGGTGATCACGGCGGTGCCTTCGAGGGCGTTGTCGTCGGGGACGTAATCCAGTTCCAGGGCGTAGTGGGCGACGTCGTAACCGCCGTTGCCGAGGGCCGGGAACAGATGGTCGTCGACGCCGGTGGCACCGGCGCGCGGCGCCCCGTCGGCGCGGTCCGACGTCGACGAGGTCGTGCAGGCGGTCGTCACCGTGAGGAATAGGGCGGCCAGGAGGAGGGTGGAGCGGCGGGGGCGGATGGTGAACTCCTGACGGGGGCGGGGCGTGGGCGGACGGGCGCGGTCACAGGCGGTTGTGGGCGAGGCGGTTCCCACGTACGTCGAGCAGTACGAGATCTCTGGCGGTGCCGTCGCCGTCGTCGCCGTCCCACCAGGTACGGAAGAGGCCCCCGAGTTCCTTGGCGGTGGCCGGCCGCGCGGAGAGGTCGGTCTTCACTTCGACGTCGTAGTCGTCCGCCTCGTCGGTGCCGGTGAGTTCGACCGTCGTCAGGGCCCGCGCGTGGCGGGCGGTGCGGGACTCACCGGAGTCGCGGGCCCAGGAGCGGAACTGCTCCAGGAGGCGGTGATCGGACTTCCGTACGGAGTCGTCCGGGGCCTGCGCGCCGCCGCCCGTGCTCTTCGCGCCGCACGCCGACAGGGCGAGGCAGAGGACGGCCGCGCACGCGAGCGCTGCGGGGCGTCCCGCGTGCACGTGGTTCATGAGGTGGTCTTCCGGCCGCTCGGAGGGAGGTCTGCTCGTTCGCCAGGTAAGAGGGCCAGAGACTCCGTCAGGTTGCCGCCGCGCGTCGGGCTCCTTGATTCATCGGCCCAGCGGGGCGGCGGGGTCGGACTTCCCGGCGCTCATGGTGCTGGGCCTGCGGGGGCGTCCCGCAGGCCCAGCAGGGCGCGGCTTTCGAGGTGACGTCCACCGCGCTGCGGATCGGCAGCGGCTCGGCCCCGCGGTCCTCGCGGGGTGGCGTCCGTGGCCGGGGGCGCCGGCGTCCACGCGCTCAGCCACGACGCGGTGCTGACGGGGCAGCACCTCGCCTTCGCGGTCGCGGTCGCGGTCGCGGTGACGGTGACGGTCGTGAGTGGGCTTGCCCTCGCCGTACGGAGGCGTTCCCGCGACCGCTCCACGGAGGCCACCGCGACCGCGCTGTGCGGCGGGGGCGTCGCGCCCGCGCCGCACGGCGAGGACACCGCCACCGCGCCACAGGGCGAAGGCGCCACCGCGCCCCGGCAAAGACACCGCCACCGCACCTCACGGGCGGAATCACACCGCGACCGACTCCTCCATCTCCTCTTCCTCCGCTTCCCGCTCCTGAGCCTCCCGCCCCCGGGCGGGAACCGCCGCCGTCCGCCCGCGTCGCTCCCACAGGCCCGCGATGGCGACGATCGCCAGGCCGAGCAGCAGCCAGCCGGCCAGCGTCCACACGTGCCCGCCCAGGCCGTGGCCGCCGAAGTAGAGGTGGCTGCGGATGCCCTCGACGAAGCCCGCGCCGTTCCAGAAGGCGTGCAGCGAGCCGAAGAAGCCGTTCTGGAGTTCGGGCCGGAAGAGACCGCCGGACGTCGTGAAGTTGAGCATCACGAAGAGCACCATCATCGCCAGCGTCGTCCAGCGCTTGAGGAACGTGTGCAGTCCTACGCCGATGAGGAGGACCCCCGCCGAGTAGAGCCAGGCCATCGCCCATACGCCCCACAGGCCGTGGTGCACGAGGTGGAAGATGGGCCCGGCGAGCGCGGCGCCGATCAGGCTGACGGCGAGGGCGACCCCCACCGCGAGGCCCGCGCGGGCCCGCATCCGCAGCCCCGCGCCCGCCGCGCCGAGGACCGCCACCGACGCGTACGAGCCGATGCTGACCGCGACGAGCAGGAAGAACAGGCCCTGGCCCGTGGGGTCGTCGGCGACCGGCGCCGCGACATCGGTGACCTTGAGCGGTACGCCCTGCTCCGCCGCGACCGGCGTGAAGATCTTCTGCGCCGCCAGTGAACTCATGTCGGACCCGGCGGAGGCCACGATCAGCTCGGGCGCCTTGGCGTCGGGGACGTAGGCCCCGGCTATGTCCAGGGACTTGAGCGCGTCGACGGCCTGCGCGCGGTCGGCGAGGGTGCGAACGTCGAGGGCGTCGCCCGCCTTGTCCTTGACGGTCTGCGCGAGGACCCGCGCCTGCGGGCCCGAGCCGACGACGGCGATCGGCATGTCGTTCGGCTCGGGCGTGACGAACGCGCCCATGTAGGCGAGGCCCATGCCGAGGCACATCAGCAGGGGCGTCACCAGATGGAGGAGGACGTGGCGCAGCGCGTCGCGCAGGCGGGGCGCGGGTTCCGCGGTGACGGACATGGGGGTTTCTCCGGAGACTCGACAGGTGGATGGAGTAGGTGGAGTAGGTGGCGTAGATCGCGTGGTGGGCGTGGAGGGGGCGGCATAGTTGCTATATGCAACCCTTCCGATGTTGTACTGTACAACCATCCTGGGAGAGGGAGAAATCGTGACCGGTCGCGACGAGGCCATCGAGATCATTCAGCGGGAGATGACCGCCTTCGCCCGCCGCGCGCGGGCCACCGCCGCGCGGATGCACCCTGAGCTGTCGCTCGTGTCCTTCACGCTGCTCAGCCACCTCGAACACCAGGGCGGCTGCCGGGCCACGGATCTGGCCGTGCACTACACCCTCGACAAGTCGACGATCAGCAGGCAGGTCGGCGCCCTGGAGAAGGCGGGACTCGTCGAGCGGCGACTCGATCCGACCGATCACCGGGTGCACGTGCTGCACCTCACCGACCGGGGCAATGAAGTCCTCGCGCAGGTGGGCGAGGCTCGCCGGGTCGCGTTCCAGGGGCGGCTCGCGGGGTGGAGCGGGGCGGACCTGGAGCGGTTCGCCGGTTATCTGCTCCGCTACAACGAGGCCGCCGACGACGACGGAGGATCCGTATAGCTTGCACGAGACGTATCGTCTCGCTTAGGGTCCCGGGTATGACCTCACCCGGGCCCGCCCACATCGCCATGTTCTCGATCGCCGCCCACGGGCACGTCAACCCGAGCCTCGAAGTGGTCCGGGAACTCGTCGCCCGCGGCCACCGCGTGACCTATGCCATCCCGCACGCCTTCGCGGGGAAGGTCGCGGAGACCGGCGCCGAGCCCCGCCCCTACACCACGACGCTGCCGGGCCCCGACGACGACCCGGAGGCCTGGGGCACCGAGCTGATCGACAACATCGAGCCGTTCCTGCACGACGCGATCACGGTCCTCCCGGAGCTGGCCCGCGCCTACGAGGGCGACGAACCCGACCTTGTCCTGTACGACATCACCTCCTACCCGGCGCGCGTCCTCGCCCGCCGCTGGGGCGTCCCCGAGATCTCGCTCTCGCCGAACCTCGTCGCCTGGGACGGCTACGAGGAGGAGGTGGCCGAACCGATGTACGCGCAGTTGAAGGGGACCGAGCGCGGCCAGGCGTACTACGCGCGCTTCCATGCCTGGCTCACGGAGAACGGCATCACCCAGCACTGCGACCCCTTCGTCGGGCGTCCGCCGCGCTCGCTCGTACTGATCCCCAAGGCGCTCCAGCCGCACGCCGACCGGGTCGACGAGAGCGTGCACACCTTCGTCGGCGCCTGTCAGGGCGACCGGGCGGAGCAGGGTGACTGGGAGCGGCCCGCCGGCGCCGAGAAGGTGCTGCTGGTCTCGCTCGGCTCGGCCTTCACCAAGCAGCCCGAGTTCTACCGCGAGTGCGTCAAGGCATTCGGAGGGCTGCCGGGCTGGCATGTGGTGCTCCAGGTCGGTAAGTACGTCGACGCGAGCGAACTCGGCGAGGTGCCCGGGAACGTGGAAGTGCGTGACTGGGTGCCGCAGCTGGCGATCCTGAAGAAGGCGGACGCGTTCATCACGCACGCCGGTGCGGGCGGCAGTCAGGAGGGGCTCGCCACGGCGACGCCGATGGTGGCCGTGCCGCTCGCCACCGACCAGTTCGGCAACGCCGACATGCTCCAGGGACTTGGCGTCGCCCGGCACCTGCCGATGGCGGAGGCGACCGCCGAAGCCCTGCGCGAGGCGGTTCTCGCGCTGGTCGACGACCCCGAAGTCGCCCGCAGGCTGGGGGAGATCCAGAGGTCGATGGCGGGGGAGGGGGGCACGAGTAGGGCGGCCGACCTCATCGAGGAGGAGCTGGAGAAGGGGCGGGCCCGAAGGCTCTGACGTAACGCTGCGTGACGCGGTTCCCTGAGCGGCCCAGTTGTTCGGTAACGCTCTGATAACGCGCCACCGTGCTGGAAGGCCCATTGACTCGTCCTGAAAGGTTGACCGTTACCCCCGGGTAAAGGTTGCACAGCGTAGATCTTGTTCCTTGTGCGAACCACTCCCTAGCGTGAGATGAACTTTCGTCGAACGCCAGGAAGTTGACCCCCATGCGTCGAGACATACCGCCCCTCGCCGAGGTGCGCCGCATCACTCAGAAGAAGCGCGACGCGTGGTGGACCGTGTTGCTTGTCGACCCGGTCGCCACGCCGCTCGTGCGCATCACCGCGATGCGTACGAGGATCACGCCCAACCAGATCACATGGGGCGCGTTCCTTCTCGGTCTCGGCTCCGCCGCGTGCTTCGCGCTCGGTGACTGGAAGTGGCTCGCTCTCGGCGCCGTCATCTACCACCTGAGCTTCATCCTCGACTGCATGGACGGCAAGGTCGCCCGACTCACCGGGCAGGGCTCGGTCTTCGGCGCCTGGCTCGACTTCGTCTTCGACCGGATCCGCGTCATGGTGTGCGGCGTCGCCCTGATGGGCGGCCAGTACGAGCGCACCGGGGACACCCTCTACATCTGGCTCGCCCTCGTCGTCGTGGCGCTCGACACCCTGCGGTACATCAACTCGCTGGAGATCTTCAAGATCCGCCACTCCATGCGCAAGCAGATCAAGTCGCGCATGCGGGCCGCGCGGCGCGCGCAGAACGAGGCGGAGCTGGCCTTCATGGAGGACCTGCTGCGCGACAACCCCTCGGCGGACATCGAGCAGGACCTCCAGCGGGCGGCGGGCGAGGCCGCGTACGACCCTCAGACGGCCGAGGGGACCGGTGTCGACGGGGAGGCGGCACCGGTCGCCCCCAAGCCTCAGGTGATCGACCTGCACCAGGAGTTCCGGCGGAAGTTCCCCGCCTATCTGCGGGCCCGCTCCTTCCTGCTGCGCCACCGCATACGCGCGCACCTGGTGAGCGGCATCGAGTTCCAGATGGGCGTCTTCATGATCGGCCCGCTCTTCGACGTGGTGGTGCCCGCGACGATCGTCTCCGGCGCGCTTCTCCTCGTCTTCGAACTCGCCATCATTTACAAGCTGTTGCTCTCGACGAGGGACTTCACGCGGACCATCGACTCCTTCGAGGAGCAGAAGGAGCCCGCGGTGGCATAGCCGCGCGCAGTGCACGCGACGCCGGGCGGGCTGGGATCTCCAGCCCGCCCGGCGTCGCGTGGGGGGCGCAAAAGGTCTGCTGTTACCTGGAGTTGGGGCGTTTGCGCGGCGAGATGTCCGTTCCGATGCGTCAGGTCCCGTTTGTTATTACGAAAGCTTGTTGAACAAGTCACAGCTGTATGTAGGTATTGATCTGCGCGCGTCAATCGGTCAGGGTTTCGTCCCAACACCCGGAGATCTTCCGGGCGTCAGGGCGTGCCGCGACGAACTTGTCGCCACGGCACACCCCTGGCAAGACAACCGAATACCCCCCACATCCCCCCACACAGCACTGAGGAGACCCCTCTTCATGGCAACTCACAAGCGTGCCCGCACGATGAAGCTCACCGCCGCGATAGCCACCGCCGCCACCGCGGCCGGCGTGACGGTCTTCGCCACCTCCTTCGCCGGTGCGGCCACTCCCGCCGAGGGCAAGATCTACGGCGCGGACGCCAAGGGCGCCGTCGCCGGCAGCTACATCGTGATGATGGACGAGAAGGCCGACAAGGGCACCAAGTCCGACCTCGCCGAGGAGTACGGCGGCGAGCTGAAGCGGAACTACTCCTCCGCCATCAACGGCTTCTCCGCCAAGGGCCTGAGCGAGACCGAGGCCAAGCGCCTGGCCGCCGACCCGGCCGTCGGCAAGGTCGTCCAGTCGAAGAAGTTCACCATCGACGCCACCCAGGACAACCCGCCGTCGTGGGGCCTGGACCGCATCGACCAGGCGGACACCGCGGCCGACAGCAAGTACACCTACCCGGACGCCGCCGGCGAGGGCGTCACCGCGTACGTCATCGACACCGGTGTCCGCGTCAGCCACAAGGACTTCGGCGGCCGCGCCACCTCCGGCTTCGACGCCATCGACAACGACGACAACGCCGACGACGGCAACGGCCACGGCACGCACGTCGCCGGGACCATCGCCGGTGAGTCGCACGGCGTCGCCAAGAAGGCGAAGATCGTCGCGGTCCGGGTCCTGGACGACCAGGGCTCGGGCACCACCGAGCAGGTCGTCGCGGGTATCGACTGGGTCACCAAGAACCACCAGGGCCCCTCCGTCGCCAACATGAGCCTCGGCGGCGGCGCGGACGAGGCGCTCGACGCGGCCGTCCAGAAGGCGATCGCCTCGGGCGTCACCTTCGCGGTGGCCGCCGGCAACGAGTCGGCCGACGCCTCCCAGGGCTCCCCCTCCCGCGTGAAGGAGGCCATCACGGTCGCCTCCTCCACCAAGGACGACCAGCAGTCGGACTTCTCCAACTTCGGCTCCGTCGTGGACATCTACGCCCCGGGCTCGGACATCACGTCCTCCTGGAACACCGGTGACGACGCCACCAAGACCATCTCCGGTACGTCGATGGCCACCCCGCACGTCGTGGGCGCCGCCGCCGTCTACGTCGCCGCCCACCCGGACGCCAAGCCCGCGGACGTCGCCAAGGCCCTGACCGACGGCGCCACCCCGGACAAGATCTCCAACCCGAGCGAGGGCACGCCCAACAAGCTCCTGAAGATCGTCGAGTAACCCTCCCCGTCCGCCGAGCCGCGGCCGCCGTGCCCACCCCCACGGGGCACGGCGGCCGCTCTATGGTGTGCGCATGGTGACCAAGAGATACGCGGCACTCCTGCGCGGCATCAACGTGAGCGGCCACAAGAAGGTACCGATGGCGCAGCTGCGCGCGCTCCTGGAGGGGCTCGGGCACGGCGGCGTACAGACGTACCTCCAGAGCGGCAACGCGGTCTTCACCGCGGAGCGGGGCGACGAGGAGTCACTCGCCGCCCAGCTGCGGACGGCGATCGAGGAGCACTTCGGCTTCGCCGTCGAGGTGCTGGTGCGCGACGGCGCGTATCTGCGGGCGGTGGCCGACGCCTGCCCGTTCCCGGCGGCCGAGCTGGAGGCCAAGCAGCTCCACGTCACCTACTTCTCCGCGCCCGTCGACGCGGAACGCTTCGCCACCATCGACCGAACCGCCTTCCTCCCGGAGGAGTTCGGGCTCGGCGACCGCGCCCTCTACCTGTACGCACCCGAAGGACTCGGCCGCTCCAGACTCGGCGAGCAGCTGTCGAGACCCGCCCTGAACAAGGGCCTCATCGCCACCAGCCGCAACTGGAACACCGTCACCCGGCTCGTGGAGATGACCCATGACTGAACGCACCCCCGCCGTCGAAGCCGCCATCGAGGGCGAACTGCGCCTCCTGGACCCCGAGGTGCGCACCTCACCCGAACTCTTCGGAGCCTTGCTGCACCCGGAGTTCACCGAGTTCGGAGCGTCCGGCACGCGCTGGGACCGGGAGTCGATCGTACGGCTCCTCACGGATCGCCCCGACCCCGCGAGCCGCCCCACCACGACCTCGCACATGCGCGGCGTCCAGCTCGCCGACGACGTGGTCCACCTGACCTTCGACACGGACAGCAACGGCCGCCGTGCGCACCGCAGTTCGCTGTGGCGGCGTACGGAGGACGGATGGCGGCTCTTTTTCCACCAGGGGACGCCCTTCAGTGACGCCAGTGACATCAGAGAGGCGGGGCCTGAAGTCGGGAGGTGAGCAGCAGGGTGGTCCTGCCGTTCTCCTCGGGGACCTCGCGGCCCTGGGTGTAGCCGAGGCGCTTGAGGACGGCGAGGGAGGCGGTGTTCTCCGAGTCCACGGTGGCGTGCACCTCGGCCAGACCGAGGGTCTCGTGCCCGTACGAGGTCAGCAGCCGCGCCAGCTCGGTCCCGAGCCCGAGGCCCCAGGTCTCCCTGGTCAGGCCGTAGACGATCTCGTGCCCGTCGAGCCAGGTCTCGGGCGAGGGCTTCAGCTCCGCGTGCCCGACGTAGCGCCCCTCGTACCGGACCGCCCACACGGGGAAACGTTCCTCCGCGTAGATGAGGCTGAATATCCGCCCGAACAGCGCCCGGTCCTCCGCCGCGCTCTGCATGCCGTCCCCGAACCAGCGGCCGACGGCCTCGTCCTGGAAGAGCGCGACGAAGTGCGCCTCGTCGGCGGAGGCATAGGCGCAGAGCGAGAGGCGTTCGGACCGCAGTTCGGGTGTCATCCGCGAGACAGTAGGGGGCCGGCCCGGGTGGGGCAAGCGGTTTGCGCCGGTCACGGCCCTGCGGAGGAGTCCCCCGGGGGTCCGTCACCCCGCCGTACGCGGCAGTCCGATCGGGTTCGGGTAGGGCAGGATGCCCGAACTCTGGATGGCCCGGGACGCCGGGTGGAGGGCGGCCAGGAGTGCGTCCACGGTGGGGGAGGGCAAGGGGTGCAGCAGGCGGTCGGTGAGGCGGTCCGTGTCGTCCTCGATCAACTCGCGTTCCGTCAGGCCCTGTTCGGTCACCCGGCCCGTCGGATCGATCAGTCCGCGGCCGCGCAGGCGGTCCACGGCTACCTCCCACTCCTCCTCGCTCCAGCCGCGGTCCTGGCGGATGCGGGACGCGTCCACCCTGCCCGTGGCGGCGGCCAGGACGAGGGCCTCGCGCGCGTCCAGCCCGTGATCGGCGAGCACCGCGACATGCGCGTCGCCCCGGAATTCCCGTACGCACGTGACCAGTTGCCATAGACGCTCCACCGGGTCCGCCCGGTCCGTCAGGTCGCGGTTGGCGGCGAACAGGGGGCGGGCCAGCGGCGGGGCGTCCTCGACCAGGGCCTTCAGTGGCGGGTTGGCCGAAGTCGTCAAGATGGCGATGTCCGGGACCAGTTGGCGCAGGGCGCGGGCCGCGAGGCGGGCCCGCTCCTCGACGACCCGGTCCGGCGAGGCGTACTCCCAGGCCGAGGGGAGGGCGCGCGCCACCATGCCCGGCGCGAAGACACCGAGGGCCGCCGACGCGACGCCGGGCCCCACGCGGCCCATCGGGGCGGCGCGGGCGGCGAAGTACCCCATCCAGAAGCCCTTGAGGCCCACCGCCCGGCCGAGGCCGCGGCAGCGCTCCTCGAAATAGATCACCGCGTGCAGGGGTTCGGTCCGCAGCCACAGCGTGCGGGAACGGCTCGGGGTCATGAACCCACAAGCTAGGCCAGTGCGGGAATCCGCGCCAGAGGAGCAACAGAGCAGGTGTCCGGCGCGTACGTCTCTTCGTAGCGCCGCACCAGCAGCCGCGCCACCGCCGGCGCCGGGCCGAGGACGTCGGCCAGTACGTCGGCCCCGGCGGCGCCCCGCGCGATGCGGTCCGGTAGGAAGCCGGGCGCGAGGACGTAGGGGGCGACCGCCACCTGACGTACCCCGGGCACGGCACGCAGTGCGCGCACGGCGTCCTCCGTGCGCGGCAGAGATGCGGAGGCGAACGCAGGCCGCACGGCACACCAACCGGTGAGCCGCCACTCCCGCGCGATTTCAGCGATCACTGCGATCGCCTCCGGGTCCGATGACCCCGCCGAGGCCAGCACGACCCCGGTCGAGGACCTGTCGGCGGGGTCGAGCCCCGCCTCGTACAACCGCTGCTCCAGGGCGTGCAGGAGGAGAGGCGACGGGCCGAGGACCGGCGCCCGGCGGACGCGCAGGGCCGCGGGGGCCTCGCGCAGCACCGCCGGGATGTCCGCCTTGGCGTGGAACGCGCGCGTCAGCAGCAGGGGCAGCGCCACGACGTCCCGTACGCCTTCGGCCGCGAGCCTCTCCAGCACGGCCGGCACGGAAGGCGCGTCGAAGTCCAGGAAGCCGACCTCCACCCGCAGTCCCGGGCGCAGCGACCGCACCCGGCGCACCAGCGCGCGCACGGTCGCGGCGTGCCGCGGGTCGCGGCTGCCGTGGGCGATGACGAGGAGCACGGGTCGGTACACGGCGCCTCAGCTCTTCACGAGGAGACCGCGGCCGCGCAGCACGCGCCGCTCCAACGGGCTGAAGATGAGCAGGTCGATGGCGATGCCGACGATGAGGATGAGGAAGATGGCCAGGAAGATCATGGGCATGGAGCTGGCGTTGCGGCCGTTCTCCAGGAGCTGGCCGAGGCCCACCCCCAGCTCCGGCGAGGACGCGATGATCTCCGCGGCCATGAGGGACCGCCAGGAGAACGCCCAGCCCTGCTTGAGCCCCGCGAGGTAGCCGGGCAGCGCGGCTGGGAGCACGATGTGCCAGGTGTGCCGCAGGCCCGACGCGCCGAGCGTGCGGCCCGCGCGCAGGAACAGCGGCGGCACCTGGTCGACGCCCGACACCAGGCCGTTGGCGATGGAGGGCACGGCGCCGAGCAGGATCACCGCGTACATCATCTTGTTCTCCAGGCCCAGCCAGAGCACGGCCGGCGGCACCCACGCCACCGAGGGCAGCGACTGGAGCCCGGAGAGGATGGGGCCGATCGCGGCCCTGATGAACCGCACCCGGGCGACGATCAGGCCGAGCGGCGTGCCGATCGCCAGGGCGAACAGGAAGCCGAGCAGCCCGCGCGAGACGGACGTCCAGATGTAGTCGAGGAGCGTGCCCTGGAGCCAGGCCTCGCGCACCTCGTTCCAGACCGCGGACGGCGAGGGCAGCTTGCTCGGGTCGTCGACGACCTTGAAGGAGACCAGCGCCTGCCAGACCACGAGGACGAGCAGCACCGCGGTGAGCGGCGGCAGCACCTTCTGCACCAGGACCTGGCGCACGGGCGTGCGCACGGGACCCGCGGTCGTCTCCAGCGCGTCGAGCCCCGCCTCGAGACCGGCGAGATCCTGACTGTCCCCGGCCTCCTTCGTCTCAGTGCTGGCCATGGCGGCGGATCTCCCCACGCAGTTGTTCGGTGATCTCGACGGACAGTTCCGCAACTGCGGAGTCCTCGATGCGGCGCGGGTGCGGGATGTCGACCCGCCACTCGTGCGCCACCCGGCCGGGACGCGACGAGAGGAGCACGACGCGCTGGGCGAGGCGCACGGCCTCGCGGACGTTGTGCGTGACGAAGAGGACGGAGACGTTCGTCTCGCGCCAGATGCGGGTCAGCTCGTCGTGCAGCACATCGCGCGTGATCGCGTCCAGCGCGGCGAACGGCTCGTCCATCAGCAGGAGCCTGCTGTCCTGCGCGAGCGCGCGGGCCAGCGCCACGCGCTGGCGCATGCCGCCGGACAGCTCGTGCACGCGCTTGCCGTACGCGCCGTGCAGCCGGACGAGTTCCAGCAGCTCCTCGGCCTTCGGGCGGCGCTCCGCCTTCGGTACGCCGCGCAGCTTCAGGGCGAGTTCGATGTTCTTGCCCGCGGTCAGCCACGGGAAGAGCGCATGCTCCTGGAACATCAGGGCCGGGCGGCCGTCCGTCGCGATGGTGCCCGCCGACGGCTTGTCGAGCCCGGCCACCAGGTTGAGCAGCGTCGACTTCCCGCAGCCCGACGCGCCCAGGAGGGTGACGAACTCACCCGGAGCGACATCGAGCGTGATGTCGTCGAGGACGAGCTGGGACCCGGCGGGGCCGGTGAAGGACTTCGATACGTGCTCGATCCGGGCGGCGTGCGTTGTCTCGGCGCGGATCTCCTCCGCGGCCTTGGCGAGGGTGGTCGCCATGGTCGTCACCTCCTGGGAACTGGTCGTCTGCCGGGCTTACTTGACGCCGAGACCGGCGTCGTCGACCGGGGAGCCGCCCTCGGCCCGAAGGACCTTGTTCAGCGGACCGAGGTCGTAGATGCCCTTGAGGTCGGGCTCTTCCAGGAGGCCGGCCTTGACCGCGTGGTCCGCCTCCGCTTCGAGGGTGGCGGCCAGCGGGTCGTTGGTCGTCCGGATCGACTTCCACGCCGGGTCGAGCACCTCGGCGGGGAGCGCCTTGCCGGAGTCCGCCTTGAGCTGGGCATTCGCGGCGGCCTTCGCCTTGTCCGGGTTCTTCTCGATCCAGGCGTTGGTCCGTACGGCGCCGCGCAGCACGGCCTCGACGACCTTGGGGTGCTCCTTCAGGAAGCTCTGCTTCACGATGATGTTCGTGATTACGAACTTCTTGTCCGGCCAGAGGTCGGCCTCGTCGAGGAGCACCTTGCCGCCCTCGGCCACCAGCTTGGACGCGGTCGGCTCGGGCACCCAGGCACCGTCGATGGAACCGGACTTGTAGGCGTCCGGGGTGATCTTGTTGTCGGTGCGGACCACCGACACGTCGCCCTTGCCGCTCTGCGCGTCGACGTCCCAGCCCTGCTCCGCGATCCAGTTGAGGAAGGCCACGTCCTGGGTGTTGCCGAGCTGCGGCGTCGCGATCTTCTTGCCCTTGACGTCGTCCAGGGACTTGATCTTCTTGGGGTTCACCACGAGCTTCACGCCACCGGAGGCCGAGCCGCCGATGATCCGCAGGTTCTTGCCCTGGGACTTGGTGTAGCCGTTGATGGCGGGCGAGGGGCCGATCCAGCCGATGTCGATCGAGCCCGCGTTCAGCGCCTCGATCTCCGAGGGCCCCGCGTTGAACTGCGAGTACTTCGCCTCCGTACCGCCCAGTTCCTTCTGGAACAGCCCCTCGCGGTTGCCGACGAGGGCGGTGGCGTGGGTCAGGTTCGGGAAGTAGCCGATCCGCACGCTGTCCAGGCCGTCGATCTTCTTCGCGCCCGCGGCGACCTTGGACTTGCCGTCCTGGTCCGTCTTATGGGAGCCGTATCCGCAGGCGCCGAGCGCCAGGGCCAGCAGGGGCAGGGCCGCCAGGGCGGTGAGTCGGGTACGTGGTGCAGGCACGGGAGGTGGCCTCTCGTCGGCCCGGGCGCACGCCGTCAGGTCGTGGCCGGGAGGTCGGCAGGTCTTCGTCTTCGCGTACGTCGTAGGGGTGCGCCCCGCAGGACGGGGCGGCGGTGGGCGCGCAGGCGGTGCGCGTACGTCATCGCACACATCGCGCGACGCCGCCCTGCCCGCTGCCGAGGGCGCCGCTGCCGATGCGGCCGCCCTCCTTCGCGAAGGTCGAGAACACGTCGAGTCGGGGCATGTCAGAAGTCCCAGCCCTCGTCGTCCGGGGCCAAAGCGGCCTCTTCGGCGGCGGTGGCGAACGCCTCGCCCGCCATGCCGGCCGCCAGCGTCGTGCCGTCGGCCGGGTCGATCAGCAGGAACGACCCGGTGCGCCGCGAGTCCGCGTACGAGTCGAGCGCGAGGGGCTCGGCGGTACGGACCTTCACGCGCCCGATGTCGTTGGCGACGAGCCGCCCGGGCTCCGGGTGCTGGGACAGGTCGTCGAGGGTCAGCCGCGAGGGGATCTCCTTGACGATCGCCTTGACCGTGCGAGTGGTGTGCTTGAGCAGCACCCGCTGGCCGACGTCCAGAGGAGTGTCCGCGACATGGCAGACCGTCGCCTCGATGTCCTGGGTGGCCCGTGGCACGTCACCGCTCGGCACGATGAGGTCGCCGCGCGCGATGTCGATGTCGTCCTCCAGGAGGAGGGTGATGGACTGCGGTGTCCAGGCCACGTCCACCGCCTTGCCCAGCAGGTCGATCCCGGAGATCGTCGAGGTGCGGCCCGAGGGCAGGACCGTCACGGACTCGCCGACGCGGAAGGTGCCGGCCGCGATCTGGCCCGCGTAGCCGCGGTAGTCGGGGTGCTCGGCGGTCTGCGGGCGGATCACGTACTGCACCGGAAGGCGCGCGTGGCAGGAGGTCAGGTCGTGGCTGACCGGGACCGTCTCCAGGTGTTCCAGGACGGTGGGACCGCCGTACCAGTCCATGTTCGACGACGGCTCGACGACATTGTCACCGGCCAGCGCGGAGATGGGGATGGCGGTGATCTCCGGGACGCCCAACTCACGGGCGTAGGCGGTGAATTCCTCGGCGATCTCGGCGAAGACCCGCTCCTCGTAGGAGACGAGGTCCATCTTGTTGACGGCCAGGACGACGTGCGGGACGCGCAGCAGGGCGGCGACGGCGGCGTGGCGGCGGGTCTGCTCGATGACGCCGTTGCGGGCGTCGACCAGGACCACGGCCAGATCGGCCGTGGACGCGCCGGTGACCATGTTCCGCGTGTACTGCACGTGGCCGGGCGTGTCGGCGAGGATGAACCGGCGCCGGGCGGTGGCGAAGTAGCGGTAGGCCACGTCGATGGTGATGCCCTGCTCGCGCTCGGCGCGCAGGCCGTCGGTGAGCAGTGCCAGGTCGGGGGTGTCGGCGCCGCGGCTGGCCGATACGCGCTCCACGGCCTCCAGCTGGTCGGTCAGGACCGACTTGGAGTCGTGCAGGAGGCGGCCCACCAGGGTGGACTTGCCGTCGTCGACGGATCCGGCGGTGGCGAACCGCAGCAGGGTGGTGGCCGACAGGTCGGCCAACTGCTCGGTGGTGGCGGTGGTGTTGCTCATGGTTAGAAGTACCCCTCGCGCTTGCGGTCTTCCATCGCGGCCTCGGAGAGCTTGTCGTCCGCCCGGGTCGCCCCGCGCTCGGTCAGCCGGGACGCGGCGATCTCGGCGATGACGGCGTCCAGCGTCGTGGCGTCCGAGTCGACGGCGCCGGTGCAGGACATGTCGCCGACCGTGCGGTAGCGGACGAGTCGGGTCTCGACCCGCTCGTCGCCCTTGGGGCCGCCCCACTCGCCCGCGGTCAGCCACATCCCCGAGCGCTTGAACACCTCCCGCTCGTGCGCGAAGTAGATCTGCGGCAGCTCGATGTCCTCGCGGGCGATGTACTGCCACACGTCCAGCTCGGTCCAGTTGGACAGCGGGAAGACCCGGACGTGCTCGCCCGGCGCGTGGCGGCCGTTGTAGAGCTGCCACAGTTCGGGCCGCTGACGGCGCGGATCCCACTGCGAGAACTCGTCGCGAAGGCTGAACACCCGCTCCTTGGCGCGGGCCTTCTCCTCGTCGCGCCGCCCGCCGCCGAAGACCGCGTCGAACCGCTCGCTCTGGATCTTCTCGGTGAGCGGCACGGTCTGGAGCGGGTTGCGCGTCCCGTCGGGGCGCTCGCGCAGCTTCCCGGCGTCGATGTACTCCTGCACCGAGGCCACGTGCAGCCGCAGCCCGTGCTCGGCCACCGCCCGGTCGCGGTACTCGATGACCTCGGGGAAGTTGTGCCCCGTGTCGACGTGCAGCAGGGAGAAGGGCACCGCGGCGGGGGCGAACGCCTTCAGCGCCAGATGCAGCATGACGATCGAGTCCTTGCCACCGGAGAAGAGGATCACCGGCCGCTCGAACTCGCCCGCCACCTCGCGGAAGATGTGCACCGCCTCGGACTCCAGGGCGTCCAGATGGCTGAGCGCGTACGGGCTGTCGGTGCCCTCGCCGGTCACAGCGGCAACGGTGGTCATGCCAGGCCCCTTTCGGTGAGCAGCGCGTGCAGGGCCGCGGCGGACTCCCGCACCGTCTGGTCCTGCGACTCGATGCGCAGATCGGGAGACTCGGGCTCCTCGTACGGGTCGTCGACCCCGGTGAGCCCGGATATCTCGCCGGCCGCCTGCTTGGCGTACAGGCCCTTCACATCGCGTACGGAGCAGACCTCGACCGGCGTGGCGACGTGCACCTCCACATACCCGGTGCCGGCCGCCTGGTGGCGCTTGCGCACCGCCTCACGGCTGTCCGCGTACGGCGCGATCACCGGCACGAGGACCAACACGCCGTTACGGGCGAGGAGTTCGGACACGAAGCCGATGCGCTGCACATTAGTGTGCCGGTCCGCACGGCTGAAGCCGAGGCCCGCGGAGAGGAATTCGCGGATCTCGTCCCCGTCGAGCACCTCGACCCGGCGGCCCTGCGCACGCAGGCGGCCCGCCAGTTCGTACGCGATGGTCGTCTTGCCGGCGCTCGGCAGGCCGGTGAGCCAGACGGTGGCTCCGCTCACGTGGTTCTCCTGAGTCTCTCGCTGTGCACGCTCTTGCCGTGCGCTCTCTCGCTGTGCCGCGGTCATCCGTGGATCCCGCACTCGGTCTTGGTGTTCCCGGCCCAGCGGCCGGCCCGCGCGTCCTCGCCCTCCACCAGGCGGCGGGTGCAGGGAGCGCAGCCGACCGAGCCGTAACCGTCCATCAGCAGAGGGTTGGTGAGGACGCCGTGCTCGGCGACGTACGCGTCGACGTCGTCCTGCGTCCAGCGGGCGATCGGCGAGATCTTGACCTTCCGCCGCTTCTCGTCCCAGCCGACGACCGGGGTGTTCGCCCGGGTCGGCGACTCGTCACGGCGCAGGCCGGTGGCCCAGGCCGCGTACGACGTCAGGCCTTCCTCAAGAGGCTTGACCTTGCGCAGCTTGCAGCACAGGTCCGGGTCGCGGTCGTGCAGCCGGGGCCCGTACGCGGCGTCCTGCTCGGCCACCGACTGACGCGGCGTCAGGGTGATGACGTTGACGTCCATCACGGCCTCGACGGCGTCGCGGGTGCCGATGGTCTCCGGGAAGTGGTAGCCCGTGTCGAGGAAGACGACATCCACGCCGGGCGCGGCCCGCGAGGCGAGGTGGGCGACGACCGCGTCCTCCATCGAGGAGGTCACGCAGAACTCCCCGCCGAAGGTGGCGGCCGCCCACTGGAGGATCTCCAGCGCGGACGCGTCCTCCAGGTCGCGCCCGGCCTGCTCGGCGAGCGCCTTCAACTCCGCGTCGGTACGCGCCGTGTGAGTGGTCGTCATATACGCTCGCCTCCGCCGTCGGTGTGCTGAACTCCCCGGGCGAGCAACCCGAGGAACTTCAACTGGAAGGCCCGGTTGCACGCCGCGCATTCCCACGCGCCGTGACCGGTCTCGTTCGGACGCAGATCCTCGTCGCCGCAGTAGGGGCAGTGGAAGGGGGCGGCTCGCTCGCTCACTTCAGGGCCTCCTCGCCGGCTCGGGCGGCCCACGTGGCGAACCGCTCGCCGTCCGTGCGCTCCTCCTGGAACCGCTTGAGGACCCGCTCGACGTAGTCGGGCAGCTCGTCCGCGGTGACCTTCAGGCCGCGGACCTTGCGGCCGAACCCGGCGTCGAGGCCGAGCGCGCCGCCCAGGTGTACCTGGTAGCCCTCGACCTGGTTGCCGTCGTCGTCGAGGACCAGCTGGCCCTTGAGTCCGATGTCGGCCACCTGGATGCGGGCGCAGGCGTTCGGGCAGCCGTTGATGTTGATGGTGATCGGCTCGTCGAACTCCGGGATGCGGCGCTCCAGTTCGTCGATGAGCGAGGCGCCGCGCGCCTTGGTCTCGACGATGGCGAGCTTGCAGAACTCGATGCCGGTGCAGGCCATGGTGCCGCGCCGGAACGGCGAGGCGTTGACCTTCAGGTCGAGGGACTCCAGGGCGGAGACGAGCGAGTCGACCTGCTCCTGCTCGATGTCGAGCACGATCATCTTCTGCTCGGCGGTGGTGCGCAGCCGTCCCGAGCCGTGTGCCTCGGCGACCTCGGCGATCTTCGTGAGGGTGGCGCCGTCCACCCGGCCGACCCGGGGGGCGAAGCCGACGTAGAAGCGGCCGTCCTTTTGCCGGTGCACGCCGAGGTGGTCGCGCCAGGTGCCGGCGGGCTGCTCGGGCGCGGGGCCGTCGGCCAGCTTCCGCCCCAGGTACTCCTCCTCCAGGATCCGGCGGAACTTCTCCGGGCCCCAGTCGGCGACGAGGAACTTCAGACGGGCGCGGTTGCGCAGCCGCCGGTAGCCGTAGTCGCGGAAGATGCCGATGACGCCGCCGTACACGTCCGGCACGTCGTCGAGGGGCACCCAGGCGCCGAGGCGCACACCCAGCTTGGGGTTGGTGGACAGGCCGCCGCCGACCCAGAGGTCGAAGCCGGGGCCGTGCTCGGGGTGGTGGACGCCGACGAACGCGACGTCGTTGATCTCGTGCGCGACGTCCAGCTGCGGTGAGCCGGAAATGGCGGACTTGAACTTGCGCGGCAGGTTCGAGAAGTCGGGGTTGCCGATGAAGCGGCGCTGGATCTCGTCGATGGCGGGGGAGCCGTCGATGATCTCGTTCTCCGCGATGCCGGCGACGGGCGAGCCGAGGATGACGCGGGGCGTGTCGCCGCAGGCCTCGGTGGTGGAGAGCCCCACGGCCTCCAGCCGCCGCCAGATCTCGGGGACGTCCTCGACGCGGATCCAGTGGTACTGGACGTTCTGCCGGTCGGTGAGGTCGGCGGTCCCGCGCGCGAACTCCTCGGAGATCTCACCGATGACGCGCAGCTGCTCGGTGGTCAGCCGGCCGCCGTCGATGCGGACGCGCAGCATGAAGTACTCGTCGTCCAGCTCCTCCGGCTCCAGGATCGCCGTCTTGCCGCCGTCGATCCCGGGCTTGCGCTGGGTGTAGAGGCCCCACCAGCGCATCCGGCCGCGCAGGTCGTTGGGGTCGATGGAGTCGAAGCCCCGCTTCGAGTAGATCGTCTCAATACGTGTCCGCACATTGAGACCGTCGTCGTCCTTCTTGAACTGCTCGTTCCCATTGAGCGGCGTGAAGTGACCCACGGCCCACTGGCCCTCGCCGCGGTGACGGCTCGCCTTGCGGCGGGGCGTGGCTGGGGCGGGCTTCTCTGGCGTGGCGGGCATGGGGTTACGTCCTTCGGGGCAGCGGGAAAGCGGCTCTCTGACCTGCGGGTATGGGCACATGCGGAAATGTGCGCGCGGCGCTGCGCAGGGAGGGGAAGCTGGGGGGATCGGTGATCAGTTGTGCGGCAGTGCTGACTCGCTCAGCAAGGCGGACACATGGCGCTGGACATGCGGCCGAGGTCGACGTGACGCCGACTCACCAAGGCAGTTCCAGTGCGATCCATGACGGAAGCGTGTCACGGGACTTTCGACCCAGTCCAGCATTATCCAGAATGTGGACACCCCTGTCCCGCATCGTGGACAGGGGTGTTGTCGATCACACGGATCACACAGGAAAAGGGGGGCGGGCGAGGCGGTGTCAGTCGCGCCGCGCGCCCGGCCACGGGCCCGGGGTGGCGACCTCCGGTTCCTGCTCCACCTTGGTGTCGAAGAGCTTGAAGCCACGCCGCAGGTAGTTGTCCATGGCGTGCTCGCCGTCCTTGGTGCAGGTGTGCAGCCACACCCGCTCGGTCGGCGCGAGCCCCGGCCACCGTTCGGCCAGGTCCCACGCGCGCGCCGTCCCGTACGAGAGGAGGTGCCCGCCGATCCGACGGCCCCGGAAAGCGGGGAGCAGCCCGAAGTAGACGATCTCCACGACGCCCGGTGCCTCGTCCCCCTTCTCGCCCCGCGCCGCCAGCTCCATGTACCCGGCGGGCGTCCCCCTGTCGTACGCGACCCACGTCTCCACGCCCGGCCGGTCCAGCAGCTTGTGCCACTCGGCGTAGGTAAGGGACAGCCGGTCGGTCCAGCGGAGGTCCCCGCCGACCGACGCGTACAGGAACCGGCTGAACTCGGGCGACGGTACGTCGGCGCGCATGATCCGCACATCGCCGTCGGGCGCGGGGGCGGGAAGCAGCTCGCCGGGCGACGTCTGCTCCAGCGACCACGTGGTGACAGTGAGACTCATGGGGCTCAGCGAATCACGGGTCCGCCGGGATCCGGAAGCCCGCCCGACGGCCGGTGCCGCGCCGCGAACGCGCCGCCCGCAGGCTCAGGGCTCGGCCACGCTCCGCGCGTCCCGTATCGCCGGTGCGACCGAGTGCGGCAGGAGGCGGGCCGGGCTGTCCGGTGTCACCACCTCCACCTCGACGTCCTCGTGGAAGCGGTACGGGCGGTGGGCGAGCACGCCGCCGCCCAGGTATCTGCGCACCCGGGACAGCTCGGCGCGTACCGTCACCGTGCGGGCCGGGTCGCCGAACATGTCCTGCGCGAGGCCCGACGCGCTGCGTCCCTTGCGGTGCGTGGCGAGCAGATAGAGCAACTCCGCGTGGCGCGGGCTCAGTTCGTGCGTCCAGTCGCGGGCCCCGCCGAACACGGACAGGGTCCATCGGCGCGGCTCGCTCACGTCCAGGACCAGCCGGGTCGCGGGCAGCGGCTCGGGCGGGCCGCCCGGCGCCTCCGGGCGCAGCAGCCAGCCGCCGGGCAGCGGCTCCACCCGGCACGACCCCAGCGAGGGCAGCCAAGTACGGCCCGCCGCGAGGGACGTGGGCAGGGCGAGGCGGTCCGCGGGGGGCATGCCCGTCACCGCGGCGGTCCAGCCGTGCGTGTCCACGGCGATCGCCCGCCCCTCCAGGCGCGCGAGGACCGGCGCCGCCACCGCGCGCAGCCGCTCCAGCGCCGTCACATGCCGCTCGCGCAGCCGGGCCTCGGCGAGCTTGGCCACCGAGCCGACCAGGGCCAGCGTCGCCGGGTGCATGGTCCGCAGCGGCCCGCTGACGTCGACGACGCCGAGCAGCCTGCCGTCGCGCGGATCGGTCACCGGGGCGCCCGCGCACGTCCAGGAGTGCTGGGTGCGCACGAAGTGCTCGGCGGAGAAGACCTGCACCGGGCGGCGCACGACCAGCGGCGTGCCCAGACCGTTCGTACCGACGACGCTCTCGGCCCAGTCCGCGCCCGGTTCGAAGCCCAGCGAGTCCGCCTTGCGCAGCACCGCGGCGCTGCCCTCGCGCCACAGCACCCGCCCCTGCGCATCGCAGACGACCATGATGTGCTGCGCGGCGTCCGCCACCGAGACCAGGGCGTCGCCCAGGACCGGCAGGACCTCCCGGAGCGGTGAGGCGCGGCGGCGCTCCTCCAGTTCCTCCTCGCCGAGCAGCGGGGACCTGGAGCCGTGATCGGGGTCGACCCCGTCGGCGAGCATCCGCTCCCAGGACTCGCGGATGACCGGGCGCGGCACGAGGCGCGGCCGCTGCCCGGAGAGCGTCGCGTCGTGCACCCCCTTCAGCAGCCGCGCGGCGTGCGCGAGGTCCATGGCGGAGATCCGCGCGAGATCGATCGTCGAAGGGGCGTTCATCACCACGGGGTCCTTTCCGGCCAGACCGGTGCGTAGCGGCATCCCTTCATCCTGCCGTGGGATCTCGGGCCCGGGTGATGGTTCGACAATGAACAATTGGGCGCGGGAGGGCGTTGCAACCTCATGCAACCCTCGCGAACGCCTGTGCGGTGGCCGAATCTGGACGCATCACCGCCCGTGCGGTGTTCATGCTCCTCAAGGGGCCTGAAGGGCGGGGGTGGTGCCGTGTCGGCGCAGCACCACCCCCGTGTCGTACCCGTCGGCGGCTACGGCCGCGGCGCGGCCCGCTCCACCACCGAGGCCAGATCGAGACTGTGCGGCAGCGTGCCGAACGCCGCGCCCCAGTCCCCGCCTAGCCGTGAGGCACAGAACGCGTCGGAGACCTCCGGAGGCGCGTAGCGCACGAGCAGGGAGCCCTGGAGCACCAGGGCCATGCGCTCCACGAGGCGCCGCGCCCGCGCCTCGATGCCCTCCAGATCGGCGAGTTCGGTCAGCAGGCCCTTGATCGCCCCGTCCAGCCGGTGATCGGCGCCACGGGCCCTGCCGACCTCCTGGAGGAAGGCGTTCAGAGCCAGCGGCTCGCGCTGCAACGCCCGCAGCACGTCCAGCGCCTGGACGTTGCCCGACCCCTCCCAGATGGAGTTGAGCGGCGCCTCGCGCAGCAGCCGCGGCATGCCCGACTCCTCGACGTAGCCGTTGCCGCCGAGACACTCCAGGGCCTCGCCGACCATCGGCGTGCACCGCTTGGTCACCCAGTACTTGGCGGCCGGCACCGCGAGCCGCAGGAACGCCTGCTCCTGCTCGCTCCCGTCGTCGTACGCCGCCGCGAGCCGCAGCGCCAGCGTCGTGGCCGCCTCCGATTCGAGGGCCAGGTCCGCCAGGACGTTGCGCATGAGCGGCTTGTCGACCAGCTTGCCGCCGAAGGCCTCCCGGTACGTGGCGTGGTGCACCGCCTGAGCGACGGCCTGCCGCATCAGCGCGGCCGAACCGATCACGCAGTCCAGCCGGGTCGCGGCGACCATCTCGATGATGGTGCGCACCCCTCGCCCCTCGTCCCCGACCCGGCGCGCCCACGTACCGTCGAACTCGACCTCGATGGAGGCGTTGGAGCGGTTGCCCAGTTTGTCCTTGAGCCGCTGGATGGCGAACGGGTTGCGCGTGCCGTCCTGAAGGACGCGCGGTACGAGGAAGCAGGTCAGCCCCTGCTCCGCCTGCGCGAGCACCAGGAACCCGTCGGACATGGGCGCGGAGCAGAACCACTTGTGGCCCGTCAGCTCGTACGCGCCCTCCTCCGAGAGGGCCGCCGCCCGCGTCGTGTTGGCCCGCACATCACTGCCGCCCTGCTTCTCCGTCATGCCCATCCCGAAGAGGACGCCCGCCTTCTGCGACGCCGGGCGCAGCCCCTGGTCGTAGACGGTCGAGGTGAGGCGCGGCTCCCACTCGGCGGCGAGCGCGGGGTCGGCGCGCAGCGCGGGCACCGCGGCGTGCGTCATCGACACCGGGCAGCCGTGCCCGCCCTCCGTCTGCGTCCACACCAGGAACCCCGCGGCCCGCCGCACATGTCCGCCGGGCCGCGACCAGGCCGCGGTCAGCCCCGCCCCGACCGCCTTGCCGAGCAGCCGGTGCCAGGACGGATGGAAGTCGACCTCGTCGACGCGGTTGCCGTACCGGTCGTGGGTGCGCAGCACGGGAGGGTTGGCGTTGGCCAGTGCTCCCCACTCCTGTGCCTGGGCGGAACCGGCGCTGCGGCCGAGCAGCGAGAGGTCCTCGCGGGCGGAATCGAGGAGCGCCGGGTCCAGATGCCGCTCGACGCCCTCCACGAGAGCCCGGTCGGAAGCGAATACGTCATATCCCACCAGGGGCGGAGCCTGGTTGGTCACTGTGTGGGTGGTGGCTGCCATGCCGCTACGGTAAGGAGGTGCACCAGGCAAATGAAACACCCGGGCGGCCCTCGGGACGCTGGAAACGGGCCCGCGCTCTGTACCGCAACGTCTCCAAGCGCAGGACCGCCTGGCTGCTGCTCAAGGACACCGTCAACTCGTGCATCGAGTACCGCATCCTGGGGCTCGCGGCCGAGGCGGCGTTCTTCACGCTGCTCTCCGTGCCGCCGCTGCTGCTGAGCCTCATCGGGCTGCTCGCCTACGTCGACCGGTGGACCGGCGCGAACACCATCGCCAGCGTCGAGAACAACATCCTGGAGGCGTCCCGCACGATCCTGTCCGACCGGGGAGTCAGCCAGATCGCGCAGCCGATACTGGAAGACGTCATGAAGGTCAGCCGGCCCGACATCATCTCCATCGGCTTCCTCTTCGCCCTGTGGTCCGGCTCGCGCGCCGTGAACGTCTTCATCGACACGATCACCGTGATGTACGGCCTCGACGGCGTGCGCGGCATCGTCAAGACGCGCCTGCTCGCCTTCGGCCTCTTCATCGTGGCGCTGCTCATCGGCTCGGTCGCGCTGCCGCTGATGGTGGCGGGGCCGGACGCGGTGGTGAAGCTCCTGCCCGGCTCGACGACGGTCGTCCAGATCCTCTACTGGCCGGTCGTCGTCATCCTCTCCGTGGTCTTCCTGACGACGCTCTACCACGTGTCGGTGCCGGTGCGTTCGCCGTGGGTCGAGGACATGCCGGGCGCGCTGATCGCCCTGGCCATGTGGGTGCTCGGCAGCTTCCTCCTGCGTATCTACCTCACCTCCACGGTCGAGGGCCCCACGATCTACGGCTCCCTCGCCGCGCCGGTCGCCGTGCTCCTGTGGATCGGTGTGTCCGCCTTCGCGGTCCTGGTCGGCGCCGCGGTGAACGCGGCGATCGACCGCGTCTGGCCGTCCGTCGCCACGGCCGCCGCGCGCGCCGCCAACGACCGCATAAGGGAGGCGCAGGCCGCCGAGGTCGTCGCCCGAGCGGCCGCCGCCCGCGAGGGCCTCATCGACCCGGACGACCCCGAGATGCCCTCGGAGTTCCCCGAGCGGTGGTCCCGCTTCCTGCCCCCGGACGATGTGACGTCACGTCTGCGGACGCATGTGCGACGCAACGGCACGGACGACCACACGCCCGGGAAGGACAGCCCCTCCGGCGATTGAGGAACGGGGTCCGGGGCGGAGCCCCGTGGCGTCACGCCGACCAGACGTCCGCCTGCGCGCACTCCTTGGCGAAGTCCGAGAAGTCCCTGGGCTCCCGGCCCAGGACTTCCCGCACCCCCGCGGAGAGCACCGCGTTGCGTCCGTCGAGGTTCGTCTCGAACAGCTCCACCAGGAACTCCGCCTCCTCCGGCGGCACCCCGAACTCCGTGAGGGCGGCCCCGTACTCGCGCGCCGACACCGGTACGTACGTCATCTCCCGCCCCGCGGCCGCCGCGATCTCCGCCACCGCCTGCCGGAACGACAGCAGACGGGGCCCGGTGAGGTCGAGGGTCTGCTCCGCGAACCGGTCGCCGCCGGTCAGCGCGGCCACCACGACGTCCCCGATGTCCCGCGTATCGATGAACGGTTCGAGCACCTCCCCGGCGGGGAAGACCAGCTGCCCGCCCCGCATCTCCTCCAGGAGCGGCCCCTCACTGAGGTTCTGCGCGAACCAGCTGGCCCGTACGACCGTCCACCGCGCGCCCGACTCCCGTACGGCCTGCTCGGTGGCGTGCGCCTGGTGCTCGCCCCGCGCCGAGAGCAGCGTGAGCCGCCCTACGCCCAGTTCGACCGCGAGCCGGGCGAACGCGCCGACCGCCTCCGCCGCCCCGGGCGCGCCGACGTCCGGCAGATACGCGAGATGCGCCGCGTCGGCACCCCGCAGGGCGTCCGCCCAGGTCGACCGGTCCGCCCAGTCGAAGCGCACCGCTCCGCCCCGCGAGGCGGCCCGTACCGTGAGCCCCGCCGCCTCGGCGGACTCCACCACTCTGCGCCCCACCCGCCCGGTCGCGCCGGTCACCAGGACCGTCATGCCCGTCGTGTCCATCGTGTTCGCCTCGTACGCCTTGTTCGTTGTCATGGCTTCAGTGAACCGTCCCGGCAGCAGCGGGAACCATCGCCGAGGCGCTCACGGCCATACGCCTGCGTCTACGCTGCCGCCCATGGACGTACTCGCAGGCTTGCTGGAGGGTCCCCGCGCCCGGGGGGCCTTCATGATCCGCGCGCTGTTCGACCCGCCCTGGTCCGTGCGCATCGCCGACGAGGCACCCCTGTCCGTCATGGTCATGGTGCGCGGCACCGCGTGGATCGTCCCCGAGGACGGGACGCCCCCGCAGCGCATCCGCCCCGGCGACCTCGCCATCGCCCGCGGACCCGACCACTACACCTGCGCCGGCGACCCCGCCACGAAGGCGCTCGCCGAGATCCAGCCCGGTGAGCGCTGCGTGCCGCTGGGCGACGCCCCGCCCGGGAAGTACGGTCCCCTCGGACTGCGCGCCTGGGGAGAGTCGCACGACAGCTCCGTGGAGATGCTGATCGGCACCTACCAGATGCGGGGCGAGATCACCGGACGGCTCCTCGACGCGCTGCCGCCGCTCCTCGTCCTGCCCACCGAGGTGTGGGACTGCCCCCTCACCCCCCTGCTCGCCGACGAGATCAGCAAGGACGAACCGGGCCAGGACGTGGTCCTCGACCGGCTCCTCGACCTCCTCCTGATCGCCGCCCTGCGCGCCTGGTTCTCCCGCCCCGAGGCGGCGGCCCCCGCCTGGTACCGGGCGATGGGCGACTCCGTCGTGGGCCGCGCCCTGCGCCTGCTCCAGGACGATCCCGCGCACCCCTGGACGATCGCGGACCTCGCGGCGAAGGCGGGCGTCTCGCGGGCCGCGCTGGCGCGGCGGTTCGCCGAGCTGGTGGGGGAGCCCCCGATGACGTATCTGACGAACTGGCGGCTCGCGCTCGCCGCGGACCTGCTGCGCGACAGTGAGCTGACGATCGCCTCGATCGCCCGCAAGGTCGGCTACGGCAGCGCGTTCGCACTGTCCGGCGCCTTCAAACGGGTCTACGGAATCAGCCCGCAGGAGCACCGCACCCGGGCGGCGTAACCGTCGGCCGCGCGATGAGGTCGAGGGCGTACGCGCCTACGGATGACCGGTCTTGAAGGAATCGGACACAGCCTGCACGACTGTCCGGGGCCCCGAATCCCCGCTACGGTGGAAGGCATGGACTATCCCGGCGAGAACCGGCTCGCGGCGGCCGTCGTGGCCCATCGCGGCCGTGTCCTGCTCGTACGCCGCAGTGAGACCGAGCGGTTCCTGCCCCGGGTCTGGGGCGTGCCGTGCGGAAAGCTCGAACCGGGCGAGAGTCCGCGCGACGGCGTCCTGAGGGAGCTGAAGGAAGAGACCGGTCTGCTCGGCCAAGTGCTGCGCAAGGTCGGCGAATCCTCCTTCCTCAGTACGTACCACGGCCACGAGGTGAAGAACTGGCAGGACAACTTCCTGGTCAGGCCGCTCACCTTCGACGTGGCGCTCCCCCTGCCCGACCAGGAGCACCGCTGGCTGGCCCCCGCCGACCTCGGCTCGGTCGAGATCGACGACTACAACCGCGACATCGTCCGCCAGGCCTTCAGCACTCGTCCCGGCCGATGAGCCGCGCGAGGTTTTCCAGCCCCGCCAAGTAATCCCCCACCTCCAGCGACTTCTTCGCCACCGCCCGCGTCGGCACGTCCGCCGCGCCGGGGTCGGTGAACACGTCCGTGTAGCGCCGCCGCCCCGCCCCGGTCTCCAGGAACAGCGTCACCGTCGGCCCGGCCGTCGCGCACCACGCCCGGTGCAGGGCGAACGACGGCAGCGCGTACCCGCTCCCCGCCGTGTACAGCGCGCTCTGCGTCAGCCGCAGCCGCGCCCGCCCGGCCGGCTCCAGAAGCCAGTCGCCGTCATCGCCCGCGAGGGACTCCCGGTACCGCGCGGCCTCCAGACCGCCCGCGCCCTCCTCGCCGCCGGGTACGGGTTCGTACAGCTCCATGCCGAGCGCACCCCGCACCACGTGGGAGGCCAGCGGTGAACGGTGGTTGTGGATGTCCTCGCGGGCACTCGCCCCGGGGTGCCACACATGCGCGCGCAGCATGTGCCGGGGACCGCCGTCGACCAGGAGCAGCTTGTCGAAGCCGAGGACGTGGCGGTACGAGAGCAGGGCGCACCCCGACGGGTCGCCCGCCCCCGCCGCCAACTCCGTCACCAGCGGCAACAGACGCGCGGGCGAGCCCAGTTCGGCGACGACCGTGCGGGCCGCCCGCACCAGGTCGTCCTCCGTCGGCCCGGCCGGCGCCCCTTCGAGCAGCCGCCTGGCCCCGTGCACGTGCCGAGCACCCACAGCACTCTCCCCCTCGTCCGCGCGCGGACGCGCCGGTCCCGGGGTTCAGGCACCCGGCTGATACATCCATACGGCATGTGCCCGCAGCGCCGAAAGGCCCTGATAGGTCATCCACAGAGGGCGGCCGAGATCATGCCCGTCCCAGTTCCATATCCCGTCGTCCTGCTGGCGCCACACCGAGCCGACGGCTGTCGTGAGCAGCGCGTGCCACTGCTCCTCGCGGCCCTCGTCGACGGCGACCCGCCAGGCGCCCGGCGTGAGCAGCGCACGCACCATCCAGGCGGCCGTGAAGTGCCGTACGAACAGGACCTCTTGGCGCCAGGAATCCACGGGGTGCGGGCGGCGCACCTCCTCCTGCGTGTTGGTCAGGTCCACGCAGGCGTCGTGCAGCGGCTGCGGGCAGGACAGCAGCCAGCGCACGCCGTCCTCGCGGGCGGCGCGGGTGTTCGTGTCCTCGTCCAGCAGGCGGGCCGCCCGGTCGAGGGCGACCACGGCCTGCGCGGTGTGCACGGGGGACGGGCGGGCGGCCGGGGTGCGCAGCGTGGGGCCCCAGCAGCGGCGGTGCTCCCTGGCGGGGTCCGTGATCGTGCGGTCGACCAGCTCGTCCCGCAGCCGCGCCACGTCGGGTGAGTGCGGCGCCGCGCGCAGCAGGCCGCGCAGCATCGTGGTCACCACGTGGGTCCTGCCGAAGCCGGACGGCTCCAGCTGCGCGGTGAAGCCGGCGGCGCAGCGGGCCGCCTCGGCGGCGACCCGCTCGGGGTCCGCGCCCGCCCGGGCCAGGGCGCCGAGCGCGAGCGCGGTCACCTCGGGCCGCGGCATGACGCCCTGGGAGCGCGCCGCCCAGCCGCCGTCCCGCAGCCGCAGCCGCCACAGCGTGTCCGTGAGGTCGCTGACGCTCAACCGGCCGTCGGGGGCGGAGAGTTCGAGGACGATGTGCAGGCCGTAGGCGGTGCCGGTCGGGGTGGGCCGCACCGGCCTCGTCGGCTCGTCCAGCGAGTGCGGCCAGCCGGTGAGCCTGCCCCGGTCGGGGTCGTCGAGGACGGCCAGCTCCGCGGCGAGCGTGGCGTGCGAGGCGGCCAGGAGCGCCGGGAGGGGGCGGGGCGGCGCGGCGGGACCGTCCGGGGCGGGACCGGGGCGCGTCCCGCGTGGAAGGGGGACCCCCGCCAGGCCCGGTCGGCCCGCGAGACCCCACTGGCCCGCGTGGCCGGGGCGGACGCCGCCGGACCCGTCCGCTCCCGTGCCGCCGCTGTCGCCGTCCTCGCCATCGGCCCGCGCTTTGATCAGCGCGGCCGAGAGCCAGGCGGCGAGGCCCACGCCGAGGCCGCTCACCGCCGCGATGCCGTAGCGCGCGGCGTCCGCCGAGATCGCGTCCGGCAACACGCCCACCAGCGACTGGAACACCGCGTATCCGGCCGCGGCGCAGCCGAAGCCGCCGAGCCAGCCCACGAAGCGTCCCGGGGGCGCGTCGGGCCGCGGGTCCGGGGTGGGTTCCGGCCTCGACGGGCCCCGGCCGAGCCGCTGCTGTGACATGCGGTGCTCCCTCCCTCCAGGGCGGCGCGTGGGGTCGGTGTTCAACACACCAGTCTAGTGCCGGGCGGTTCCGTTTCCCCGGGTCACGGCGGTGCGGAAGGTGGCGTCCAACCTCGCGGGCCGGGCGTGCAGTTGGTACTGCGGCAGGGCGCCGGGGCCGCAGGACTGCGAGCCGATGCCCTGCTGGCCGATGTCCAGGTTGACCCACACGGTGTCGCCCGGGACGAGGTCGGTGCGGTGCCGGGCGGCATCGAGCTGTTCGGTGGTCCAGCGGCGCGCGGTGAACCACGGCCCGTCGCCGGTGTCGACGCGCAGCCCGCCGATCTCCGCCCAGCGCAGCCCGGGACGCGCGCCGTTCTCCTGCGGGCGCACGTATGGGGTCTGCATCGCGTCGACGTCCGACTCCCAGAGGCCAGTCATCGAGGCCGCACAGGTGTCGGGGTAGGCCTCGCCGGGCCCGCCGCCGAACCAGCGCACCCGCCCGGACGCGCCGGGCAGCCCGAAGCGGATGCCGACGCGGGGCAGCGGCACCGTCCACTCGCCCTCGGGCGCCACCTCCAGCGTCAGCAGCAGGCGGGGCCCGTCGGACCGCCAGCGGTACTCCACGCGCAGCCCCAGATCGCTCGCCGCGGGCGCCACCCGTGTACGTACGGTCAGGGCGTCGTCGCTCAACTCGACCGCGTCCACGCGGTGTTGCATCCGGTCGAGGCCGAGCCGCCGCCACCGTGTGCTCAGGGAGGGCTCGGGGCGCCAGGGCATGCCGTTGTCGTTGTCGGTAGGCGCCCGCCACACGTCCAGGCGCAGGTCCTTGATCTCCAGGTCGCCGAGGGAGAGGAGCGTGCCGTGGGCGTCGAAGGCGGCGTCGCCGAGCAGGATGCGGCGGCCGTCGCGTACCGGAGCCGTCGCGCCCAGCTGCACGCCGGGTTCCGTGCCGCCGGGCGCCGACCGCACCGGGCTTTCCTCGTCGGCGAGTTGGGCCCACGCCACCACGTGGCCGCGCTCCGCCCACGCCCCGTCCTCGGCGAGCACCGCCCGCACCGTCCACCGGCTCTCGGTGCCCCGGCTCCGCGCCGGTACGGGCGGGAGCGTCACCTCGACACACTCTCCGGGCCCGGCCGCGGGCATCGGCAGGGAGCCGTCGGCGACGCTCACGCCGTCCACCTCGTACGACCAGGTGAGGGCCAGCGGGGAGAGGTCGGCGAAGTCGTACAGATTGGTGATCCGTACGGCCCGGCCGCGCCCGTCGCCGTCGCTGCTGGTGGGGGCCGGTTCGATGCGGAGCGGTTCGATGCGGACCGGTTCGATCACCTTCTTGTACTCGACGAGGCCGGGAGACGGCGTCCGGTCGGGGAAGAGGAGCCCGTCGCAGACGAAGTTCCCGTCGTGCGGCACCTCGCCGAAGTCACCGCCGTAGGCGTACGCGTACGACGGGTGCGCGAGCCCGTGGTCGATCCATTCCCAGATGAAGCCGCCCTGGAGCCGCTCGTACGTCTCGAAGAGCTTCTGGTACTCGCTCAGGCCACCGGGCCCGTTGCCCATGGCATGCCCGTACTCGCAGAGCAGGAAGGGGAGTTGGCGCCGCTGCTCGGGCCCCTCGTCGGTGCCGCGGCCGATGCGCTCGACCTCGTCGTGATCGGCGTACATCCGTGAATACATGTCGGTGTCCGCACAGGAGCTGTCGCCCTCGTAGTGCAGGAGGCGGCTGCCGTCCCGGGCGCGGATCCACTGGGCCATGGCGGTCAGGCCGCGGCCCGTGCCGCATTCGTTGCCCAGCGACCAGACGACGACCGAGGGGTGGTTCTTGTCGCGCTCGACCATGCGGGCCGCGCGGTCCAGGAGGGCGGGCGTCCAGCGGTCGTCGTCGACGGGGTTGCCCCGCCGGCCGACCGCCTGGAAGCCGTGCGTCTCCAGGTCGCACTCGTCGATGACCCACAGCCCAAGCTCGTCGCAGAGGTCCAGGAAGGCGGGGTGGGGCGGATAGTGGCTGGTGCGGACGGCGTTGATGTTGTGCCGCTTCATCAGCAGCACGTCCGCGCGCATGGTGTCGAGGCCGAGGGCGCGGCCCGTCTCCGGGTGGAACTCGTGGCGGTTGGCGCCGCGGAAGAGGACCGGCCGGCCGTTGACCTTGATGAGCCCGTCCTCGACGGCGACCGTACGGAAGCCGATCCGCAGCGGGATCCGCTCGCCCGCCGTGGCGTAGACCCCGTCGTAGAGCCTCGGCGTCTCGGCGGTCCACGGTTCGACGGCCACGGTGACCGTCTCGCCCGTCGCCATATCGATGCCCAACTCGCTGACGAGGACCCGCCCTTCGACGTCCGCGTCGACGCGCAGCGTGCCCGTCCCCGCGCGATGGTCGTACGACGCGTGCACGAAGTGGTCGCCCGCGCAGCCCTCGGGCCGGTGCAGCAGCGTCACATCGCGGAAGATGCCCGGCAGCCACCACTGGTCCTGGTCCTCCAGATACGACCCCGAGGACCACTGGTGGACGCGGACGGCGAGGACGTTGCCCGCGGGGCGCAGCAGCGCGCCGACGTCGAACTCGTGGGGCAGCCGGGAGCCCTTGAAGTCGCCCAGCTCCGTGCCGTTGAGCCAGACGCGGGCACAGGACTCGACCCCGTCGAAGCGCAGCACCGCCGTGCCCGGCCCCGGCCAGTCGGCGGGCAGGTCGAAGGTGCGCCGGTGGTCGCCCGTGGGGTTGTCGGTGGGCACCCTCGGAGGGTCCACCGGGAACGGATAGAGCTGATTGGTGTAGTGGGGTGCGCCGTGGCCCTGGAGCACCCAGTGTCCGGGGACCGTGATGTCGTCCCAGGCCGCGCAGTCGTGGCCGTCGGCGGCGAACGCGTCGTCCTCGGCGTCGGCGGTGGGGGAGAGGCGGAAGCGCCAGGTGCCGTTGAGGGAGAGGGCGCAGGCGTCCGACGCCGCGTACCAGGCGCGGGGCGGCAGGCAGCCGGTGCCGGGGGACACGTCCTCGTGATGGCGGAGATCCAAGCCGTGATCCATACGTTCCATCAGACCGCGCCGGGGCGGCGGCTCACAATCGTTTCGGAGCGGGAGTCGATGGACGCTTCGGGCGTGGCTCTGTTGCTGCCTCTGACATCGCGCCGCCCCCGCGCATCGCGGGACGCGCCGGCACCCGCGGGGGGTCGTCGGGCCGAACAGGGAAGGGGGCAGGGCGGTCTCGGGTTCAGGCAGGTACGGGCGCAGGCAGCTCAGCCTCAGGGCAGTCTCGGGCAGGTCCGGGCGCAGGCCAGCCTCGCCTCAGGGCAGTCTCGCTTCAGCGAAGTCTGGGTTCACGCAGGTCCGGGCGCGGGCAGCCTCGCCGCAGGGCAGTCTCGGGTTCAGCCGGGTCCGGGCACAGGCAGCCTCGCCTTCAGGCAGCCCCGCCTCAGCGCAGCCCCGCCTCAAGGCAGCCTCGGCGCCCCGCAGCCGTGCGCCCTCGCCGAGCGCCGCGCGAACTCCTTCAGCGCGGCCCTTTCGTACGCCAGCTCGGCCGCGGACGCCTTCGTCGCGCCGCGACCGCCGTCCCTATCGTGCTCCTCGCCGTCCACGGCCCCACTCCGCTCCACCGTGAACAGGGCGGGACCGCCGCCGTCACGGCAGGCCGCGCTGGCCCAGTGGCCGCCGCCCGGCGACCCGCCCGCCGGGGTGTCGCCGGGTACGGGCTCGTCGGAGTAGCGGCCCACCCGCTCCTGTCGTAGCAGCCGCTCGGTTACCGCGTACGGCCCGTAGTACGCGACCAGCGAGTAACGCCGCTCCTCGTGGGCCGAGCCCGTAAGCGGCTCGCCGGCCCCGCCGCCCGCGAGCACGCACACCTCGACGGGCCCGCCGGGCCGTGTGCCCTCCCACGCGCGGGACGCCCGCGAACCGGGGCCTGGGACTCCGCGGCAGGAGCCGGACGCGTCGGCGAGCGGCACGTCCTCGTCGGCGTTCACCGGCAGCGGCACGGTACGCGGAGGCTCGCCCAGCTCGGCGTCGCAGCCCCACTTCCCGGACGCCCTCGCGGCCGTCGCGGTCGCGATCCGCGCGAGGGCGGTGCGGCGCCGCGGGTCGTCGAAGGTGACGTCCTCCTCCTCCACGTCGACGGTGACGAGCAGACCGCCGCGGCGGCGGGCGCAGTCCAGGAGCACCGTGGCGGTCGCCGAGTCCTCACCGGCCGCGCTCGTGAGGCTCTCCCCGGTCGTGAGCAGGCCCTGCCAGCCGCCGCCGAGCGCGGCGGGCGGCAGCTCGGTCGACACCGCCGGGTACAGGGCGCCGAAGCCGCGCGGGACATCGACCTCGCGATCCTCGGCCGTGCCGGCCGCGGGCCGTTCCGGGAGCCTCTGCACGGTCACCTCGACCGACGCGTCATGGGTCGGACGACCCGCGCCGCGCTCGGTCTCGCGACGGACGGCGCACGTCACCTGGCGCGCATCACCCTTGCCGCCGCCGTACGCGTCCGTACCGCCGCGCGCGTACTCGCCGGCCGCCCGCACCTCCGCCCTGCCCGGCCCGCTCTCGAACGGCCCGTCGCCGAGGACGGCCCGCACCTCGTCCGAGGGCAGGACGCCCCCGCACGACTCGGCGAGCACCTGCCGGGCCGCGCGGCGCTCGTGCGGGCCGCCCCACCAGTAGTAACCGCCCGCGATCAGAGCCAGGGCGACGAGCGCCCCGCAGGATGTGAGCACCACGCGCCCCGCTCTGGTCCCCCACGTCAGCCGCGCCACTCCGGCACCTCTCCCATGATCTTCGTGTCCCGGCAGTGCGCGCGCTTCGGCCAGCCCGCCGGCGCCGCGAGATAGCGGTCGAGCAGGGCGCGCGCCCGCTCGGAGAGCCGCCGCCGCTCCTTCGGTTCGAGCACGACGCTGTCCTTGGCCGTGCCCTCGCCGAATCCCAGTTCCGGCGTGACCGTGACCCGGTGGTAGGTGGCGCCCGCGTCGCACTCCGACCGGGCCCAGAGGGCGAGCAGCGGATCGTCGCCGGACCGCGCGACTGTGACGGGCTTCCCGGCGCCGGTCCTGGCCTCAGGCCCGGGGACGTGGTTGGCGCCCCGATGGCTGTCGTACGCGCCGCCCGCCAGCACCCCCGACCAGCTCTCCGCGCCCGCCGCCCTGATCGCGAACCTGCCCGCCGGCTCCGCCGAGTCGTCGAGCTGGCCGCCGCAGGCACCTGAGCGCCTGCTGTACGCCGACGCGTTCCGGTCGAACGTCCAGTCGCCGGGCGCGAACCGCAGCGCCGCGGGGGAGAGCCAGTCGCACAGTTTCGGTGCCTTGGCGGGAGTGGTGCCGGACGCGGACGCCAAGGGCTCGCCGCCGCAGCCCTGCCTGCGGGTGACCCAGTCCGCGACGCGCACCGCCGTGCGGGACGCGAGGAGGCGCTCTGCCTTCGGGACGTCGTACTCGTCGGCGGCCGACGGCAGGTCCACCGTGACGAGCAGGTCACGCGACGGGCGCACCCGGCCGCTCAGGCCCTTCGGGCAGTCGGCGAGCAGGGAGGCCGTCACCGTGCTCCCCTCAAGCCGCTCGTCCACCGACACGGCACCCAGCGCGCTGTCCGGCAACGGCAGTTCGAAGCTGCCGTCGAGCGGGAACGGGGAGGTGCGGGTGAGCACGGCCTCGGCCCGCACCCGCGCCCGCGCGTCGGGCTCCCAGGCGTCGTCTCCGCCGCCCCACGACAGGGTGCAGTCGAGCAGCGCGCGGCTCTCGTGACGGGGCCGCAGCATCGTGCCGAACTCGTCCCGTACGCCCGGCTCGTCATCCGGCACGAACTCACCCAGCTCCTCGGGGAGCAGACCCGCACACGCCCGCGCCAGCTGCCGCTGATTGGCCGCGAACCGTTCCTCGCGGTCCTCGGACCGCGACACGGCGAGCCAGGTCACGCCGGACACGAGCACCGACAGGGTCACCACACAGGCGATCAGCCAGGTGCGCCCTCGCACCGCGCGCAGTGCGCCCACCCCGGGCATGACGCTCCCCATTCCCGCTTCCCCCGCTTCCCCCGCGAAGGTCCCCCCGCGCATCGCACCAGACCAGCCGCACCAGACCAGCCGCATCAAGACCAGGGGGACGGTATCAATCCCGGTCGGCGCGTCGGAGCGCGGACCCTTGTCGCCGGTGGGCCCGTCTGCTTGACTCCGCCCGCCGGAACGCCACGTACGCCGTCGGTGGAGGCCGCCATGGAGATCACCCGCAGATGCCTGCTGTCCGCCCTGTCGGCCGCCGGACTGTTGGCGGTGGTTCCCACGGGCCGCGCGGACGCGGCCGCGGCGGCCGAGGGCCGCGCCCGGCTGCTCGCCAACACCGTGGCGGTTCTCGCCGGAACCGCCGACTCCAACGCCCGTCCGGAGACGGCCGCGAAACTCGCCGCCGTCGAACGGACCGCGCGGGCGAACCTGAAGGCGATGGACGGGGCGGGCGCGGGCGAACTCTTCGCCGGCCTGCCACTCGGCACCGACGACGCGAACCTGAACACCGCCTACCGCCGCCTGTACGAGATCGCCCTCGCGACCCGCACGCCGGGGCTCCCCGCGGACCTCCACGGCAGCACGGCCGTGCGGCGCCGGGTGGTGGACGGCCTGACCTGGCTGCACGAGCGCTACTACGGCGACCAGTCGAAGGGCTACTACGGCAACTGGTTCCACTGGGAGATCGGCATCTCCCAGCACGTCAGCAAGACCCTGGCGCTGCTCGCGGACGAGGTGCGCGCCCACCGCCCGGAGCTGGTGCGCACCTACGTCGACTCCATGGACGCCTACCTGCGCAACGGCACCGACGGCGACGTGAACCTCGACTCCCGCTTCCACACCGGCGCCAACCTCGCCGACATCACCACCAACCGCGTCCTCCAGGGCGCCCTGCTCGGCGAGGGCGGCGAGGCCCGCATCCGCAAGGCCCTCACCGACCAGCTGACGGTGTTCCTCACCATCGACCCCTACCGGCTGCGGCACGGCGTGACGGACGGCTACTACGCGGACGGCTCGTTCCTCCAGCACGCCTCCGTCGCGTATACGGGTTCGTACGGCAAAGGCCTGCTCACCCGCGTCGTGCAGACCCTCAAGATCCTCGAAGGCACCGGCTTCGCGCACGGCGAGGAGCTGGTGCCGACCGTGTACGGCTGGGTGAGGGACGGCTTCGCCCCGCTGATCTTCGAGGGCTGGATGATGGAGATCGTCAAGGGCCGCGCGGTGGCCCGCCCCGACTCCGGATACACCGATGTGGGCGTGGTCGTGGAGGCCGTCGTCGACCTCGCCTCGCTCGCGTCCGGAGACCGGGCCACGGCCCTCAAGAGCTACGTCAAGCACATCGGGGCCACCTCGCGCACCGCCCTCGACCCGGCGCGGTTCGTCTCCCCGGTCAGCGTCGTGCGCTACGCCGACATCATCGGCGACGCGTCCGTGCCGCCCGCCGACCTCAACCCCGCCGAGCGCAGTGTCGCCTTCAACGCCATGGACAAGACCGTGCACCGCAGGCCCGGTTACGCCTTCGCGCTCGCGCGCAGCTCCGACCGGATCAGCAAGTACGAGTACATGAACGGCGAGAACCTCATGCCGTGGTTCCAGGGCGACGGCGCCCACTACCTCTACCTCTCCGGTCAGGACCAGACGCAGGCCTACGGCGTCGACTACTACACGACGGTCTCGCCCTACGGCCTGGCGGGCGTCACGGCGCCGGTCGAACAGCGGCGCACGGTACCGGAGTTGTACGGCAAGGCGTACTACGACAACCCCGGGCACCCGCTCAACTTCACCCCGTCGTCCGCGTCGCAGAACAAGTACGTCTACTTCCCGCGCGGCACCAACGGCCACTCCGGGGGCGCCGTCCTCGGGACGTACGGCACCGCGGCGATGGTGCAGTCGAGCGACGCGGCGCACCACGACCGGGCCCTGCTCCCCGACGACTTCGTCGTGTACCGGAACGCGACGGCGACCAAGTCCTGGTTCCTGCTCGACGACGAGATCGTGGTGCTCGCGGCGGGCGTCGGCGACACCGCCGGGCGGGCCGTGACCACCACCGTCGACGCCCGCACCGCCGCCCCCGACGACCGGACCTCGCTCACCGGCACGCTGCGCGACGGCGCCGCCTGGACCGGCCCCGGCACCGCCGACCTGCGCTGGCTGCGCTACGCCAACGCCACGCAGGGCACCGCCGTCGGCTACGTCTTCCTCGACACGCCGAAGGTGCGGGTCACCCTGGACCGGGTCACCCGCAGCCGCCGCGCCGTGCGCACCGCCAACCCCGATACGCCGGTGACCCGTTCGGTCCTCGGCGTGACGGTGGACGGGGCCGCCGGGGCCCGCCCGACGCGCCTCGCCTACGCGCTCGTACCGAACGCCACGGAGGAGCGGCTGCGCGCCCACCGCCACGGCCCGCTCACGGTCCTCGCCAACTCCCCGCGCCTTCAGGCCCTGTCGCACAGCGGCCTCGGTCTGACGGCCGCCAACACGTTCACGCGGGGCACGCACGACACCGCCGGTCTGCGCGTCGAGGGCCCGGCCTCGGTCATCGTGCGCCGCCAGGGGCGCCCCGGCAAGGCGAGGACCACCGTGGCCGTCTCCGACCCGACCATGAACCGGGACCGGATCACGCTCCTGCTCCGCGGCCGCCGTCTGCGAAAGGTCGCAGGGGACTCCGGCGTACGAGTGAGCCGGGCGCCCGGCGGCACCCGGATCGACGTCGACACGCGCCACGCGTACGGCAGAAGCTTCACGGTCAGCCTGGACAGCTGAATGCCCTTGATGCGTACCGGGCGTGACGGTCAGTCAGCGGCAAGCCCGGGTGCGCTGATGGCCTGCACCGGGCACGCCCGCACCGCTTCGCGCACCATCGGGTCGCCGCCGCCGTCCTCCTTGCCCGGCAGCACCTCGCTGAAGCCGTCGTCGTCCTGCGTGAAGACGCCCGGCGCCGTCAGCGCGCACATGCCCGCCCCCACGCACCGGTCCGTGTCGACGTGGATCACCTTGTTCGTCGCGCCATTGGTCATGGTCAACTCCTACCAGGTGACGGGTAGTTCCAGCATCCCTTGGAGGGTGTCGCCCGGCTTGAAGGGGATGTCGTCGGCGGGCACCGCCAGGCGCAGCCCCGGCAGCCGCTCGAAGAGGGACCACAGGGCGATCTCCAGCTCCGCCCGGGCGAGGTTCTGCCCCAGGCACTGATGGATGCCGAACCCGAAGGCGAGGTGGTGGCGCGTGGTGCGGTGCCAGTCCAGCTCCTCCGGGTTCTCGTAGGCCGCGTCGTCGCGGTTGATGAGGGACGTGGAGAAGATGACGCCCTCACCGGCGCGCAGGGTGCTGCCCGCGATCTCGATGTCCTCCCTCACCACGCGCAGCATGCCGTCCGCGATGGACAGGTAGCGCAGCAACTCCTCGACCACGGCGGGCATCAGCGTCGGCCCGGCGCCGCCGGGTCCCGGCCGCAGTTCGGCGAGCCGCTCGGGGTGCTGGAGCAGGGTGAACGTACCGAGGGAGATCATGTTCGCGGTGGTCTCGTGCCCCGCGACGAGCAGGACCGTGGCCAGGCTGACCAGTTCGTCGCGGTCGACCGCGCCCGCCGCCAGCTGCCGGTGGATCAGCTCGTCGAGGAGCCCGTCGCCCGGGTCCCTCCGCTTGCGGTCGATCAACACGTGAAAGTACGCGGCCAGTTCGTCGCGCGCCGCCTCGGAGTTCTCCGCGCCGGGGCCGCGCAGCAGACGGCGCGACTGCTCCTCGAAGAAGTCGTGGTCGGCGTAGGGCACGCCGAGGAGCGCGCAGATCACCATGGACGGCACAGGCAGCGCGAACGCGCCCACCAGCTCGGCCGGCGGCCCCTGTTCCTCCATGGCGTCGAGGAGCCGGTCCACGGTCTCCTGGATCCTCGGGCGCAGGGCCGCGACGCGCTTGACCGAGAAGCTCGGGATCAGCATCCGGCGCTGGACGTTGTGCCGGGGGTCGTCGACGCCGAGCAGGGCGACCCTGCGGTCGCGGACGCGGGCGAAGCGTTCGGTCGGCGCGGGGAAGTCCTCGCTCTGGCGGTCCGAGGAGAGCCGCGGATCGGCGAGCAGCACCCGGGCCGCCTCGTGCCCGGTGACCAGCCACACGGAGCGACCGTCGAACAACGAGACGCGGGTGAGCGGCCCGGCCTCACGCAGGGGCGCGTAACCGGTCGGCGGGTGGTAGGGGCAGGCGCGGTCCTGAGGGAAGGGCGTGAGGGCCGGGCCCGGGGCCGGGGTCGAGGTGGAAGTGGAGGCTGGGGCGGAGGCCGGGGGTTGCGTCGACTCGACTGACTCCATCATGGACGTACCTCGCAAGCGCAGATGGTCCCTTACCCGCCCCATTGGATGCTCAGGGCATCTATCTCGTACACGGCAAGACCGGCCAGATCGACGGCGGGCGGGATCTGGCCGGAAAACCCCCGTGCGAGGATCCGGGAGAACCATGTGCGGCCACTGTGGAGGATGAGAAGAATGTTCGCGATTTCCCTGGGCGACGGAGCCGAACTGCGCCCGCTGGAGCCCTGGCAGGCCGAGGAGTTCCTGGCCCACATGGACCGAGGCCGTGAGTTCATAGGCCAGTACGTCGGCCTCCCCGACATCACCGCCGATCTGCCGGCCGCGCGCAACTGGCTCCAGTTGTACGCCGACAAGGCCGCCGCCGACACCGGCCGCCTGTACGGCATCCGGCTCGACGGACGTCTCGTCGGCGGCGTCCTCCTCCGGAGCTTCGACGCCGGGACCGGCACCTGTGAGGCGGGCTGCTGGCTGGAACCGGCGGCCGCAGGACAAGGCCTGGTCACTCGCGCCGTACGCGTCGTCATCGACTGGGCGTTCGAGGTACGGGGGATGCACCGGGTGGAGTGGCTGGTGGCTCCGGAGAACATCCCGAGCATCAACGTGGCCAAGCGCCTCGGCATGACCCTCGAAGGCGTCCAGCGCCAGAACGACCTCTACCGGGGCGTGCGCCAGGACACCGAGATCTGGGCCGTACTGGCACCGGAATGGCGCGCCGCGCGAGCCGAGGCGGCGGCCCGGTGAGCGGGGCGGACCGGCTCCCGGTAAATGGCTGGCGTGCGCGCTGAGCCGCGATCTAAGCTGTGTCCCGTTCCTCGGCGGCCACCCCGGCCGCCGGGCCAGGCCGACCAGACCCAGGAGGTGTGACCGATGGCTGTCGTCACGACGGGCGTTGCCCGCATCCGGAAGTTCATCAAGTCTACCTCCGTGGCCACCGGCTGACCGACCGTCATTTCGCCGCGCGCCGTCGAGCGCGCGTGCCGGGGCCACCCCTGTGAAGGGTCACCCCTTGTCTTTCTCCGCTCTTCCGTTCTCCTCCCTCCTGAGTTCGTCCGCGTCCGCCGCGCACCCCCTCGCCCCCTACGGCTGGGACGCGCGCTGGGAGGCCGAGTTCGCGCCGTACGCGGCGCAGGGGCTGCTGCCCGGCCGGGTCGTCCGCGTCGACCGCGGGCAGTGCGACATCGTCACCGCCGAGGGAACCGTGCGGGCCGACACCGAGTTCGTCACCCCGCGCGATCCGCTGAAGGTCGTATGCACCGGCGACTGGGCCGCGGTGGACCCGGCCGGCGGCGACCCCCGCTACGTACGGGCGTACCTGCCACGGCGTACGTCCTTCGTGCGCTCCACCTCGTCCAAGCGCTCCGAGGGACAGGTCCTCGCGGCCAACGTCGACCACTCGATCATCGCCGTCTCCCTCGCCGCCGAACTCGACCTCGGCCGGATCGAGCGGTTCCTCGCGCTCGGCTGGGAGTCGGGCGGCCAGCCCGTCGTCGTGCTCACCAAGGCCGACCTCGTCCCGGACGACGCCACGCTCGCGCACCTCGTCGAGGACGTGGAGACCTCGGCGCCCGGCGTCCAGGTGCTGCCGGTCAGCGCCACGAACGGCGACGGCGTCGACATCCTCGCCGCGGTCGTCTCCGGCGGCACGTCGGTGCTGCTCGGCCAGTCCGGCGCGGGCAAGTCGACCCTGGCGAACGCACTCGTCGGCGCCGACATCATGGAGGTCCAGGCGATCCGTGACGTCGACGGCAAGGGCCGGCACACCACCACGACCCGCAACCTCCTGCTGCTGCCCGCGGGCGGCGTCCTCATCGACACGCCGGGGCTGCGAGGCGTCGGCCTGTGGGACGCCGGGACCGGTGTCGGGCAGGTCTTCGCCGAGATCGAGGAACTGGCGGAGGACTGCCGCTTCCACGACTGCGCCCACACCGCCGAACCCGGCTGCGCGGTGCTCGCCGCGGTCGAGGACGGCACCCTTCCCGAACGCCGCCTCGACAGCTACCGCAAGCTGGTCCGCGAGAACCAGCGCATCGTCGCCAAGACGGACGCGAGGGCCCGCGCGGAGCTGCGGCGGGTGTGGCGGCTGCGCAACGCCGAAGGGCGCGCGGCCCTGGAGATGAAGCGGGGACGACAGCGCTGACCTCATCGGTCGGGGCAGTGCCGGGCGCCCCTGAGGGGGCGCCCAGCGTCGTGTCCGAATTCCGCCAGCCCGGGTGCGCCCCCGGCTCCACAATGGAGGGCGTGATCGATGAGGAGACCCGATACGAGGCCGTGCGCAGCCGGGACGCCCGCTTCGACGGCGAGTTCTTCTTCGCCGTGGAGACGACCGGCATCTACTGCCGCCCCAGCTGCCCCGCCGTGACCCCCAAACGGCAGAACGTCCGCTACTACACCACGGCCGCCGCCGCCCAGACCTCCGGCTACCGCGCCTGCCGCCGCTGCCGGCCGGACGCCGTGCCCGGCTCCGCCGAGTGGAACGTACGCGCCGACGTGGTCGGCCGTGCCATGCGCATGATCGGCGACGGCGTCGTCGACCGCGAGGGCGTCCCCGGCCTCGCCGTTCGCCTCGGCTACAGCGCCCGGCAGGTGCAGCGCCAGCTCACCGCCGAACTCGGCGCGGGCCCGGTCGCGCTGGCCCGCGCCCAGCGGGCGCACACCGCGCGCGTCCTGCTCCAGACCACGGACCTGCCGATCACGGAGATCGCGTTCGCCGCGGGCTTCGCCAGCGTCCGCCAGTTCAACGACACGATCAAGGCCGTGTACGCGCTCACGCCGACCGCGCTGCGAGCCGCCGCCCCCCGACGCGGCGCCGCACGCGCCACACCCGCCGCGGGCATCCCGCTGCGCCTCGCCCACCGGGGCCCCTACCAGGCCGCGGCGGTCTTCGACCTGCTCGCGGCGGAGGCGGTCCACGGCATCGAGGAGGTCACCGGCGAGCGCGCCGCCCGCACCTACCGGCGTACGCTCCGACTGCCCTACGGGACAGGGATCGTGGCCGTCGAGGAAGCCCGCTCCACGGCCGCGGCCGGGGGCGAGGGCGGGGGCAGGGGCGGGGCCGGGGCAGCTGCCGGCCCCGGAGCCGTACACCGCGGCGGCTGGCTCGACGCCCGGCTGCACCTCACCGACCTGCGCGACCTCACCACCGCCGTGCAGCGCCTGCGCCGCCTCTTCGACCTGGACGCCGATCCGTACGCCGTGGACGAGAGGCTCGGCGGCCACCCCCGCCTCGCACCGCTCGTCGCCGCCCGGCCCGGACTGCGCTCGCCCGGCGCCGCCGACCCCGAGGAGTTCGCGGTGCGGGCGCTCGTGGGGCGGACCGGCGCCGAACGGCTCGTGGAGCGGTACGGCAAGGCGCTGGACGCGGCCTGCGGACGGCTCACCCACCTCTTCCCCGCGCCCGCCGAACTGGCCGTCGAGCGCGGCCCGCTCGGCGCGCTGGCGACGGCGCTCGCCGACGGCGCCCTGCGGCTGGACGCGGGGGCGGACCGGGACGACGCCGAGGCCGCGCTGCGCGCCCTGCCCGGCCTGGACGCGAGGACGGCGGCGCTGATCAGGATGCGGGCGCTCGGCGACCCCGACGTCGCCCCGCCCGGCGAACCGGAGCCGATCCTCGACGCCTGGCGGCCCTGGCGCTCGTACGCCCTGCGCCACCTGCGGGCGGACCGGGACCCTACCGCGCGTCGAGCCCCCAGCTGTGGATCCGGCGCGGCCGGATCCGGATCAGCTCCTCGCTGAAGCCGGGGCCCAACTCATGGGGCCCGGTGAGCAGTTCGGCCTCCCCGCGGATGTCGATGCCCCGCACCTTCCACGGCTCCAGGCTCACGATGTCGTCGACGACGAGGGATACCTTGGGGTTGGTCCGGAGGTTGCGCCACTTCTTCGTGGTGCCCAGCGAGTGTCCGCCGACCAGGATCGTGCCGTCGTCCCGCGGGAAGAAGCCGACGGGGTTCGCCTGCGGCTGCCCCTTCGGGTCGACCGTGGCCATCCGCCCCAGCCGCTGGGACCTGAGGTACGCGCGTTCGGCTTCGCTGAATTCACTCATGCGCCGACCCTCGCACGAGCCCCGGCTCCGCCGCACACCCCGACCAACAACCCCCCAGGAATCATGACTCCCGACCCGAGACCGGCCCAGCCCGTCCTCGCCCAGCGGGAAGCTCGACACGAAGGAGACACTGCGCGTCGGCGCGGCCGTCCCTCGGCTACCTGGCAGGGAGCACCCTCACCGAGCACGGCTGGAAGCCGAGCGGCACGCCGTCCGCGTGAATGCTGCCCGTTCCCACCATCAACCACACGGTTGTGCCTTCGTGCGTGCAATTTCCTTGAGTGCGAGCCGGGCCGCTGGTGTGCCCGCTGACGTCTCCCAGTACGGATGGGCGGCGATCAGTCGAGAGAGGTGCAACAGCCGCCGTCGGTTTGCGGCAGTGCCGTCCGCTGTTGCGGCGGAGAGGCGTCCGTACGTGACATACCAAGCTGTCTGGGCCTCCAAGAGGTCCGGGGGGAAGGTGTTGCGATCCATGATGCGATTAGATCGCATGTTCGATTTTCAGGGCAACCGGCGAGGTAATGCGGAAGGTGATCACTGGTAACGCGCAGCAGTGGCTGGGAGCACGCTGCTTTCCGCGATCGGCATGTGGTGGTCGTGATGGGCGCCGTCGTCACCGTGGCGGCCCCGGCCGACGGTGAGTTCCTGACCGTGGGCGCGGTCGTCCAGTCCTGTGCCGTCACCAATGCCTGGGTAGGTGGTTTGCCGACTATGAAGAAGGTTCATTCGATCGGCAAGGTTGCGTCGGCCCTCGGCGGCGCCATCGCGCTCATCGCCACGCTCACCGGCCCCGCGACTGCCACGGCCGGCGGAGACGAGCTCTACCTCCAGGTCAACGGCCAGACGGTCTGGAACTCCGCCGACAGCCCTCGTACGGACCGACCCTTACCGCGAGGGCCTCATCGCTGCCTCCTCACGTGGGCGGGCCGGCGGGTGTTGCGGAGGGCTGGTAGTGCCAACTGGTCGCCGGGGTGCCCTCATCCGGTCCCAGCTCAAGGCTCGGAGGGTAGGTCCGGCTCAGGAGGTGCCGGGTGCGTGCAGTCACTGAGGTCCACCGACTCGCCCAGCCGTACCCGCCGAAAAAGCCCACTCTCATGAGCATCGACGTGAACCAGCAAGATCCGACAGAGGTGGCCTAGCCCCAGAACACGGCCCCGAGCCACGCCCCCAGGATCATCAGGCACGCGAACAGTTCGGTCAGTACGCTCGTGCCGCCGCTGCGCATGGCCGTCCGCGTCGCCGTCACCGCCTCGCCGTGACCGCCGAGCCGCAGCCGCTCCGCGGTGTAGATCCCGCCGATGAAGCCGGGCACCGCGCCGATCACCGGCACCACGCAGAAGCCCAGCAGCGCCCCCGCCCCGGCGAAGACGGCCATCCGGCGCGTGGCGCCGCTCTCCCGCAGCCTGCGGGGCGGCAGCTGCCAGCGCACCGCCTGCGCCGCGAGCAGCACCACGGACGCGCCGACGAGGACGCCCCAGGCGAGCCCCCTGGTGTCCTGGAGCGCCCACCACAGGACCGCGGCCCACACCAGCCACGGTCCCGGCACTCCGGGCACCAGCACTCCGCACAGGCCGAGCAGCATCACCACCGCGACCAGCAGGAGTTCCCACGCTCCCATCTGCCCAGCGTGCCGCAGGTCCGGTGAAACCGCAGGTCAGGTTAGACCTGCGGCGCGCGGGTACGGCGTGCCACCCAGTCGCGTTCGTACGCGTGCCAGCCCAGCTGGAGCCGGGTCGTCACGCCCGTCAGCTCCATCAGCCGCTTCACCCGGCGCTGCACCGTCCGCAGCCCCAGGTCGAGCTGTTTGGCGACGCTCGCGTCGGTCAGGCCCGCGAGGAGCAGCGAAAGGATCTCCAGGTCCGTGCCGTCCGGGCCCTCGGGCGCCTCTTCGCGGGCCGCGCCATCGCCCTCGCCGAGGCGCAGCGGCAGCGCCTCCCGCCAGACCGCCTCGAAGAGGCCCGTCAGCGACGCCAGCAGCCCGCTGGCGTGCACGACGAGCGCCGCGGGCTCCGCGGTCCGCGAGGTGAGCGGCACCATCGCGAGCGAGCCGTCGGCGATCACCAGCTTCGTCGGGACGCGGTTCACGACCCGCACCCGGTCGTCGCGGCCGACGGCCGTCGACAGTTCGACGAGCCCCGTGGGCAGGTCGAGGACCGCTCGCTCGACCACGACGCGGTAGCCGACGCCCCGGCCCGCCGCCCGCTTCCCGGCGCTGTGCTCCACGCCGGTGCCGGCGCCGCCGGTGAGCAGTGCGCACACCTCCTCGCTCGCCCCCAGCTGCAACTGGAGGAACCGCTGCGAGACGGCGGCGGCGCCGGTCACCACCTCGACGAGGTCATGGACGGTGGGCTCGGCGGCCTGCGCGCGGTACTCCTCGGCGAGCAGGTTCGCCGCCAGCTCCGCCTTCTCCAACTCGTGCCGCCGCTGGGTGAGAAGAGCGCCGAGCGCGACGCCCGGCGGCGCGGCCACCCAGCGGCCCGCCCTGCCGGAGGCCTGCGCGGCCAGGCCGTGCCGCTCCAGGCGGCGCAGCGCCCGCTCGGTCTCCGGCTCGCCGAGGCCGAGTCTGCGGGCGAGGTCGGGCACCTCGGCGGCGCCCACCGACACCAGTGCCCGGTACGCCGACTCGTGCGTCCCGTCCAGACCTATCGCTGCCAGCATCCGGCGACGTCCCTCCCCGAAGCTCCGTCCCGGCGGCGCCGTGGCGGGAAACAGCCACGGCGTGAACCCGCCCCAGGACATCATCCCGCCCGCGGACGGTACGCGGATTGAACTCGGCGCTACTGGGCACGCGGGTTACAAGCCGGGTGCACTCACCGAGGTGAAGCTGTCGTCCTCCTACGACGAGGGCGGCACATGGAAGGCGGCGACGACCGCCGAGCACGCCGGGACGCGGGGCGCGACCGTCAACCACGCGGGCGCCTCCGGTGAGCAGAGGTGGCGCAAACCCGGCTGACGGACCCTCACGGCGACTCCGTCACACAGACCGTGGCCCGGCGCCTGCGACGTGCGCCGGCCATACAGACACCGCCGGGCGGTCCTCCTGTGGGGGGTAGGCCCGCCCGGCGGTCCCCTCCGTCGCCAAGATGGCCGGAATTTCCGGAAGCACCGTTTTCGTGCGCCCTCCGCGGTGGAAAATAGGGGCATGAGCCAGCAGGGGGAGAGGCGCACCGGCCGCGACGACGACTGGTGGGGGCAGCTGTACGACGACACCACACAGGACACGGGCCCCACGCCCGCACCGGACACCCTCGACGACAGGTTCGCCTCGGCGTCGGACGCGGTGAAGGAAGGGACCCCGGCGGACGCGTCCCTCACACCCCCGCCACCGGCCGCCCCGGGCGGCCCTGGGGGCGCCGAGGCGGCGGGGCCCCGACGGGACGCACCGGGACCGGCCGAGCCCCGTTCATCCGAACCCCCACCCCCCGCCGCCGAAGCCCTGATCCCACCCCAGGCCCCACCGCCCCCCGGCGGCCCCGCACCAACCCCTCCGACCGCCCCACCAAACTGTCTCTTTTATACATCT
>NZ_JODF01000035.1:0-72528 GCF_000717945.1 Streptomyces sp. NRRL S-920
GTTGTGGGGGGTTGTAGGCCGCCCGCTTCGCGGCGGATGTTTCCCACCCGCCCGCCCGTCTCGCTGCGATGACATGGCGAGGTAGGGGCGGGTCGGGTCGTCGGCTCGCTGGGGTGGCGTTTCGGTGGGGGGTCTGGCTGGTGCCGTCGTGTCAGGGTGGGCGCCCGCCCAGTCCCTCGGGGAGGGTAAATTTCAGGGATGGGGACGCGGCGCGGGGCGCACATCGTTTGGGACTGGAATGGGACCCTCCTGCATGACATTCATGCGGTGATCGAGGCGACCAATGCCTCCTTCGCGGAGATCGGGATCGAATCGATCACGCTGGAGCGGTACCGGGAGCTGTACTGCGTGCCGATTCCGCTCTTCTACGAGCGGCTGATGGGGCGGCTGCCGAGTGAGAGCGAGTGGCGGGTCATGGACGCCGTCTTCCATCGGCACTACTGGGCTCGGGCCGAGGCCTGCGGGCTCACCGAAGGGGCCGCTCAGCTGCTCGCCGGGCGGCGGGCCGACGGGCGTACGCAGTCGTTGCTGTCGCTCGCTCCGCACGAGCATCTGGTGCCGATCGTGCGCAGGCACGGCATTCATGAGCACTTCGTGCGGATCGACGGGCGGACCGACGATTCGCACGCCGGCAAGGCCGAGCGCATGGTGCGGCACCTCGCCGCGCTGGAGGGTGTCGTCGCCGCCGTCGAGCGGGTCGTCGTGATCGGGGACGCGGTGGACGACGCGGTGGCCGCCGCGCACGTGGGGGCGCGGGCCGTGCTCTACACCGGGGGCTCCCACAGCCGGCGGAGCCTGGAGGTCGCCGGGGTGCCCGTCGTGGACAGCCTGGAGGAGGCCGTACTCGTCGCGGAGGGGCTTGCCGCCTGAGGAGGCCGTGTTTGGCGCGGTGGGGCTCGCCGCCTGAGGATCCCGTGCTCGTCGCGGATCCGCTCGCCGTCTGAGGATCCCGTGCTCGTCGCGGATCCGCTCGCCGTCTGAGGATCCCGTGCTCGTCGCGGAGCGCTCGCCGCTTGAGGATGCCGTCCTTGTCGTGGAGCGGCTCGCCGTCTAAGGACACCGTGCTCATCGCAGAGGGGTCGCCGTCTGGGGAAGGCCCTATTCGTCGTGGCGGGGCTTGCCGCCTGAGGATGCCCTGCCCGTCGCGCAGCCGCTCGCCGCCGGAGGACGGCCGTACTCGTCGCGGAGCCGCTCGCCGTCTGAGGATGCCGCGCCCGTCGCGGAGGGGCTCGCCGTCTGAGGGTCCCGTGCTCACCGCGGAAGGGCCCGCCACCCGGGAAGGCCCGCTCGTCGCGAAGCCCCTCCCCGCCTGACGACGTCCGTGGGCCGGCACAAAGCACGCCGTCCCTCAAGTCACCGGCGCCTTCGCCCTGAGTATCGTCAGGAACTCCCTCATCCAACCGGAGTGGTCCGGCCACGCGCGGGCCGAGACCAGGGTGCCGTCGACTACCACCTCCGCGTCCTGGAAGGTCGCGCCCGCCGTCTGCATGTCCAGTTCCAGTGCCGGGTACGCCGTGACCCTGCGGCCGCTCAGGGCGCCGATCGCCGCTGTCAGGAGCGGGCCGTGGCAGATCTGGGCCACCGGCTTGTCCGCGTCGAAGAAGGACTTGAGGATCTTGCGTAGCTCCGGGTCGTTGCGCAGGTACTCCGGGGCGCGGCCGCCCGGGATCACCAGGGCGGCGTACTGGCCGGGATCCACTTCGGAGAACGCGAGGTCCGCGGGCCAGGTGTAACCCGGCTTCTCCGTGTACGTGTCGAAGCCCGGTTCGAAGTCGTGCACCACGAACCGCAGCGTCTTGCGGGCGGGGGCCGCGATGTGGACGTCGTACCTCTCCTCGCGCAGCCGCTGGTAGGGGTAGAGGACCTCCATCGACTCGGCCGCGTCGCCGGTCACAATCAGGATCTTGGCTGCCATCGGTGCTCGCTTCCGGAGTCCGTCGCGCATGTCCTTTGTCCGTCTTGCTCAACGTGCACGCCCGTGTCCCGTTTGCCAAGAGGGCCGGCACCAGGGGCGCTCCCGGCGGCACTGTGCAGACCATCCAGGTTCCGCCCCTGGTTTTGTATACAAAAGGCTCGTGACTCTTACCCATCGCGGAGCGATAGCCTTGACCCGTGATCAGCGCGATATCCCGCGGAGGCATCGGTGCCTCCGCCCTGCGCCCGGGGAACACGGAGGACATCCGTGCCCGGGACCTCGCTGACGCTTCTTCGCGGTGCGGCCGACCGGGCCGGGCGGGCCATCCGCCGACGGAACCGCCGAAAATGGCGGAAAGCCGACGGCTCTTCCCGCATCGCGGCATAACGTCGAACAGGCCGGAGACCCCGTCCGAGGGCGTTACGTCACTTCACTTCCTTCTACGTCGCGCAATGGCGCGCGACAGGAGCCAAGAGGACAATGCAGACCAAGCTGGACGAAGCCAAGACCGAGCTGCTCGCGCGGGCCGCCCGGGTAGCTGAGAACAGCCCGGTCGGGGGGCGCCTGCCGAGCGGTGCACCGACCGGGGAGACGAGTGAGGCCGCGCCGGACCAGGACACGGCTCTCGCGTTCCTCCGGCGCTACTACCTGCACACGGCCCCCGAGGACCTGGCCGACCGCGACCCGGTCGACGTCTTCGGTGCCGCTTTCTCCCACTACCGGCTCGCCGAGAACCGCCCCCAGGGGACGGCCAACGTACGGGTGCACACCCCGACGGTCGAGGAGAACGGCTGGACGTGCAGTCACTCCGTGGTGGAAGTCGTCACCGACGACATGCCCTTCCTCGTCGACTCCGTCACCAACGAACTCTCCCGCCAGGGCCGCGGCATCCATGTGGTGATCCATCCGCAGGTCGTCGTACGCCGTGACCTGACCGGCAAGCTCCTGGAGGTCCTGGCCACCGAGCCGGTCAGCGAGCGGCCGCACGACGCGCTCGTCGAGTCGTGGATCCACGTCGAGATGGACCGCGAGACCGACCGCGCCGACCTGAAGCAGATCACCGCCGATCTGCTGCGGATCCTGTCCGACGTGCGCGAGACCGTCGAGGACTGGGAGAAGATGCGCGATGCCGCCCTGCGCATCGCCGACGAGCTGCCCTCCGAGCCCACCGCGGACGACCTGCGCGACCAGGAGGTCGACGAGGCCCGCGAGCTGCTGCGCTGGCTCGCCGACAACCACTTCACCTTCCTGGGCTTCCGTGAGTACAACCTCACGGACGACGACTCGCTGGCCGCCGTCCCCGGCACCGGCCTCGGCATCCTGCGCGCCGACCCGCAGCACGGCGACGACCACCACCCCGTCAGCCCGTCCTTCAACCGGCTGCCCGCCGACGCGCGCGCCAAGGCCCGCGAGCACAAGCTGCTCGTCCTGACCAAGGCCAACAGCCGCGCGACCGTGCACCGCCCCAGCTACCTCGACTACGTCGGCGTGAAGAAGTTCGACGCCGAGGGCAACGTCATCGGCGAGCGGCGCTTCCTCGGCCTCTTCTCGTCCGCCGCGTACACCGAGTCCGTGCGCCGCGTGCCCGTCATCCGTCGCAAGGTCGCCGAGGTCCTCAAGGGCGCGGGCTTCTCCGCCAACAGCCACGACGGGCGTGACCTCCTCCAGATCCTGGAGACCTATCCGCGCGACGAGCTGTTCCAGACCCCGGCCGACGAGCTGCGCTCCATCGTGACGAGCGTCCTCTACCTCCAGGAGCGGCGCCGGCTGCGGCTGTACCTGCGCAAGGACGAGTACGGGCGCTACTACTCCGCCCTCGTCTACCTGCCGCGCGACCGCTACACCACCGGCGTCCGGCTGCGGATCATCGACATCCTCAAGGAGGAGCTGAACGGCGCGAGCGTCGACTTCACCGCCTGGAACACGGAGTCGATCCTCTCCCGTATCCACTTCGTCGTCAGGGTGCCGAAGGGCGCCGAGGTCCCCGACCTCTCCGAGGCCGACGTCGAGCGCATCGAGGGACGGCTCGTCGACGCCGCCCGCTCGTGGGCCGACGGCTTCGCCGAGGCGCTGACCGCCGAGTGCGGCGAGGAGCGCGCCGCCGAACTCCTCCGCCGGTACGGGAGTGCCTTCCCCGAGGGCTACAAGGCCGACCACACCCCGCGCGCCGCCGTCGCCGACCTCCAGCACCTGGAGCAGCTCGTCCAGGGCGGCAAGGACTTCGCGCTCTCCCTGTACGAGCCGGTGGGCGCGGCCCCCGACGAGCGCCGCTTCAAGATCTACCGCTCCGGTGAGCAGGTCTCCCTCTCCGCGGTGCTGCCCGTCCTCCAGCGCCTCGGCGTCGAGGTCACCGACGAGCGCCCGTACGAGCTGCGCTGCTCCGACCGCACGCACGCGTGGATCTACGACTTCGGGCTGCGCATGCCCAAGTCCGCGAACGGCCACGGCGACTACCTCGGCGACGACGGCCGCGAGCGCTTCCAGGAGGCCTTCGCCGCCGCCTGGACCGGTGCGGCCGAGGTCGACGGCTTCAACTCGCTGGTCCTTCGCGCGGGCCTCAACTGGCGTCAGGCGATGGTCCTGCGGGCCTACGCCAAGTACCTGCGCCAGGCGGGCTCGACGTTCAGCCAGGACTACATGGAGGACACCCTCCGCAACAACGTCCACACCACCCGGCTGCTCGTCTCGCTCTTCGAGGCGCGCATGTCGCCGGACCACCAGCGTGCCGGGACCGAGCTGACCGACGGGCTCCTGGAGGAGCTGGACGGGGCGCTCGACCAGGTCGCCTCGCTCGACGAGGACCGGATCCTGCGGTCCTTCCTCACCGTCATCAAGGCGACCCTGCGGACCAACTTCTTCCAGCGCACGGAGAGCGGCGAGCCGCACGCGTACGTCTCCATGAAGTTCGACCCGCAGGCCATCCCCGACCTGCCCGCGCCCCGCCCCGCGTACGAGATCTGGGTGTACTCGCCGCGCGTCGAGGGCGTGCACCTGCGCTTCGGCAAGGTCGCGCGCGGTGGTCTGCGCTGGTCCGACCGGAAGGAGGACTTCCGTACGGAGATCCTCGGCCTGGTCAAGGCGCAGATGGTCAAGAACACCGTCATCGTGCCCGTCGGCGCCAAGGGCGGCTTCGTCGCCAAGCAGCTGCCCGATCCGTCGGTGGACCGCGACGCCTGGCTGGCGGAGGGCGTCGCCTGCTACAAGACGTTCATCTCGGCGCTGCTCGACATCACCGACAACCTCGTCGCCGGCGCGGTCGTGCCGCCCTCGGACGTGGTGCGCCACGACGAGGACGACACGTATCTGGTGGTCGCGGCCGACAAGGGCACGGCGACGTTCTCGGACATCGCCAACAAGGTCGCCGAGGACTACGACTTCTGGCTCGGCGACGCGTTCGCCTCCGGAGGTTCCGCCGGATACGACCACAAGGGCATGGGCATCACCGCCCGCGGCGCCTGGGAGTCCGTGAAGCGGCACTTCCGGGAGCTGGGCTGCGACACCCAGTCCGAGGACTTCACGGTCGTCGGCGTCGGCGACATGTCCGGTGACGTGTTCGGCAACGGCATGCTGCTCTCCGAGCACATCCGCCTGATCGCAGCCTTCGACCACCGGCACATCTTCATCGACCCGAAGCCGGACGCCGCGACCTCCTACGCCGAGCGCCGCCGCCTGTTCGAACTGCCGCGCTCCTCCTGGGCCGACTACGACAAGGAGCTGCTCTCCACGGGCGGCGGGATCTTCCCCCGCTCCGCCAAGGCGATCCAGCTCAACGCCCACATCCGCGAGGCCCTCGGCATCGAGACCGGCGTCGCCAAGATGACCCCGGCCGACCTGATGAAGGCCATCCTCCAGGCGCCCGTCGACCTGCTGTGGAACGGCGGCATCGGTACGTACGTGAAGTCGTCGGCGGAGTCGAACGCCGACGTCGGCGACAAGGCGAACGACGCGATCCGCGTGAACGGCGCCGACCTGCGCGTCAAGGTCGTCGGCGAGGGCGGCAACCTCGGTCTGACCCAGCTGGGCCGCATCGAGTTCGCGCGCGCGGGCGGCCGCATCAACACCGACGCCATCGACAACAGCGCGGGCGTGGACACCTCCGACCACGAGGTGAACATCAAGATCCTGCTCAACGCGGTCGTCACCGACGGCGACATGACCGTCAAGCAGCGCAACAAGCTGCTCGCCGAGATGACCGACGAGGTCGGCCATCTGGTGCTGCGCAACAACTACGCGCAGAACACCGCGCTGGGCAACGCCGTCGCCCAGTCGCCGTCCCTGCTCCACGCCCACCAGCGCTTCATGCGCCGGCTCGGCAAGCAGGGCCACCTCGACCGGAGCCTGGAGTTCCTGCCCAACGACCGGCAGATCCGTGAACTGCTCAACTCCACGCGCGGTCTGACCCAGCCCGAGCTGGCCGTCCTCCTCGCCTACACGAAGATCACGGCGGCGGAGGAGCTGATCCAGACGACGCTGCCCGACGACCCGTACCTGCGGCGGCTGCTGCACGCGTACTTCCCGCAGGCGCTGCGCGAGAGGTTCCCCGAGCAGGTCGACGGGCACGCGCTGCGCCGCGAGATCATCACGACGATCCTGGTCAACGACACCGTCAACACGGGCGGTTCGACCTTCCTGCACCGGCTGCGGGAGGAGACCGGGGCCTCCCTGGAGGAGATCGTGCGGGCCCAGCTGGCCGCGCGGGAGATCTTCGGGCTCAGCGAGGTCTGGGACGCCGTCGAGGCGCTCGACAATGTCGTCGCCGCCGATGTGCAGACCCGCGTACGGCTCCACTCGCGGCGCCTGGTCGAGCGCGGCTCGCGCTGGCTGCTCAACAACCGGCCGCAGCCGCTCCAGCTCGCCGAGACCATCGACTTCTTCAGTGCGGGCGTCGCGCAGGTCTGGGACGCGCTGCCGACCCTGCTGCGCGGCTCGGACCTGGAGTGGTACCTGGGCATCCGCGACGAGCTGACGGGCGCGGGCGTGCCCGACGAGCTGGCCACGCGCGTCGCCGGGTTCTCGTCCGCCTTCCCCGCGCTCGACATCGTCGCGGTGGCCGACCGGGTGGGCAGCGACGCGATGGCCGTCGCCGAGGTCTACTACGACCTCGCCGACCGGCTGCGGATCACCCAGCTCATGGACCGCATCATCGAGCTGCCGCGGGCCGACCGCTGGCAGTCCATGGCGCGTGCCTCCATCCGCGAGGACCTGTACGCGGCGCACGCCGCGCTGACGGCCGACGTGCTGGCCGTGGGCAACGGCGCGTCGACGCCCGAGCAGCGCTTCAAGGCGTGGGAGGAGAAGAACGCGCCGATCCTGAGCCGGGCGCGGACGACGCTGGAGGAGATCCAGAGTTCCGACGCGTTCGATCTGGCGAATCTGTCGGTGGCGATGCGGACGATGCGGACGTTGCTGCGTACGCATTCCTAGGCGTTGCCGTCGGCGGTATCCGATATCCGGTATCCGGTACTACCCGGTATCCGGTACGTGAAAAGGGGGCGCCCCGAGCCTTATGGCTCGGGGCGCCCCCTTTTTGCTCTCCCCTATGGGGCAGGCGCGGCGGGTCAGGCGTGTCGTCGCGCTCCGCGGCGGGCCCACAGCGGGGTGACCAGCGCGATCAGGGCGGCGGCGACACCGATCTGGAAGATGTGCCTGATCCAGTCGATACCACCGGTGTCACGTACGCCGAAGGCGCTGGCGAGCGCGTTTCCGATGACGGCGCCGAGGATACCGAGGATGACCGTCAGCCAGAGGGGAATGGGCTGGCGGCCCGGCAGGACGAGTTTGGCGATCACGCCGATGATGAGACCCGCGATGATGGCCCACAGGAATGACACGTCAGCTCCTCCATCTGTTGCCAAAAACTTTTTGGAATCTGCAACACCAGGTGCCCGGGAAACCGGACCGTATGCGTGCCGCTTTCGTGCATGGCGGGAACGGAAGCGGGAAACTGGCTCACATGATCGGCTTGGCGGACATCAAAGAAGGCGATGAACGGCTCACCCGACGCATGGCCCACTGGACCTCACCGCTGACGCGCCGAGTACTGCCGGCCGTCGAGGCCGCGGCCGAGCACACCAAGCTGTGGTGGGCCGCGGCGGTGCTCATGTCCGCCACCGGCGGCTACCGGGAGCGGCGGGCCGCGGTGGCCGGACTGGCCGCCATGGGGATCGCGGAGCTGGCCTCCAACGCGGTGTGCAAGCAGCTCTACGAGCGGCGCAGGCCGCCGAAGGAGCTGATTCCGCACGACGGTGTCCACGATCGCCCCGACAGCTCCTCGTTCCCCTCCGGGCACACCGCCGCCGCCGTCGGCTTCACCGCCGCCGTGGCCGGCTCCTCCCGCGGATGGGGCGCCACCTGCGCGGTCCCGGCGGCGGCGGTCGCGGTCGAGCGGGTGCACTCCGGGGCGCACTACCCCAGCGATGTGGCCGTCGGTGCTGTGATCGGCGTGGCCAGTGCGTGGCTGGTCCACCGGGCTCCCGGGCTGGTGCTGCGCCACTGGTCGTGAGGGCGGCACGTCCGGGGCGCGGGGCCTGAGGCTGCGGGGCCGCAGGTCGCGGGGGCGCCGGGCAACGTGGAGCGGCCCTCCGGCGTCTTCGGTGGTGGATCTCGTATTGCCGCTCGGCGGATCTCGTGTTGCCGCTCGGCGGCCGCGGAGGTACGGCCACCGGCGGGCGGAGGTTTCCTTGGCCTGATTGGTTGTCCGCGTGGCGCGGAATGGGTGATGAGATTCGCCATATCCCACCAATTCGGGCATTTGGTCTAAGGTGGGTGAGATTGTCTGACGGAGGTACGAGATCCACAGCCCAGGGAACCGGACCACCCATCGACCGCGGACCACCGAAGGGCCCCAGCCGTGACCGTGAACACCCCCGAGAACCTCTCCGACGGCCTCGCCGCGAGACTGCCCGAAACCTGGGCCGCCACTGCGCTGACCGTCGTGATGCCGACGTACAACGAAGCGGGGAACCTGCCCGGCATGGCCGAGGCCCTGATGGCGCTCCCGCTGCCCGGACTGCGCCTCCTCGTCGTCGACGACTCCAGCCCCGACGGCACCGGCGAGATCGCCGAGCGTTTCGCGGAGCGGTACGGCAGCGCCCGGATGAGCGTCCTGCACCGCACCGAGAAGGACGGCCTCGGCCGGGCCTACGCGGCAGGGATGACGCGGGCCGTCGCCGAGGGCGCGGAGTACGTCCTCCAGATGGACGCCGACGGCAGCCACCCCGTGGCGAAGGCCGCCGAGTTGCTGGGCGTCGCCCTCGCCACCGACGCGGGCGTCGTCATCGGCAGCCGGTATGTGCAGGGCGGCACGCTCTCCGACGCCTGGGGCGCCCACCGCAAGCTGCTCTCCCGCTGGGCCAACGCCTACGCGGGCACCATCCTCCGCACGCGCGTCCGTGACATCACCGGCGGCTTCAACATCTGGCGCGCGGACGCCCTGCGCGCCATCGATCTGGCGTCCGTGGACAGCGCGGGCTACAGCTTCCAGGTCGAGATGAAGTACCGGGCGCTGCGGCGCGGCTTCGGTGTCATGGAGGTGCCGATCCACTTCGAGGACCGCACGGTCGGCGAGTCGAAGATGAACCTGATGGTGCAGCTGGAGTCGATCGTCATGCCGTGGAAGCTGCGGCTGGGGGCGCTCGGGGTCCTCGGCGCGAGAGCCTCGCGGCCCGGCGCGGGGGTGCGCGGATGACGGGGCCCGCGCTGCGGGAGGCGCCGGCCGGCGAGTCCTTGCCCGCATCCGCATCCGCGTCCGCGTCCCCGTCCGTACCCGCACCGGCATCGGCGCCCGCCGTGGTGGCCGCGCCCGCGCCCGCTTTCGCCCGCCTGCGCCGGCTGTCCCTGGAACTCGTCAAGTTCGGCCTGGTCGGCGGCAGCGGTGTCGCCGTCAACCTCGTCGTCTTCAACCTCCTTCTGCTCGGCCTCGGCTCGCGCCCGATGACAGCGACGGTCCTGGCCAGCTGCGTGGCCATGGGCACCAACTACCTCGGCTTCCGCTTCTTCGCCTACCGGGACCGCGCCTCGCGCACCAAGCGGCAGATCGCCCTCTTCTTCGTCTTCAGCGGCATCGGCGTGGCGATGGAGAGCGTCCTGTTCTACGCGGCGTACCACGGCGCGGACATGAGCGGGCCGCTCGGCTCGAACATCGCCAAGGCGCTGTCGATCGTGCTGGCCTCGGCGTTCCGTTTCCTGGTCTACCGGACGTGGGTCTTCCAGCACGATGCGCGCCGCAAGTAGGGCCGACATACGGGCCTCGCGTACGGCTCCCCCGCCAGCCCTCCTCCTCCTGGCCCTGCCCCTTCTGACCCTGCTCCTTCTGGTGATCGTCCGCCTGCCCTGGGCGGGCGACCTCGGCATCCACGCGGCGACGATCGAACGCCTGCGCGGTGACCTCCTGAACCCCGGCAATCCGCTGGTCGACGCCGACACCCCGAGCCCCTATTACTCCCCCTGGATGCTGCTCCTCGGCTGCCTGGCCAAGGTGACCGGCCTCGGTACGTTCGTGGTGCTGCGGGTGGCCGCGCTGGTCGGGTTCGGCCTGCTGGTGACGGGCGTACGACACTTCGTACGTACGTTCAGCACGCGCCGCGGGGTGACGCCGCTGGCGCTCCTCTGCCTGCTCCTGCTCTGGGGCCCGGGGCTCTTCAACTGGAGCGGGTTCCTCGGCCTCAACTCCCTCGCGCTGACGATCTCGTACCCGAGTACGTTCGCGCTCGGGCTCTCCTTCCACTTCTGGGCGCTGGTGCGCAAGTCCCTGGGGGATGGCGGGTGGCTCGTCTTCGTCGGCCTGGGGGCGCTGTGGTCCGTGATCCTCCTGTGTCACCAGTTCACGGGGGTCGTCGCGACGTTCGGGGCGCTCGCGATGGTCCTGGGGGCGCGGCCGTGGCCGGCCCGGCCGGTGCTGGTGCGCCTGGCCGGGGGCGTGGCGTTCGGGCTCGCGGTGCTGGCGGCATGGCCGTACTACTCCTTCTTCGGCCTCATGGGGGTCGGCGGCCTGGAGGAGATACACCGCTCGCTGTACCGGAACCTCCTGCCGCACTTCGGACTCGCGCTGCTGGGGGTGGCGGCGCTGGTCCTGCGATGGCGCAGGGACCACCGCGATCCCCTGGTCCTCTTCTTCGCGCTCGGCGCGGCGATGTTCGCGGCGGGCGGCCTGACCGGCCACTACTCGTGGGGCAGGGTGCTGCCCGCGGCCCTCGTCCCCGCTCAGCTGGCGGCGGCGCTGGAGGCCTTCGAGCCGGGCGCCGCACGACGGGCCTTCAGCGGACTGCTGGGCGTGGCTCTGCTGCTGGGCGCGTGGACGCAGGCGGGGACGCTCGGGTACGTGGTGCCGCGTGGGGTGTTGCCGGGGCCGGTGGCCGCCAAGTACAAGGCCCCCTGGTCCGGCTACGACTGGCTGGCCCCGCGGGTCCGCCACGGGGACGTGGTCATGGCGAAGACGTTCCCGTCCCGCCAGATCCCGGCGTACGGCCCCTACACGGTGGCCCCCGGCTACCCCGACTTCTTCCTGCCGGACCAGGAGGCGCGAACGGAGGCGGTACGCGCCTATTTCGCCCCCGCGACCCCGCGCACGGAACGGCTCGGCATCCTGCACCGGTACGGGGCGCGGTGGGTCGTGCAGTACCCGGGGGACGGGGGCCTGCGCCCCGGGGACCCCGCGCTGCGGGTGGCGGGCGCGGGGCCGAGGGGGCAGGTGCTGTACGAGGTGGTGGGCTGAACCCGGGCCCGCGCGAGGCGCCCGTCTCACCTGCGCCAGAACAGGTGATGCGTGACGCCGCTCGGGCTGGGGACGACCTCCTGGTGGAACCGGTCGAGCAGCTCATCGGGCGACTTCCACAGCCGCACCCCGGATCCCAGCTCCACCGGAGAGACGGCCACATGCATCGTGTCGACGAGGCCCGCGTCGAGGAATTCCTTGATTGTGGTGGCCCCGCCGCCGAGCCGGACGTCCTTGCCGCCGGCCGCTTCCCGCGCCTGTTCGAGGACGTGGGCCGGTTCGCCGTCGACGAAGTGGAACGTGGTGTCGGAAAGCGTGAACGAAGGCCGCGTGTGGTGGGTCATGACGAACACCGGCGTGTGGAAGGGAGGCTCATCGCCCCACCAGCCGCGCCACTCATGGTCCTGCCAGGGCCCGCGCTGGGGCCCGAACTTGTTGCGGCCCATGATCTCGGCGCCGATGTTGTGCGTGAAGTCCCGGGTGAAGTAGTCATCGAGACCACGGCTGCCTCCGGGTTCGGTACGCCCCGGCCAGCTGGCGGTGGCGCCGGCCCAGGAGACCAGGTCCCCGGGGTCGGCGTGCCCGAAGGGCCTCTCCAGACTCTGGTGCTCACCGGCACCGAATCCGTCCATCGAGACGCAGAAGTTCTGCACTTTCAGCAGCTGTGGCATGGGTTGAGTGTCTCCTCTGGCGTTGTCCGACGAGGGGGAGACTGGTGGGGCGGCGGGAACTCATCGGTGGCGCGTACGAGGACGTGCTGCCTGATCCGTCCCTCCTCCTGCAATCCGGCGCGGAGCAGCGTCTTGTGGGAGGCGGTGTTCAGGGGTGCGCGGGCTGCCCACACGCGGTGCAGGCCGAGGTCGTCGAAGGCGAGGCCCAGGAGGATGCCCACGGTTTCCGTGCCGAAGGCCAGGCGGGCGCTGGTGTGCTCGACCGGATGCATGGGCGGGACCCTATCGGGCCGGTGCGGGTAGCGCGGGTCGAGGACTCATTCGGGTGTGAACTCGTACTGCACTTCGTAGAGATGGCCTGCCTTCACCATGACCGTCGCCTCGATGGGGCGGTCCTCGTCGCTGTAGACGACGCGCAGGGTGCGCAGTACGGGCAGGTCGCTCGGGAGGCGCAGGGCCTGGTACTGCTCCTGGGTGGGGACCCTGGCGGAGATCCGGTCCACGCTCAGGCGGGGCGGGAAGCCCAGTTCGGCGAGGAGGGCCGGGGTGCCGCCCCGGATCTTCTGCTTGCCCATGATGGGCGTGCCGTGGGCAAGGCTCAACGGGTAGTAGGACGTGACCAGTTCGACCGGCTCGTCGTCCAGGAAGAGGATCTGGCTGCGGAGGGCTGCCGATTCGCCGTCGGAGAGGTGCAGGGCCGCCGAGACGTCGGCCGGAGGCCGAGTCTCCGTCACTTCCAGCAGCGTGCTGTGCGCGCGGGCGCCGTGCTTGGCCGCCTCGGTGAGCCAGCGGTAGGGCTCTCCGGGCGGCGCCGGGGCCATGTATGAAGCGGGCCGCATCGTCCGTTGCCGGTGCTCGCGCACGGTGACCGCCGCACCGGCCCGGCCGACGACGAGCCGCTCGTCCTTGAGGAGGTGCAGCGCCTTCTGGATCGTGGCGTTGGACGCGTCGAACCGCTCTTTGAGTCGGCTCGTGGAGGGCAGCTTCGAGCCCGGAGCGAGGTCGCCGCTCATGATCTCGTCGCGGAGATCGGCGGCGATCCGCTCGTGCAGGGAGCGGTGGTCTCTCGTGCCGTCGTCGATGTGGGGCACTGTCATCCGATCCTGATCTCGTAGCGGAGCCGCTGGAGGTGGGCGGGCATGACCATCATGTCGACCTGGATCGGCCGGTCATCGCCGTCCAGGGTGACCCTGTTCAGTCGGAGGACCGGTTCGTCGCCTCCCAGGCGCAGGGCTTCGCGTTCGGCGGTATCGGGCATGCGGGCGGTGACGTCCTCGCGGACACGCACGCCGACGTGCCCGAGTTCGGCGAGGAGCGTGACGGCTCCGCCGCGGATCTTCCCGGTCCCGGCGAGGCGGGTCCCGCGGGCGATCTCCGCGGGGTAGTAGGTGTCCGTCAACTCGCAGGGTACGTCGTCGAGTTCGATGACCCTGCGGCGTACGACCACTGGTTCTCCGGCCGATACGCCGAGCAGGGCGGCGACTTCCTTCGGCGCGGGCACCTCGCCGGCGTGCACGATGCGCTGGCTGCCCCTGCCGCCCCGCGCGGCGGCCTCTTCGCCCCAGGCTTCGGGCTGCCCCTTCTCCCGCGGTGCCAGGTACGGCATCGAGGTACTGACCCACGCGCTGTCCTTCATGGCGTCCTCCTGCTGACCGATCTGCTGACCGATGGGCGGCGACCCTGCTCGGGTACACGGTAAGCAAATCACGCCGAGTACCCGCCTTGGCCTAACCTTGCTGCTTTTCGCGAATAGCGATACGTTCCTCGCCATCGTACAGTCCAGGAACAAGGCGGTGGTTTGCGTGCCCCTGTTACGGCAACGACGGTTTCCCCGCACTCGCAGATCTGTGAGTGCCGCACGCTCCTTCGCTGTTGAGATCCTCATGGAGTGGGGCATCGCTGAACGGCTGGACGACATCCGGCTCTGCGTGTCCGAACTCGCCACGAATGCCGTGCTGCATGGCGTCCCTCCCGGGCGGGAGTTCTGTCTGCGCCTTGTCCTCGACGTCCCGTTCCTCCGCGTCGAGGTGGTGGACAGCGGCGACGGGCAGCCGCAGGTGCTCGACCAGGGCGTCGAGGACACGGGTGGTCGAGGACTTTTCCTCGCGAGCACTCTGAGCGACGACTTCGGGGTCACCTCACACGTCCCCGGTAAAACCGTGTGGGTGGTGTTCAAGACCGGATCTGCTGCCGCGCCTGCGGAGTAGTCACCGCACCACGCTAGCCACCAGCCCCGCCGCCCTGCGGACCCGCGCCCCCGCCTTCGCCCCCGCCCTGCGGGCCAGCGGGCGGATGAGCTTGGCCGTTACGCCCACCGGGGTCCAGCGGAGTTGGAGGCGGCCCGAGGCGCGGGCCTCCGGTTCTACCGTGACCTCGTGCGGGGTCGCTCCGGAGTGGTAGTCGATGCGGGCCCGCAGGGTCGGGAACGTCAGGGGGGCCAGGAGCAGGGACGTGTTGCGCAGGGGGCCCGACGTCAGTTGGAGGACCGGGTGGCGGGTGCCCTCGAAGCCGTTGAGGGGGAGGGGGGCCAGGGTCAGGTCCAGGTGGGCCCTGCCCTCGAAGACGCCGGGGCGGACCGGGTCCAGGCGGAACGGGGTCTTCATGCGGCGGTGGCCCGGGGCCAGGAGGAGGGTGGCCACCTGGGGGCCGACCGGGAGGCGCAGGCCCGGGTCGTACGTGCGGATCGTGAGGTCGACCGTCGCGCCAGGACCGCGCTCGATGCGCGTGATCTCGTGGCGGAACTGCGCGCTCGGGAAGGGGCGGGAGTCCAGGCCCTGGTCGGTGAGGTCCAGTTCGGCGCGGGACCGGTCCGATTCCGGGAGCCGCCCGCCCCAGTACACACGCCCCGCCGCGTCCATCGACGTCTCGCGCGGCGCCACCCCGTGGCCCAGGCCCCGCGCCGCCAGCTGCGCCTCCGCCAGGCGGTTGTCCCGGACCAGTTGGAGGACGACCCGTTCGGCTCGGGGGAGGCGGGCGTACGCGCCCGGGGAAAGTTCCGCCAGGTACGGGTTCACGATGTCCGCGAAGGCCGTCAGCCACTCCTCGTCACGGAACGGCAGATCACCCGCGTACATCCGGAAGTCGTGCTTCAGGAACTTGTAGTCCTTGGCCTCCCGGACGGCCGCGTGACCGCTGGTGAGGAGGAAGTCGTCTATCAGGCGCTGGACGTGGATCCGGTCCCGTACGTTCGACAGCTTGTGGCGCTGGTTCGAGATCGACGCCGACTCCGCCGCCTCGTACGGCGCTATGTACCAGCGGTAGACGGGGTCCGGGATCACCGTGAAGGCCCTCGCCAGGCAGTACGCCTGCGCCGAGAACAGCTGGTCCTCGTAGTGGATGCCCTCAGGGAAGCGCAGGTCGTTGCGGTCCAGGAACTCCCGGCGGTACATCTTGCTCGTCGAGAGGTGTTCGAAGAAGAGGGCCGGTTCCGCCTCGATGCCGTCCACCGTGCGGTGCTCCGCCACCAGGTGCGGCATCCACGTCGAGGTGCGGCCCGTGTCGACGCGGATCCGCTCCACCGCGCCCATCGCGAAGTCCACTTCCCGTTCGCGGTGCGCAGCCAGCAGCGACTCGACCGCCCGCTCCGGGAGTTCGTCGTCGCTGTCCAGGAACATCAGGTACGGGGCGCGCGCGATGTCCAGCGCCCGGTTGCGCGGCGCGCTGCATCCGCCGCTGTTCTCCGGGAGGCGCAGGTACGTGATGCGGTCGTCCTCCGCGGCCAACCGGCGTGCGAACGCGGGGGTGTTGTCCGTCGAGTGGTCGTCGCTGATGACGATCTCGATGTTCTCGTGCGTCTGGCGGCGCAGGGACGCCACCGCGCGCGGCAGGCGGTCCGCGTCGTTGTAGACGATCACCGTCACGGTGACATCGGGGGTGCGGGTCATCGCTGCGTCGCCTCCTCGGGCGTCGGGGCCGGCGTGCGCTCGTCGACCGGGGTCACCGGCGGCAGGGACTCCTCGCTCTCGCCGAGGAAGACCCGGCGTACGACCCGCTCGGCGGCCCGCCCGTCGTCGTACTCGCAAAAGCGCTCGCGGAACGCCTTGCGCGCCTTGGCCGACGAGCCGTCGCGCCACGCCTCGGAGGTGAGGACCTCCGTCAGTTCCTCCTGCGTGCGTGCCACGGGCCCCGGGGCCTCGGTCAGCAGGTCGAAGTACACGCCGCGCGTCGTGGCGTACGTCTCCCAGTCGTCGGCGTAGATGACGATCGGGCGGTCCAGGTTGGCGTAGTCGAACATGATCGACGAGTAGTCCGTGATCAGGGCGTCCGCCGCGAGGGAGAGGTCCTCCACGGGGTCGTAGGAGGAGACGTCGATGATCCGGCCGCTCCTGCGCAGGCCCGCGAGCGGCGAGGCCGTACCGCCGTAGAAGTAGTGGCCGCGCACGAGCAGGACCGTGTCCTCGCCGAGGCGGTCGGCGAGCGTCGCCAGGTCCAGGCGCGGGGTCCAGGCAGCCTCGTAGTCGCGGTGGGTCGGGGCGTAGAGGATCGCCCGCTTGCCGGGCGCGATGCCGAGCCGCTCGCGGATCGCGCGGATGTCGGCGGCCGTCGCGCTGTAGAAGACGTCGTTGCGCGGATAGCCGTAGTCGAGGGATTCGTAGCGTGCGGGATACGCGCGTTCCCACATCCGCGTGGAGTGGCTGTTCGCGGAGACGCTGTAGGTCCACTTGTCGACGCGCGCCAGCAGGCTGTGGAAGTTCAGGCCCTTGGCCGCCGCCGGGTAGTCGAGCTGGTCCAGGCCCATGCGCTTGAGCGGGGTGCCGTGGTGGGTCTGGAGGTGGATCGCGTCGGGGCGCTTGACGACCGCGTTGGGGAAGTTGACGTTGTTGACCAGGTACGTGGCGCGGGCCATCACCTCCCAGTAGCGGCGCGTGCCGGGCACGACGTGGTCGGTGCCGGGCGGCAGCAGCGGCGCGTTCGCCGCCGAGACGACCCACACCGGGTGGATGTGCGGGGCGAGTTCGGCGAGCTTCGCCGCGATGGCCGCCGGGTTGCAGGCGACGCCCCGGTCCCAATAGGCCGTGAACACCGCGAGGTGGGGGTCGACGGGGCGTTCCAGTTCCCTGCGGTAGCGCAGGTCGCGGACCTTCACGCCCACCTTGTGCTTGCGTGAGACGACCGCCGACCTGAGCTTGCGGCGCTGCTGGTTGGCGGTCTGGAACGTGCGGTACTTCGTGTACGCGTCCTCTTCGAGGATGCGGCGCCGTACGCCCTCCAGGCCGCCCGGCCGCTGGTATCCCTCGGGCCGCCATGCGACGGCCGCCTTGGCGGCGCGGTGGAAGAACTCCCTGCGGACGGGGTCGGGCAGCTTCTCGCGGGCGACGATCCGCAGGCAGTCGCCGACCATCACGTCGTAGAGCGCGGTGCGGGGCGCCGCCGGGAGGCCGAGGTCCGCGGCCAGGGCGAGCAGCGATTCGTAGCGCTCGATGACCGCGAACCGGTCCTCGGGGGTGGCCGGGGGCAGGCTCTCCACCCGCAACTCGTTGACGTTCAGGGCGACTTGGTCGAGTGCGGCGATCCGGCCCGCGAGCAGCGGCGCGGCGTACGCGGCGTACGTCTCGTCCGCCGCGGCCAGCCGGCCGGCGTGCGCCCGCCAGAAGTCCGCCCGCAGCACGCGGTTGCCGAGCACCGGCGTGACCCGCAGCAGGTCGGGGCAGTCCGTGAGCGGCAGGTCCTTGCGGCCCTGCTTGGCGAGGAATGTGCCGTCGGGGCTCGGCATCCCCTGGTGCCGCCACGTCGAGCGGACGTGGTCGACCAGCAGGACGTCCACGCCGTCCTGGAGGTCCGCGACGCGGTCCGCCACCGTGCGGGGCGCGCCCGTCGGCACGGTGTCCTTGCTGTGCACGAAGTGCAGCCAGCGCCCGCCCGCCCGCTCGGCGCCCGCCGCCCGCGCCGCCGCGTCGCCCGTGCCCTCGGGCAGCGGTACGACGGTGACGCCGGGCCGGTCCTCGGCCGCGGCCCGCGCGGCGGCGCCCACCGCGGCGACGACCACCTCGACGCCGGGGGAGGCCTGCGCGGCGAGGGCGTCCAGGTGGGCGCCGAGGCGGCCCTGGACGTCGCGGCCGTGGACGACGACGCTCAGCGCGGGGCCGACCGCGTCGCGCAGTTCCTCGCTCGATGCCTCACTCAGTGCCTCGTTCTGTTCTGCGGGCACGGCGGTGCCCCCCTCCTGTGTGTTCATGCGGTCGCCGCCCCTCGGTGGGCGAGCATCCGGTCCACCACGCGGCTCGCGGCCCGCCCGTCGTCCAGGTCGCAGAACTCGGCGCGGAACTCGTCGTACGCCTGCGCGTACGGCCCGGTCGCCGACTCCAGGTCGCGCAGCGCGGTGATCAGCTCGTCGGAGGTCGGCACCAGCGGTCCCGGCGCGCGCTTCTCGAAGTCGAAGTAGAAGCCGCGCAGACGGTCGCGGTAGTGCTCCAGGTCGTAGGTGAAGAACAGCATCGGACGGCCCGTCACGGCGAAGTCGAACATCACCGAGGAGTAGTCGGTGACCAGCACGTCCACGATCAGGAGCAGGTCCATGATGTCGGGGTAGCCCGCGACGTCCCACACGAAGCCGTCGCCCGCGCCCGGCACCGGCTCCACGACGTGCGCGTGCGGGCGGACCAGCAGGACGTGGTCGTCGCCCAGTTCGTGCCGCGCCTTCTCCAGGTCGACGCGCAGGTCGAGCAGGAAACCGCCGCGGTGGCGCTGCTTGTCCTCGCGCCACGTCGGCGCGTACAGGACGACCTTCTTGCCCTCGGGCAGGCCGAGGGCGCGGCGCACCTTCGCGGCACGTTCGGCGCGGTCGGGGGCGAGCAGCACGTCGTTGCGGGGGTAGCCCGCCTCCAGGAGTTCGCCGTCCACGTCGCCGCCGAACCGGAAGGCGCTGCGCATGATCGGCGTGCTGAACCGGTTCGGGGAGAGCAGCATCGACCACTGGTGGCGCTCGCGGTCCAGGTCCATCAGGTACTGCGTGCTGGCGAAGTGGTCGTTGTCGAAGTCGAAGCCGATCCGCTTCAGCGGGGTGCCGTGCCAGGTCTGGACGATCTGCTGGCCCTCGCGGCGCTCCAGCCAGCGCGGGAAGTGCGTGTTGCCGACGATGTAGCGGGAGCGGGCCATCGCCTCGTAGTACTCGGGGCTGTGCACGCGGACCGCCTTCGCCGTGCCGGGGACCTCGCACTGGCCGTCCTTGACGACCCACAGGTGTTCGACCGGCAGCCCGCGGCGGACCATCTCCTCGTGGATGGCGCGCGGGGAGTCGCCGTACATGCGGCCGCCGAAGACGTCGTACAGGACGGCCTCGCGCAGCGGTTCGTGGCGGGCGGCGGGGTAGGTCCGCGTGCGCAGCCGGGTCTGGCGGTAGCGGCTGCGCTCGTCGGGGCGCAGCTCGGAGTGGGCCATCAGCGCCAGCTGGTCGTACTGGCGGGCCTGTAGCTCCACGCGTTTGCCGTGCGCCGCAGCCTCCAGGGGGAGGTGGGCATGGACCGGCGGGGCGAGCTGGACGGCGGTACGGGTGCCGTCCGGCTGCTGGACGGACGGCCACCAGAAGCCGGCGCGCAGGGGGGTCCGGCCCGCGTGGTGGTGGGTGGGGGCGGGGACGAAGCGGGCCTCGAAACGGCCGTCGGCCGCCTTCGCCGGGAACGTGTACTCGTGGCCCGACCAGGTCTGGCGGAGGACGAGGGTGAGGTCGTGGGCGCCCTTCGCGGGGTAGCTGCCGGTGAGGGTGACGGTGCCGCCGGGCTGTACGGAGATGTGGTCGACCAGGGGCTGGACCGGCTGGTCGCAGAGCTGGAGGTAGCCTCCCGGGCTGCGCCGGGCGTAGACCGTGCGGTCGGCCTGGGGGAACTGGGCGCCGGTGAAGCCTTCTCGGTCGTCCAGGATGAGGGCTAGGCGGGTCGTTTTGATGGGCGCCTCTTTAGCCGCACCCGGCGCTGAGGGCTGTGCCCACCCGTTCCGCCCTGCGGAACGATTGCCCACAGCGGCAGCGGCAGCTGTCACCTCCACCGACATGTCCCACCGCCCGATCGACCGTTCCGCCTGGGTGGGGCGCAGGCGTTCGTGGTCCTCGCGGACCTCCCTCAGGGACGCCGTCTCCACCAGAGCTGTGAAGGGGACGCGGCCCTCCCTCGGGGTGTCGAGGTCCAGCGGGGCGGACAGGACCGTGCCGGACTCGCGGTGGCGCATGCGCAGGCGGGGCTCGCCCATGGGCGCCGTGCGCAGGATGCCCCGTACGAGAAGGCCGGACCCCTCCGCGCGGACCTCCAGCGCACGCGCGTGCGCCGTCTCCACGCGGATGGCCAGCTCACCGTCGTGGATCTGGGGGGCGACGCGGACGTCCTCGGTGACCCAGTGCGCGGGAGGCGTCTGACCCGAGCCCGTGCCCGCGCCGTACAGCGGCCCGCGCCGGGGCGTCGCGCCCGTGCCGGCCACGGCGATCCGTACGTACCAGAGCCCGTCGGCCCACTTGCCGCGCCGCCGCAGCCGCGAGGGGTTCACGAGCGCCCCGAAGCCAGCCCAGTCGGCGTGCCGGAACTCCGCGCCCGAGGCCACCGTGGCCTCCGGGTCGAGGTGGCTGCGGGCGGGCACGAGCACCGTGCGGCGGCTGCCCTTCTCCTTCAGGATGAGCGACTTGAGCGCCTTGCTCCGGGACTCGGCGCCGAGCTGGCGGGCGAACGCCCAGCCGGACAGCCACAGCTTGCCGTCGTGCCAGGCGGCCTCGTCGAGGCGGCTGCGCAGCCGCAGCTCGGGGTCGAGGCGCAGGACCGCGTCCGGCACGGGGGCGGCCGTGTCGAGGAAGGGGTAGTCGGCCTTCGGGTGCAGCGTGCCGGTCACGGGGATCGAGCCGGGGTGCTCCTTCTCGTACTCCAGCTGCGCGATCAGCTCGTCCAGGCGCCGGTGCACGGTCAGATACAACTTCAGCTTGTGCGGCACGTGCAGCGCCCGCACCGCGTCCTGCCCGATCTCGCGGACGAGCCGGCCCACGTGCTCCAGGAACGCCTCCTGGTACGCGGCGTCCGACCCCGGCAGGACCCGCCAGAAGAGGGGGATCTCCTCGGCGAGCGCGTTGTGGTCGTAGACGCGCAGATGGTCGGTGTACACGGGGTCGTCGGCGACGCGTGCGAGCAGGAACTCGCGGACCATGCGGATCGACCTCACGCGGTCGATCAGGCCCTGCGGGTTGGTGCGGTTCTGGGTGATGGAGCGCTCGCCGATCTCCCGCTCGCGCCAGTTGTAGACCGGCTCGCTCAGGACGTCCACGGCGTCCGCGAGGTAGTGCGCGGGGACGCTGACGGGGGCGTCCTCGTAGAGCATGGCCTCCGGGTACGCGAGCTGGTGCCGCTCCCAGAAGGAGCGGCGGTAGACCTTGTTCCACGCGGTGCGGTCGGTCAGCAGCGGGCGGAACTTCGAGACGTGCGTACGCAGCCTGGTCGTCGCGAAGGGCACGCGGTGCACGGGCGACTGGACGTACCCGGCGGAGCGGAAGCGGGTGACGTTGCCCGCCGCGAAGTCCGAACCGGTCTCGTCCAGCGTCTCGATCATCAGTGCGTACGCGGTGGCGGGCAGCGTGTCGTCACTGTCCACGAACGCGAGGTACTCGCTGTGCGGGGACATCTCCCGCACGCCGGTGTTGCGTGCCGCGCCCAGCCCCTTGTTCTCCTGGGATATCAGCCGGAACCTCGGGTCGGCCGCCGCGAAGGCCCCGGCGATGGCCGCGCTGCCGTCCGTCGAGCCGTCGTCGACCATGACCACTTCGAAGTCCGTGAAGGTCTGGGCCGCCAGGGACTCCAGGCACTCGTCGAGGTACAGCTCGACGTTGTAGACGGGGACGACAACACTCAGCCGTGGCTGCACGCGTACTCCTTCTGTTGCTAAACGCTCCCATAGTGTAAGGATGCGGGTATTGGTACGACAAAAGGGCTACCTGTCCGGGTTTGTATAACGCTCGTACTCCTTCAGTACGTCCGCTGTCGGGCCGTCCATCCGCAGCTCGCCGCGCTCCAGCCACAGCACGCGGTCGCAGGTGTCGCGGATCGACTTGTTGTTGTGGCTGACCAGGAAGACCGTGCCCGCGCGCTCGCGCAGTTCGCGGATGCGGGCCTCGGAGCGCTTCTGGAAGGAGCGGTCCCCGGTGGCCAGCGCCTCGTCGATGAGCAGGACGTCGTGGTCCTTGGCGGAGCCGATGGAGAAGCGCAGACGTGCCGCCATGCCGGAGGAGTACGTGCGCATGGGGAGCGTGCTGAACTCGCCCTTCTCGTTGATCCCGGAGAAGTCGACGATCTCCTGGTAGCGCTCCTTGACCTGTGCGCGCGACATGCCCATGGCGAGGCCGCCGAGGTGGATGTTGCGCTCGCCGGTCAGGTCGTTCATCAGGGCCGCGTTGACCCCGAGCAGGGAGGGCTGGCCGTCGGTGAAGATCCGGCCGCGCTCGACGGGCAGCAGGCCCGCGACCGCCTTGAGCAGTGTGGACTTGCCCGAGCCGTTGGTGCCGATCAGGCCGATGGCCTCGCCCTCGCGGGCGGTGAAGGAGACGTTCCTGACGGCGTGGACGGTGCGGACGCCGGGGGAGCCGCCCCGCTTCAGGATGCGGCCGAGCGCGGCGGTCGCGGCGCCCCGGCCCGTGGTGGCGCCCGCGCCGTGCACGCGGTAGACGATGTCGACGGCGTCCACGATCACGGTGGGGGCGTGGTGCTCCCGCCCCTGTCCTTGCGGGGTCTCAGCCACGGCCGTACGTCTCCTCTGCCTTCCAGAAGTAGATGAACCCGCCGATCCCGGCGAGCAGCGCCCAGCCGAGCGCCCAGGCCCACACGTGGTGCGGAAGCTGTTCCGCGTGGAAGGTGTCGATGAGGGCGAACCGCATCAGATCGATGTAGACGGCGGCCGGATTGCACTCCAGGAGGACCTGTACGGCGTGCGGCAGGTGCCGGTCCTTGAGGACGGCGTCGATGCTCCACATCACCCCGGACCCGTACATCCAGGTCCGCAGTACGAACGGCATCAGCTGCGCGATGTCCGGCGTCTTGCTGCCGAGCCGGGCCATGACGAGCGCGAGGCCCGTGTTGAACGTGAACTGGAGGGCCAGGACGGGGACCACCAGCAGCCAGGACGCCGTCGGCGGGACGCCGAAGCAGAGCAGGATCACCACCAGCGCGCCCATGGAGAAGAGCAGCTGCTGGAGCTGTTGCAGGCAGTACGAGATGGGCAGCGAGGCGCGCGGGAAGTGCAGGGCGCGGACCAGGCCGAGGCTGCCCGATATGGCGCGGGTGCCCGCCATGACGGACTGCTGGGTGAACGTGAAGACGAAGACGCCGGTGACCAGGAACGGGACGTAGTCCGCCACGTCCCGCTTGGTGTCCATCAGGACGCCGAAGATGAAGTAGTAGACCGCCGCGTTCAGCAGCGGCGTCATCACCTGCCAGAGCTGGCCGAGCTTCGCCTGGCTGTACTGGGCCGTCAGCTTGGCCGTCGCGAAGGCGGTGATGAAGTGGCGGCGCTGCCACAGCTGGCGGACGTAGGCGGGCAGGGAGGGGCGGGCGCCGCTGACGGTCAGGCCGTGCCGGGCGGCGAGTTCGGCGGGGGAGAGGGCGGCGGCCGCCGTGCTGGTCGTACGGGGCGGCGGGGGTGCGTCGAGGACCTGGCTCACATCCGTGGCTTTCGCTCGGGGAGGCGTCGGGAGGCTGCGGCGTACGTCGGGACGGGCCCGTATCGTCGCCACGCCGAGCGTAGGGCGACGATACGTCGGAACGCAACCGTATCGTCGTGACGCTTGGCGCTGTTTATGCTGTCCGTATGACGACGAGCAGGCCGCAGGGTGAACGGGCGAGCGGACCGCGCGGTGAACCGCCGCGCCGCAGGGCGCCCGCCGGGGCCGCCGTGCTCCGCGAGGACGTGACCGAGGCGATCCGGGCCGCGGTCTTCGAGGAACTGGCCTCCGTCGGCTACGCCCGCATGTCCATCGAGGGCATCGCGCGCCGGGCGGGCGTGGGCAAGACGGCCGTGTACCGCCGCTGGCGCTCCAAGCTGCACCTCGTGCTCGACCTGGTCTCGGCCATAGCGGTCCAGGGCCTGCCCGCGCCGGACACGGGCTCCCTGGAGGGGGATCTGCGGCTGCTGTACGAGGTGACCTCGCGCGCGCTGCGGCACCCCGTCGCCTCCCAGATCATCCCGGACCTCCAGGCGGAGGCGGCCCGCAACCCCGAGATCGCCGAGGCCCTCCAGAAGGCGCTGCGGGAGGGGCAGCACGGGGTCGCGAGCGGGATCGTGCGGGCGGCCGTCGAGCGGGGCGAACTGCGCGCGGGCGTCGACGGGGAACTGGCCCTCGACTTGGTGTCGGGGCCGCTCTACTGGCGTTCCGTGGTGGTGCGGGCCGACCTGCCCAAGGGCTACCTGGGCAGGCTCGCGGCGGCCACGGCGGCGGGGCTGCGGGCGCTCTGAGGCGCGGCGGGGGCTCGCCGGACCCCGAGGTCGGCAGGACGGCCGCGCACGGACGGGGTCAGTCGCGCCCCGCCTCCGGGTGCAGCCGTACCCAGCCGGCCCACGCCGACGCGATCATGTCGCGTACGTCCCGCTTGGCCGACCAGCCCAGTTCCGTGGTGACGCGGGTCGCCGCGGCGACCACGCGGGCCGGGTCGCCGGGGCGGCGGCCGGTCACCTCCGCGGGCGTGTCGTAGCCCGTGACGTCGTTGATGAGATCCGTCATCTCGCGGACCGAAACGCCCTCGCCCCGGCCGATGTTGAGGGTCAGGTCCGTGCCGGGCGCGGCCGACGCGAGCTTGCGGGCCGTCGCCACATGGGCCTCGGCCAGGTCGGTGACGTGGATGTAGTCGCGTACGCACGTGCCGTCGGGGGTGGCGTAGTCCGCGCCGAAGATGCGGGGGGCCTCGCCGGCCGTGAGCTTCTCGAAGACCATCGGCACGAGGTTGAAGACGCCGGTGTCGGCGAGTTCCGGCGTGGCGGCGCCCGCCACGTTGAAGTAGCGCAGGGACGCCGTCGCCAGACCGTGCGCGCGCCCCGCGGCCCGCACCAGCCACTCGCCCGCCAGCTTCGTCTCGCCGTACGGGCTCATCGGCAGGCACGGCGTCTCCTCGGTGACGAGGTCGGCCTCGGGCATGCCGTACACCGAGGCCGAGGAGGAGAGGACGAAGGAGGGCACGCCGGCGTCCACGACCGCTTCGAGGAGCACCCGCAGGCCCTCCACGTTCTCCCGGTAGTAGTGCAGGGGCCGCTCCACCGACTCGCCGACCTGCTTCTTCGCCGCGAGATGGACGACGCCGGTGATCGCGTGGTCCTTCAGGGTGCGGGCCAGCAGGTCCGCGTCCAGGGTCGAGCCGGTCACGAGGGGGACGCCCGCGGGGACGCGCTCGGCGATGCCGCTGGACAGGTCGTCGTAGACCACGGCCCGCTCGCCCGCCTCCGTCATGGCGCGGACGACATGCGCTCCGATGTATCCGGCGCCGCCGGTGATCAGCCAGGTCATGGTCGTCTTGTCCCGTCCTGTCGTGCGTACGTCGAGGTGGCCTGCAAGTCTCGCAGAGGGCGTGTACGGGGCGCGTCAGAGCCCCGAAGCACGCCGTGCGGCGTCAAGGGCGGACCGGACGAGCCGGGCCGCGCGCCGCTTCACGACTCCGGCGACGCCCCGCACCCCGGGCGCGAGCCGCACCGAGAGGTTCCCCGCCTGGGTGGCGTACGGCTGGACGAGCAGGACGCCGCGCCGCCCGCCCGGCACCACCGTGCGGCGCAGCAGTCCGGGTCCGGGGACGGCCCGCGCGGTCGTGTCACGCGTCGTCCCGTCGTCGAAGTGGAGCCGCAGCCGTACGTCCCACACCGCCCCGTCCAGCGCACCGAGGTCGAGCAGGACCGTGGCCGTCCACGTCCCACCGGGCCGCTCCGCGCCGAACGCCGCCGTCCTGCGCAGGCCCGGCAGACCGCTCTGCCGGTGGATCAGCTCGACGTCGACGGTAGCGGGGCCCGCCTGCGCCACCCGCCCGTACAGCTCGCGCAGCCGCAGCGTGAGCCGGGTGCCGCCCGCGCGCGGCCGCAGCTCGCCGTCCACCACGAGGGGCAGCAGGCGCATGGGACGTACGAGCAGGTGCTCCAGGGTGACGTGGGGGAGGTCGTCCGCCCAGATGGGGGTGGCGTCGGCCGCCCTCGGATACGGCGGCACGAGCCGGGCGGGCCGCGCCGCAACCTGCTTCAGCCGGGTCAGGTCGCGCGGCTCTTCGGAGGCGAGGACGACGCGCGCGATGACGCGGCCGGGGGCGGGCGCGGCGTCGAGGTCGGCCGCGTCGAACGTCGTCAGGTACGCGCGCGTGAGCGACCACCACTCGCGCTGGTACTCCTCGCCGCGCGCGGGCAGTTCTCGGGTGTACATGCGCAGCCCGTGGTCGACGAACTTGGCGCGGGCCGCCCGCGCGAGCCGCTTGCCCCCGGCGCCGCGCGCGTCCCGCAGGATCTCCACGGACTGGCGGTGCGCCTCCATGCGGGCCTGCCAGTTGGCGATCCCGGCGCGGTCCAGGGAGATCGACAGCTTGGCGGCGGCGCGGCGCACATGCCACACGTACACCGTGTCGGGGACGAGCGCGATGCGCGGCCCCGCGGCGAGCATGCGCGCGGTGAAGACGAAGTCCTCGTAGATGAAGCGGCCTTCGGGGAAGCGGATGCCGTGCTCGCGCAGAAAGTCCGCGCGGTAGAGCTTGTTGACGCACAGCGTGTCGTGGACGAGGCGGGTGCGCAGCTCGGGGCGGGCGACGAGCCGGGCCTTCGCGTACAGCTCCGGCTGCCAGGGCACCTCGCGCCCCGAGGGCAGTTCGCGGCGTACGCACAGGCCCGATGCGACCTCGCAGCCGTGCCGCTCGGCCGCGGCGAGCAGCGCGAGGGCCGCGCCGGGCGGCAGTACGTCGTCGCTGTCGAGGAACATCACGTACGGCGCGCGGGCGGCGTCGATCCCGTCGTTGCGGGGCGTGCCGCAGCCGCCGCTGTTGCTCGCACGGCGGATCACCCGTACCCGCCGGTCCTGTTCGGCGAGGGCGGCCAGGATCCGCGCGCTGCCGTCCGTCGAGCAGTCGTCGACGGCGATCACCTCGCGGACGACGGGCCCTTGGGCCAGCGCGGAGCGCACCGCGTCGGCGATGTGGGCCGCGTCGTTGTAGCCGATCACGACGACGGAGACCCGGGAGGTGCGGGAGTTAGGGGCGGGTGAGTTCTGGGCAGTCGGGTGAGACAGGGTGCGGTCCACGGAGGAAATTTTATAGGTTGCTCGTAATTATCCGATTAGGGGGGCATTCGCCGGAGTGGCCCCGCCCACCCGCGCCAGCACCTCGCCGGTCCGCCGGCTCCAGTCGACGACCACCGCCTCCGGCGGCAGCTTCTGGCCGGGGCCGAGCAGCAGCCACCGCACCTCGTAGCGGCGGACGATCGCGGCGCGCTCCGCACGCGTGGAGTCGGGGGCGAGATAGGCGCGCACGGCCGCGAGCCGGCGGTTGCGTACGTCCTCGGCGAGCGAGGCGTCCGGCCAGGCGGGGGCGACGAGATTGGCGCCGAGGCCGGGCACGGACCGCGTGGGGCGGTAGCCGTCGGTCAGGACGACGTCGCCCCGGTCCATATGACCGACCGCCCAGCCGTAGCCCGGCCACCGCGGCGGCTGGTCGAAGCCGATCGGGTCGAGCGCGCGCGGCACGACGGCGCCCGCCTGGATCTGGAAGAACCCGACGCACGCCCCGAGCGCCGTCGCCCCGGCGAGCGCGCCCCGCCGCCACCCCCAGGGCCGCGGCGCCGCCAGCTCGATGGCGAGCGCGAACTGGAGCGGGACCAGCGTCAGACCGAGGATGCGGCCGTAGGTGTAGTGACCGCTGACCCAGCCGTACGCGACGACGGCGCACTCCAGGGCGAACATCAGCACCAGGGGGTCCCTGCGGTCCCTGCGCAACCGAAGCCACAGGGCCGGCAGGCCGAGCAGCGCCAGCCAGAACCGCTGGGGCATCTCGGTGTAGAGCTGGCGGTGGATCCAGTCCACGCTCTCGTCACCGACGAGGGAGAAGACGCTGAAGTACGGCCAGAGCGCCGCCACGGCCAGGGCGGTCGCGGCCGTTGCCGTCCACGCCCCGAGCCTCGCCCACTCCCACGCCCTGCGGCCGGACGCCGCGAACGCGACCACGCCGAGCACCGCCGCCACCGAGGAGATCGGATGGATGAGCAGGACGAGCCCGCACAGGGCGCCCAGACCGACGTACGGCCAAAGGTCCCGCCGAGGGCCGTCGGCCAGCGAACCGGCCCACGCCCACGCCCAGAACGCCAGGCCGATCGCGAACGTCGAGGGGTAGCCGAGGTTCCCCGTCATCGACATCAGGCCCAGATAGCCGCTCCACCACGCCATGCGCGTGCCCCACAGCAGCACCATCGCGAACAGCGCGAGGACCGGCGCCCACGGACGGGGGGTGAGGCCGCGCACGAAACGGCCGATGCCGGTGAGCAGCACCAGGAGGTTGAGCGGGCCCGAGAGCTTCACGACCTGCCAGCCCGCGAGGCCCGTCACCTTGGCGAACAGGCCCTGGACGACCGCGTACGGCGAGTAGTACGCGCTGCCGTCGCCCGGCAGGTCCGCCATCGGGTGCGCGGGATGGAGCAGGTCGTCCTTGAGCCGCTCGACCACCGCCGCGTGCTGCCCGAAGTCGCAGCACATCGGCACCCGCCAGAACGCCAGCGACATCACGAGCCAGAACAGCCCGCCGAGGACCAGGAAGGGGGAGGGGCGCCACCGCCGGCCGCCGCCCAGCGCCGTCGCGCCGAAGGCGGTCCTGCGGGCGAGGAGCGTGCCGGTCACCGCATCAGCCTCTCCACGACGCGGGCCGCGGCCCTGCCGTCGTCGAGGTCGCAGTAGGCCTCGCGGAACGCCGTGTACGCGTCCGCGTGGCGGGCCGCGATCGCGTCCAGGTCGCGCAGCGCCTCGACGACCTCGCCGGTGGAGGCGAGCAGCGGGCCGGGCGCGCTCGTCTCGAAGTCGAGGTAGAAGCCGCGCACGGTGTCGCGGTAGTGCTCCAGGTCGTACGCGTGGAAGAGCATCGGGCGCCCGGTGTGCGCGAAGTCGAACATCAGCGAGGAGTAGTCGGTCACCAGCACGTCGGCGATCAGGAGCAGTTCGGCGGCGCGGGGGTGGGCCGACACGTCCCGTACGAAGGGCGCGCGGGCGCCGGGCAGCCGGCCCGCCGTCAGCGGGTGCTTGCGCACCAGCAGGACGTGGTCGTCGCCGAGCACCGACTCGGCGGCGCGGAAGTCGAGCGCGGGCTCGTAGCGGAACCGGCCCGGGGAGTACGCGAGATGGTCCCGGTAGGTCGGCGCGTACAGCACGATCCGCTTGTCCGGGCAGAGGCCGAGATCGCGGCGGACCCGCTCGGCGGTCTTGCGGCGGTCGTCGCCGAAGAGCACGTCGTTGCGGGGCGAGCCCGCTTCCAGGACCTCGCCGTCGTAGGCGAGGGCGCGGCCCAGGTGCGGGGTGGAGAAGCGGTTCGGCGAGACGAGCACGTCCCACTGGCGCGACAGCCTCGGCAGCGCGTCGAGGTGGCCGTGGTCGGCGTAGAGGGTGCCGGTGAGGTCGGTGCCGATGCGCTTGAGCGGGGCGCCGTTCCAGGTCTGTACGACGGTCTGGCCCTCGCGGCGCTCGAAGAAGTCCGGGAGGTGGCCCGCCGTCACGATGCGGCGGCAGCGGGCCAGCGCCTCGTACCAGGCGGCGCTGTGCTCCTCCACGCCCTTCGCGCCGGCCGGTACGCGGGTCTGCTGGTCGTGCGTGACCCACAGGTGCTCGACGTCGGCGCCGCGCCGCACCAGCTCCTCGTGGACGGCGCGGGGCGAGTCCCCGTCGAAGTACAGGACGGCGTCCGTCAGCGGCCGCTCGCGGTGGCTCGGATAGTGGGCGGTGCGCAGCCGGTGCTGACGGTAGGCCCCGCGTTCGGAGCGGGGGAGGACGGCCCCCGCCTCGACGAGCAGCCGGTCTCCGAAGCGCCGGTCGACGGTGAACTCCCGCCCCTCGGCGACCTGGTGAAGGGGCAGCTCCGCCGCCACGGAGGCGAGCAGCCGCACGGGCATGCCGTCCTCCCGCCGGCCGTCTTCCTGCTGCCCGGCCCCCTCGCCGGATCCCGCCCCGGGCCCCGCCCCGGGACCCGCCTCCCGGAGGAACGCGTACCACCGCCCCTCCCGAAGCGCCCCGCCCCCCGGCGCGACCACCGCGCGCAGCCGCTCGCCGACGCGTTCGGCGGCAACCGCCAGCTCCTCGTCGCGGCTGCTGTGCCGCAGGACGAACTCCGCCTCGGGCCAACCGGACCCGCTCGCCGGCATCTCGACGGTCAGCGTGCCGTCCGGGCCCCACGCGACGCGGTCGGCGATCGGCTGCCGGGTCAGTTCGACGATCAGCTGGCCCTGGTCGTTGGCGGTGGCGCACAGCTCGCGGCCCGTCTCCGACGCGTACCGCCCCGGAGCCAGGTCCAACGTCGCCGCGAGGGACTTCAGATTGCCGTCGGGCAGCACGAGGTTGGCCTGCCAGCGGTCGCCGTGCGGCGGCTCGACCTCCTTGGGCGCGAGGTGCGGCGTGGGCGGCACGCCCGCCAGGTCCGCGAGCCGCACCCGGACCTCGAAGCGGTCGTCGGCGAGCGCCACGGGATAGTCGAAGTCCGTGCCGGAATGCTTGTGGGTGAGCCGCAGGGCCCTCGGCCGCACGCGCCCCGGCAGGCTCCCGCTCAGCACGACATCGCCCCCGTCGCGCCGGTGGGCGTCCACGCGCGCCGCGTACTCCTGGATCCGCAGCACGAGCCGGCCCTTGCTGAAGCCGAGGACCAGGCGCAGCCCCTCGCCGAGTTCGCGCACCAGGGACTGCGCGGACGCCCCGTCGGCGGACCGCACGGCCGCGCGCCGCACCGTGCCGTGGCCCGCGACGACCACGCCGAGCAGCCAGTTCCCCGGCCGCCACCTCCCGCCGGTCCTCAGCTGGTCGGGGTCGACGGTCATCTCGAAGCCGGACAGGTCGTAGCAGTGCAGGCGCTGCCGGGACTCCTCGGTGGCCTGCGGCGCGGCGACCGTCCTCGTCGGCACGCGGCGGAACTGCCCCCTGCTGCGCGCCGACTTGAGCAGCCCCGCCTTGAGGGAGTGCCCGGGGCGGGTCGCCGCCAGATTGCGTACGTACGCGTATCCGCTGATCCGCAGCTTCCCCTCGGCGTCCCACCGGGCCTCGCCGACCCGCGCCACGACGGGCAGTTCGCCCCGCCCGATCCGCGCCAGCTTCTCGGGTACGCGGCCGACGCCCGGGTAGGAGGCGCTGCGGCGCAGGGCGCCGCGGACGTGGAAGGCGGTGCCGTTGGCCTGCTCGAAGGCGAGCAGCTCGATGAGTTCGGCGGTGCGCGACTCGCGGACGAGCTGCCATTTGACGCGCAGGTCGACGGGGAGTCCGGTGATCACGGACGGGTCGGCGCGGCGCAGGAACGCCGCCACGTCCGCCATGAACGCCGCGCGGTACTCGGGGCCGCCCATCGGCAGGCCCTCCAGGAAGTACACGAAGTCGTCGCGCAGACAGGAGACGTCGTACGTCTTCTTCATCTCCGGCGCGTGCTGGGCGAGGAAGCCGCTGACGTGCGCGCACGCCGCGATCCGGTCGCGCACGCCCTTGACGTCGGTGCGCCGCCGGGTGATGGAGCCCTCGCGGACCCGCCAGTAGTAGACGTGGTCGCTGAGTACGTCCACGGACCCGGCGAGGAAGTGCGCCGGGATCATCACGGGCGTGTCCTCGTACAGCTTGCCCTCGGGGAAGGTGAAGCGGTGCCGGTCCCAGAAGGAGCGGCGGAACACCTTGTTCCAGGCCACGCGGTCCGAGAGCAGGTCCAGGTCGCGCGAGATGTGCGTACGGGCGCGCGGCTCGGTCAGCCACTTGTACTGCCAGGCCTGCGAGCGGCCGCGCTCGGTGAGCCGCCAGACGTTGCCGCTCGCGAAGTCCGAGCCGGTCTCGTCCAGGCTCGCGATCATCCGCTCGTACGCGTCGTGCGGCACGACGTCGTCGCTGTCGACGAAGGTGAGGAACTCGGCGGTGGGCGACGCCTTGCGCACCCCGGTGTTGCGGGCCGCGCTCAGCCCGGCGTTGCGCTGGCGGACATAGACGAAACGGGGGTCCTTGGCGGCGAACTCACGCGCGATGAGAGGGCTGGCGTCGGTCGAGCCGTCGTCGACCATGACGCATTCGAGGCCGCCGGGACCCTCCGGCCCGCCCGGTCGCCCGGGGCCGGCCGGGGTGCGCCCGGTCCGCCCGGTCTGCGCGGTCTGCACGGTCTGCCGGGCGATCGACTCCAGGCACTCCTCCAGGAACTCCTCGACGTTGTAGATGGGCACGACGACGCTGAGACGGGGCTGCACGGCGACCGGCCTTTCATGGGAGTACGGGCATATTTAGCCCCTTTTGCCCGCTCGTCGCTCCCGACGGTCAGTCCCTTCGGCTTCTGTCACCCCAATGAGTGACGGGAGGTCTTCGACAGGCCGTGTCCCGCTGGTTACGGTCGGTTGTCATGTCGCGCTTCTCGGTTGTCGTCCCCGCCCACCGCGTCCAGGGTTACCTGCGCGAATGCCTGGACTCGGTGCTCACCCAGTCCTTCGGCGACCTCGAACTGACCGTCGTCGACGACGCCTCGCCCGACGCCTGCGCCGCGATCGCCGCGGAGTATGCGGAGCGCGACCCGCGCGTGCAACTGCTGCGCGTCCCCGCCCAGGCGGGTCCGGGCCCCGCGCGCAACATCGGCGCCGACCGCGCCACCGGCGACTACCTCCTCTTCCTCGACGGGGACGACCTCCTGCTGCCGGGCGCCCTCGAAGCCCTGGACGCGGCCCTCACGGAACGGGGCGACCCGGACGTCCTGCTCTTCGCGCACGACCGCGTCGACTGGTGGGAGACCGTCCGCCCCGGCGGCGGCCCCCTCACCGGCGACCCCCTGTCCGTCACCCCGGCCGCCTGGAACCGCGTCTTCCGGCGCGGCTTCTGGCGCGAGCGGCAATTGGCCTTCTCCGAAGGGGCGTACGAGGACGTGGTGCCGGTCCACACCGCGACCCTGCGCGCGGGCGAGCGTCTCGCCGTCCTCGACCGGAGCTGCGTGCGCTGGCGCGAGCGGCGCGGCGGCAGCTTCTCCAAGACGCCGGGCAGACACCACTTCGCCGTCGTCGGGCGGTACGAGGAACTCCTCGCCGCCGCCGGGCCCGCCGACCGCGCCCGGCTCCTGCCGCACGCCGCGGCCCACCTCCTCGCCGTCCTCGACGACCCCGGGCGGATCCGCGCGGGCGACCGGCGCGACTTCTTCCGCGAGGCGGCCCGCGTCCACCGCACGTACGCGGCCCCCGGCACCGAATCCCGCACCCCCGAGGAGAGGGCCCTCGCCGCCGCCTCCTTCACCGCCTACGAAGGCCTGCGCAAGGCCGAGTCCCGGCGCCTGCGCGTCTCGCGGCGGCTCAAGGAGCAGAAGAAGAAGCTGCGCGCCCGCGCCATGCGCGCCGCCTACCGCGCCGACCTGCACCGCGCCCTCGACCCGCACCTCGCGGTCTACGGCGCCTACTGGAACCGCGCGGTCTCCTGCAACCCCGCCGCCATCCACGCCAAGGCCCGCGAACTGGCCCCGCACATCCGGGGCGTGTGGGTGGTCTCGGGCCGCCACAGGCACAGGGTGCCCGCCGGGGTCGACTACGTCGTCGAAGGCTCCCGGCGCTACTGGCAGGCGATGGCCACCGCCACGTACCTCATCAACAACTCCAGCTTCCCCGGCGGATTCACCAAGCGCCCCGGCCAGGTCTACCTCCAGACCCACCACGGCACCCCGCTGAAGAAGATGGGCCTGGACCAGCGCCGCTACCCGGCGGGCACGCACGGCATCAGCTTCCAGAAGGTCCTCGACCACACCGACCAGTGGGACTACAGCCTCTCCGCCAACCCGCACTCCACGGAGATCTGGGAGCGCGTCTACCCCTCCACCGCGTACCAGCCGCTGGAGGCGGGCTATCCACGCAACGACGTGTACTTCACGGCAGATGACGACGAGATCGCCCGTATCCGCACGCGGTTGGGCGTCGGCGACGGACGGACCGTGCTGCTGTACGCGCCGACCCACCGCGACTACCAGAAGGGCTTCCTGCCCCGCCTGGACCTCAAGCGGTTCGCCGAACGGCTCGGCCCCGACTACGTGGTCCTGGTGCGCGCCCACTACTTCTACGGCGCCGACGCCGGACTCGACGCGCACCCGCAGCTCATCGACGTCACCGGGCACGCGCGCGTGGAGGACCTGTGCCTCGCCGCCGACGCGCTCGTCACGGACTACTCCTCACTGATGTTCGACTACGCCTGCCTGGACCGCCCGATCGTGACGTACGCCCCCGACTGGCAGGCCTACCGCCTGGCCCGCGGCACCTACTTCGACCTGCTCTCCGGACGGGCGGGCGAGACGCCCGGGGCCGTGGCCACCACCGAGGACGAACTGGCCGACCTGTTCCGCGACGGCGGCTGGGACACCCCGGAGGCCACGAGGCTGCGGTCCGCGTTCCGAGCGCGCTTTTGCCCCTACGACGACGGGAAGGCCGCCGAACGCGTCGTGCGGCGGCTCTTTCTGCCCTGAGATCTCCCGGGCTCAGGCCTCGTAGGGCGAGCGCACCGGGAAGTACGCCGTCAGGAACGACCTGATGGCGAGCGCCATCTCCTCGTCCGCCATGCCGCTGTCGGGCGACTCCCCGATGCAGAACGCCGTCCGGTCCCGGTTCTGGAGCAGTCGCCCGAGCCGGGCGTGGTCGGCACGGTCGCCGATGTCCACGAAGTCGTAGGAGATGGAGCCCGGCACCGCCCGCCCCGTGAGGTACGCGTAGTGCTGGTGCAGCGAGGAGACCAGGGCGAAGTCGTCGGCGCAGCGGAAGCGGCTGCGGGCCGTGGCCGCCGTCTCCTCGGGGAAGCGCTCGGCGATCTCCGTCAGGACGCTGCGGCGCAGTGCGTACGGCACGTGGAAGAAGCTGTGCGTCGTCGTCCTGCCGAACGTGCGGCGCAGCAGCTCGCGGTTGTTCTTCGCCGCCGCCAGATAGCCCTCGTCGTCGGGGGACAGGGGCAGGGCGGGCACGGACGCGGAGGACCAGAAGAAGCGGGCCAGGCCGTTGCTGAGGAAGAACGTGTCGGGGTTGGTGGGGCGGCCGAGGAACATGTCGTCGTTGAAGTACAGGAAGTGCTCCGACAGGCCTTCGATGCGGTGCAGTTGGGACTCGATGGAGTGCGAGTTGAAGGTCGGAAGGCATGCGTCGGGGTCGGCGAAGAGGTCGCGGTGGTCCACGACGGTGAGGCCGGGGTGGTCCCGGTCGAGCCAGTCGGGGACCTGCCCCGCCGTGACGAGGTACACGTGCCGGATCCACGGCGCGTACATGGCCAGGGAGCGCAGGCTGAAGCGCAGCTCGTCGCGGTTGCGGTAGCGCACGGCGCCGTCGTCCGCGGTCTCCTGCCCGGCGCCGCCGCGGGCCGCGTCGCGGCGCGCGCGCCACTCGGGGTCGGAGTCGTCCACCCAGGTGTAGACGGCGTCGATGGGGAAGTCGACATCCTTGACGAGGAGTTCGGTGAACACCTCAAGGGTGGGGTAGTCGCGGTCCGCCACCCGCAGGGTCGCCGTCGGCGTGAGCGAGGGCAGCACGGCGCCGGCCAGCGTCGTCCCGAAGGGCGCGCGGAAGCCGCCCTCCGCCGCGGGGGCCCCCTCGGCCGCCCGGGGCCAGAACGCCACCGTGCAGGCGAGCCCCGCGCCGTGCCGCAGCGAGAGCGTCGTGGTGGTCACCGGCTTGAAGATCTTGACACCGGACAACTCGCCGATGCCGTCCAGGCGTTCGGCGAGGACGGCCCCGGGCGCCGCGTCGCGCGGATTGACCAGCTCGGCGTAGACGGGCTGCCCGCGCAGCGCCCCCGCCAGCGCCTTCAGCGCGCGGCCCTGGTCGTCGGCGGCCACCGCCAGCGTGTGGGCGGTGCCGTCGTTGGTGCGTACGAGGATGTAGGGCACGTCCTCGGCCTCCAGGGCGGACGCGGTGAGCCGGAGGTTCCACCGCGCCATGTCCGGCGCGAGCACGTCGTCGCGCCGCTCGGCGAGGCGGCCCACCGAGCGGATGACGCGGCCCGTGGTGTCGGCGGCGATGATCTCGTCCTCGCGGGCCCGCTCGTCGGCGGCGGCCGCGGCGTCGAAGGTGTGCGGGGCGGTGGGCCGGAAGCCGCAGCCGCCGGACGCGACGCCGAGGGCCACGCGGTCCGCGCGCCCGGCCAGCCGCCGCGGCCGGTCGCGCCCGGCCACGAGCCGGGTGTACAGCTCCTCCCAGCGGGCCGTGACGTCCGCGGAGGAGAAGCGGGCGTAGACGCCTTCGCGGGCGGCGCGGGCGTATGCGCGCCTGGCCGCGTCGTCGCCCATCAACTCGTCCATCGCGCACGCGAGTTCACCGACCTCGCCGGGTGGCACGAGCAGTCCGTCGACGCGGTGGCGCACGATCTCCGCGGGCCCGGTCAGTACGTCGTAGGCGATGACGGGCACCCCGGCGGCGAGCGCTTCGAGGAGCACCAGCGGGAACGCCTCGTTGTGCCCGGCGGTCATCAGGCTCAGCCCCGCCTTGGCCCACTCGGCGGCCATGTCCTGGCATGGGCCGAGCAGTTCGACCCGGTCGTGCAGCCCGAACCCGTCGACGAGGCGGCGCAGCTGGCGCTCGCGGTGGCCGCCGCCGAAGATCCGCAGCGTCCAGTCCGGGTGCGCGTCGGCGACCTGCGCGAAGGCGCGGACGGCGTGGTCGACGCGCTTCTCGCCGGTCAGCCGCGCCGCCATGACGATGACCTTGCCCTCGCCGTCGGAGCGCGGCCGGAAGCCGTCCGGTACGGCGTTCGGGATGACGGCCAGCTCGGGGGCGGTGGGGCCGAGGGACTCGGCGATCCAGTCGCGGGTGCGTTCGGTGAGGGTGACCAGGGCGTCCAGGCGCGGGGCGTGCAGGAGCAGCGGTTCGCCGGACGGGCCGCGCCGCTGGGTGGGGCGGTGCTCCTGGTGGACGGTGACGACCCGCGCGGGTGCGAGCGTCACGGCGGCGGCGAGCAGCGCGGGCGTGGTGCTGACCAGCACGTCGGTGTCGACGGCGGTGAGCGCGGCGGTCAGTTCGACGTCGGAGAGCCGGTCGAAGGTGTCCTCCCAGGCGGGCCTGATCAGTTCGCTGGGCAGCGCGGCGAGCGTGCGGCACGCGGCGTCGTCCAGGTCCGTCTCCCGTACCGGCCGTTCGGGTGTCGTGGTGCGGTCCACCAGGTAGCGGACGGGCAGGCCGCGCGCCTCGGGGAAGAACGGCTCGGCGCGGGTCCGGAAGACGGAGATCACCTCGACCTCGACGCCGGGGCGCTCGGCGAGGTGCTTGGCCTGGGTGTAGGTGGCCAGCTCGGTGCCGCCCATCTCGTCGCCCCAGCCGAGCAGATACGTGATCTTCATGTGGTCTCCTTCGCGGGCTCGGGTGTGGGGTGGGGCGTGCGGCCTTTCGGTCCGGGGGCGAGGGCGGCCGGTTCGCGCGTGAGGTCGGTGATGTCCCAGCACGTCACCGCGAAGGCGCCCGTCCGGGTGAAGTGGGCGTGCGCGCGGACCAGCGCGCCGTCGGGGAGCGCGAAGACGCGGAAGGGCGTCGGATAGGCGGCCGAGGGGTCCCGTACGTCGGACAGCCACCGCCCGAGCGGCAGCCCGTCCACCTGGAAGTCCCACACCCACTGCCCCGGCCCGGCCCCGGTCATCGCGCCGAGCGGCACCCGCAGCGTGAACGTGCCGTCCGGCCCCCGCTCCGCCACCTCGACGGGTACGACCACCTTGTCCCTGCGGCGCACGGCCTCCGCGCGCCGGGGCGGGGACGCCGCCCCGGCCGGTCGTCCCCCGATCAGCCGTCCGCGCACCGTGATCCCGTCCCCGCGCGGCTCGAACCGCACCAGCTCCGCGCGCGGCCGCGACCGCGTGGCCTGGAGCACGGCGCGCCCGCCGCGGGATCTGACGATCCGTACCAGAGTGCCGGTCAGCGGGTCGGGCGCGTGCGGCACGGTCGGCGTCCCGGCCGGCGCGCCGTCCCCGGCCGGCGTGATTCCCCGCCGCCGTACGCGCCCGTCGGCGCCCCGCGTCTCGACGGTGAGCCGCCACACGCCGTCCCGCATGTCCCGCAGCGTGGCCGTGGCGGTGAGGAGCGGGGCCCCGGCGGAGTGCCGCTCAAGGGCGAGGGGGACGACGTGTCTGCGGTGGCCGCGCGTGATCAGCAGCCGGGCCCGGACCGGCGCGTCGGCGGCCCCGTCGGCGCCCTCGGTCTCCGCGGGGAGCGCGAGATTGAGCGTACGGCTGTCCCGGAGCGAGAGGTGAACGGGCGTCAGCAGGGGCTCGGCCCGCCAGGCCGCTCCGCGTACCCGCCCCGCGGCGGCCCGCTCCAGCCGGAACCGCGTGCTGCGCGCGCCGGCGCGGAACCGCCGCAGGGCAGGCGGCGGGGGTCCTGGGCGGCGCGGTGACGTGAACCCAAAGTAATGCATTTATACACTTTGCCCACTTTTACCCCGTACGTCTCACAACGCGGGCCGCTACACACGGAAGGAGGCGGCGGCCCGCGCGCGAGTCACTTCACCGCGCCCGCCATCACCCCGGTCACGAACTGCCGCTGGAACGCGAAGAACACCGCCAGCGGGATCACCATCGAGATGAACGCGCCGGGCGCCAGGATGTGCACGTTGTCGCCGAAGAACCGCACCTGCTGCTGGAGCGCCACCGTGATCGGGGGACTCTCCGAGTCGGCGAAGATCAGCGCGATCAGCATGTCGTTCCAGACCCACAGGAACTGGAAGATGCCGAGCGAGGCGATCGCGGGCGCCCCGAGCGGCATCACGACCCGCAGGAACAGCCGCAGCTCGCCCGCCCCGTCCAGCCGCGCCGCCTCAAGCAGTTCGCGGGGGATCTCCGCGAAGAAGTTCCGCAGGAGGAAGATCGCGAACGGCAGGCCGAAGGCGACGTGGAAGACGACCACGCCGACCGTCGTCTCGAAGATGCCGATCTCGCCGAAGAGTTCGGAGACCGGCAGCAGCGCCACCTGCACGGGGACGACGAGCAGCCCGACCACGCCGATGAACCACCAGTCGCGGCCGGGGAAGTCCATCCACGCGAAGGCGTATCCGGCGAGCGAGCCGAGGACCACGACGAGCACCGTCGCCGGGACCGTGATCATGACGCTGGACAGGATCGAGTCGGTGATCGTCTCGTCCTTGAGGAGGTTGGAGTAGTTGTCCAGCGTCATCTGCGAGGGCGCGCCGAACACCTTCCACCAGCCGCTCTCGCTCATGTCGGCGGAGGTGCGCAGCGAGCCGATCAGCAGCCCGATGGTCGGCACCAGCCAGAACAGCCCGACGAGCACCAGGAACACGCGCAGCGCGGTGCCCCCGAGCGCGGACGCGATCCGCCCGCCGAGGGACTGCTTGGCCTTGACGATCTCCGTCTGGGTCGTCATCGTCGCCCCTCCCGCCGCATGCGCCGGATGTTGAACAGCATCACCGGGATCACCAGGAGGAAGAGCAGCATCGCGATGGCGCTGGCCACACCCGCGTCGCGATCGCCGAACGCCGAGTTGTAGAGCTGGAGCGCGAGGACGTTCGCGTCGTCCTTCGAGGAGCCCGGCGGGATCACGAACACCAGGTCGAAGATCTTCAGTACGTTGATCATGAGCGTGACCAGCACCACCGCGAGGACCGGCGCGAGCAGCGGCACCGTCACCCGGCGGAACACCTGCCACTCGTTGGCCCCGTCCACCCGCGCCGCCTCAAGCAGCTCACGCGGCACGCTCGCGAGGCCCGCCGCGATCAGGACCATCGCGAAACCGGCCCACATCCACAGGTACGAGCCGATCACCGCGGGGGTGATCAGGGACGGTCCCAGCCAGTCCACGCCGTTGTATGGCTCGCGGAAGTTCGAGGCGGGGAAGCGCAGTCGGGCGCCGTCCGCCTCCTTCGGCAGGGCGAAGGTGCCGTCCGCCCCGGCCTCGGTGGACGCCACGACCTCGCCGTCCTTGACGGCCTCGACCTTGATGCCCGCGTAGCCCAGCTCGGCGGTGTCGGGGGCGTTGACCTTCCCCCGGCCCTTGCCGCGTGTGAAGTCCTGCCAGGCCGTGCCGGTGACCTGGCCGGCCTCGGCCCGCGCGGGCTTGGCCGCCTTCGCGTCGTCCGGCATCTCGTTCGGCGGCACACCGGTCAGCGGCAGCACCACGGGCGTGCCCGCCTCGACCGGCTCCTTGGTGATGAAGGCCCCGCCGCCGGCCGACTTCAGCGGCGACTTCATGCTGGGGTGCGCCTGCGGGAACGCCGACGACTCGGCGAATGTGTCGTGCACGCTCACCGCCACCGCGTTGGCGACACCCCGGTCGGGATCGGACTCGTACACGAGCCGGAAGATGATGCCCGCGGCCAGCATCGAGATCGCCATCGGCATGAAGATGACGAGCTTGAACGCCGTTCCCCAGCGCACCCGTTCGGTCAGCACGGCGAAGATCAGGCCGAGCGCGGTCGCCACGGTGGGCGCCACGACCAGCCAGACCGCGTTGTTCTTGATGGCGGTCAGAATGCTGTCGTCCGTGAACAGCGTCTTGTAGTTGCCGAACGCCGTGAAGTCGCCCGACGAGTCGAAGAAGCTGCGGAACAGCGAGTACCCGATGGGGTAGAGGACGAGCGCGCCGAGCAGCACCAGGGCGGGCAGCAGGAAGAGCACCGCCACGATCCTGCGGGTGCCGGTCACGCTCTTGCGCGGGATCGGGGCCGGGGGCGCCGCCTTCGCGGTGCCCCCGGCGTTCGCGGACGCCATCGCGTCAGTCCTTGTAGGCCTTGGCGGCGGCCGTCTCCAGCGTCTTCTGCGTCCCCTCGACGTCCTTCGGGTTCTTCAGGAAGTCCTGGAGCGCCTTCCACTCACCCTTGCCCGGCGTGCCGCCGAAGGCCTGCGGGGCCTGGTCGGACATGTCGAAGCGGATGTCGTCGCCCGCCGCGATGAGCGCCTTGGCGATGCTGCGCTGCACGTCGTTCGGGTACGCCGCCATGTCCAGGTTCTTGTTGGGCGAGATGAACCCGCCCGCCTCGGCCCAGATCCGCGCGGCGTCCGGCGAGGCCAGATAGGTCAGCAGCGCCTGCGCCCCCTTGCTGTCCTTCAGCGCGACGGCCGCGTCGCCGCCGACCACGGCCGGCGACTCGTCACCCACGGCCGGGAACGGGAACACCTTCGCGTCCGTGCCCACCTTCGCCTTCGTCTCGGAGATCGGCAGGGAGACCATGTCGCCCTCGAAGACCATGCCCGCCTTGGGCTGGTCGCCGCCCTTGAACGTCTGCTTCACGGAAGCGGGGAACTCGGTCTGGAGCGCGCCGTCCGCGCCGCCCGCGACGAAGCCCTTCTTCCCGAACAGCTCACCGAGCGTGGTCAGCGCGTCCTTCACGGACGGGTCCGTCCACTTGATCTTGTGCTGGGCCAGCTGGTCGTACTTCTCCGGGCCCGCCTGCGACAGATAGATGTTCTCGAACCAGTCGGTCAGCGTCCACGCCTCGGCGCCCGCGACCGATACCGGCGGCACACCGGAGTCGTAGATCGTCTGGGCGGCCTCCATGAACTCGTCCCAGGTCTTCGGGGCCTTGACGCCCGCGTTCTCGAAGACGCGGGTGTTGTACCAGACCAGCGACTTGTTGGCGGCCTTGAAGTACACGCCGTACTGCTTGCCGTCGACGGCTCCCAGGTCCTGCCAGCCCTTGGCGTAGTTCTTGTCGAGTTGCTTCTGCGCCTCGGCGCCGACCGGCTTGGCCCACTTGTTCGCCACGGCCTGCTCGATCGCGCCGACCTGCGGCAGCATCGCGACGTCCGGCGGCTGCCCGCCCGCCACCTTCGACTCCAGGAAGCTGATGATCGGGTCCTGGGCGGGCACGAAGGAGACCTTGGCGCCCGTGCGCTCCTCGAACTCGTCGAGCACCTTCAGGAAGACCTTGCGCTCCGAGCCGCCCCATACGGCGGACACCGAGACGTTCTCGCCGTCCAGCTTGGGAAGTTGGACCGACGCGCCGTCGCCCTTGCCGCCGTCCTTGCCCCCCTTCTCCCCGTCGTCGCTGTCGTCGCCACCGCACGCGGTGACGGTGAGCGCGAGCGCCCCCGCGACGAGGGCCGCGGCGAATTTGGCGGTGGTGCGCCGATGTTGTGGCGCCCTGCGTGTACTGCGAAGAGTGCTGCGCATCACTGCCCCGTTCTCTTCCCTGGCGAGTCCCGTGCGGTCTGTCTACGCCCGTGCGGGGAGGGGCGGCAAGATGGCCTGCGGTGTCAACTCATCGATCGTGATGGCGTTGTGACGTGGCGTCATCACCGCGTGCCCGGCCTTGTCGCACCACTGGGGGGAATAGGCACCACCGGGGCGCGGGTTGGCCCCGACATGACTGAAGCCACCGCCGGCGCCGCCCAGGCCTTCGACCCGCACGCGCTGCTCGCCGAAAGCCGCCTCGGCGTACTCGCGACGATCAAGGCCGACGGCCGCCCGCAGCTCTCCCCGGTCCTGCCGTCGTACGACCGCGCCACGGGCCTCCTGCGGATCTCCACGACCGTGGGCACCGCGAAGATCACCAACCTGCGCCGCGACGCGCGGGCCGCGCTGGAGGTCACCCACCCGGACGGCATGGCCTGGGCCACGGCGGAGGGCACGGTCACCCTCACGGGCCCCGGCTCGGACCCCGCGGGCCCCGAGGTGGCGGCCCTGGTGGAGTACTACCGCGAGGCCGCGGGAGAACACCCGGACTGGGACGAGTACCGCGCGGTGATGGTCGCGGAGCGACGCGTCCTGATCACGATGCGGGTGGAGAGGGTGTACGGGGCGACGATCCGCTGAGGGCAGAGGTCTGCCCGTTGTGGGCAGGCGTGCCGCAGGGCGATTGGGGTCTCCCCTGGTCGAGCGGAGCCGAGAGCTTGGGGAAGGGTGGGCACAACGCACCAGCGCCGGGAACCGATCCAACGGGCGTACGGCACGCAAGCGCCCCCGCGGCAAAGGGGACGGAACAGAAGCTCCCCCCACCGCCTAAAGAAGCGACGGCACCTGATCAGCCGAGACCGACCGTGCCGCCCGCTCCAGCGCACTGGCCAGCAGAGCCAGATCGGTGGGACCGTTCCCCAGCTCCCGCACGGGCCGCCGCGCCGGCGGATCCCCCATCCGCTCCCACTCCAGCGGCACGACCGTGGGCCGAAGCGTCGCCGTACGGGGAATCCGCCCGGTGACCCGCCCCGCCTGGAAGGGGGTGGCCCGCCCATCCGGGGAGCGCAGTTCCCCCCGCCCCGGCGCGGGCTCCTCGGGCCCCGAGGCCACCGCGTCGAGCACCACGCGCAGCGACGCCCGCTGCCCCAATTCGGTCTCCGGCATCCGCTCACTGCGCCCGGTGGCCGCCACGAGATGCACACCGAGCCGCTCGCCGTCCCGCGCGACCGCCTCCAGGGCGCGCACGACCGAGCCGGCCGCCGGGCGCCCGGGGGAGCCGAGGGCGGGCGCGAGCAGCGCGTCGAAGTCGTCGACGAGTACGACGAGCCGCGGCAGTGGAGGTCCGGGCTCGGGCCGCTGCCGCGCCGCCGCGGGCCGCAACCGCATCGTGGGACTGGGCGTCGGGTCGAGATCACCGTCGCCGCCTTGCGCGGGCACGGCCGCGGAACCCTCCGCGCCACCCCCCGAGGACGACGCCCCGGACGACGACGCCCCAGAAGCCCCGAAGGACCCGCCTGCCCCGCCCGCCCCGGAAGACCCAGCGGCCCCGGAGCCCCCGGAGGCACCACCCGCCCCGGACGACGACGGCGACCGCTGCGCCACCATCCGCCCCGAGACCTCCCGCTGCGTATGCCACTCGGCGAACCCGAGCCTGCCCAGCAGCTCCGCCCGCCGCTTCAGCTCGGCCGCCAGGGACTGCGCGAACTCCCGCATCCGCACCGGGTCGTTGGCCACCAGGTGCGTGGTGACGTGCGGCAGGTCCGTACAGACCCCGAGCCCCGCGCCCTGCCGCCCGGCGGCCCCGCCCGCACTCCCGCTGTCCCGCCCGTCGACGAGGACCATGCCGAGCCGGTCGGGCCGCTCGGCGGCGGCCAGGGACGCGGCGATGGAACGCAACAACTCCGTGCGCCCGCTGCCCGCGGGCCCCTCGGCCAGCAGATGCGGTCCGTCGGCGGCGAGATCCGCGACGACGGGCCCGCGCGGTCCCGCACCCAGCACCGCGACGGCCCGCCCGCCGAGCGCCTCGGCGTCGTCCGCCGCGGCGGCCCAGCGCGCCATCAGCGAGGCGGGCGTGGCCCGGGCGAGCCCCAGCTCGTCCAGCAGCCGGGCCGCCTGGGGCAGCGGCGCGGACACGCGCGCGTGGCCCTCACCGGCCGTGCCGTCCGTCCGCAGCGGCGCGAGCGCCCGTGCGAACCGCTCGGCCCAGGCCGCCGAGACCGCGTCCACGGCGGCGACGGTGCCGTGCCCCGCGGGGCGCCCGCCCGCCGTCCGCATCAGGCGCAGCGCGGTCGCCACGTCCCCGCTGAGCAGCGCGACGGCACCGCACGCGCGGAAGGCGGGCGACACCGAGCAGGCGGCCTCGTACGTGTCGAGGACCGGCGAGGCGGGGGAGGCGGCCTCGGTCTCGGCGAGGCACACGACGTGAATCCCGGCCCGCGCGCCCTCACCGGCGAGCCGGACGGTCGCCTCCCGCAGCGCGGCCGACCCGGGGTCGCCGTCGACGATGACGACAGTGCGCCACGCGGGCTCCCGGGCAGCGGACTCCGTGGACCCGGGCGCCCCGAAGGAGCCGGGCTGTCCGAAGGAACCGGGGCCCCCGAGGGGCTCGGGGCCTTCGAAAGGAGCGGCTTTCCCGGCACCCGCCACGCCCTCATCGGCGATGTGGTCGTCGAGGCGCCGGATCAGCTCGCCCGTGCGCGCCGCCGCCTGATCACGGTCGTAGGCGAGGAGGAGCCGGCAGTCCTGGCCGTGGGTGGGCCGCAGATGGGGGAGCCAGCCGAGCCAGGCCCACTCGGCGGTGCGCTCCGCTGTGGTGCGGGCGCGGTCCGTGCTGATCAGCACGATCTCCAGGCAGTCGGGGGAGTGCAGCGCGCCGAGCTGGGCGACGACGGCCCTGGCCAGGCCGGTCAGCCGCTCCCGGGGCCCGGCGAGGCCGAGCGCGCCCGCCTCCCGCAGGCTCACCGTGACGGGCACGGCGGGCAGCGGCGCCTGATCGCCGGGGGCCACCCGGTCGACCGTGCCGAGCCGCACCGCGAGCGCCTCCGGGTGGCCGGGGCCGCGCTCCCAGAGACGGGGGCCGGGGCCGAGCGCCGTGAGCAGCAGGGTGGCGGGATCCGGCCAGGATTCGGGCGTCCGGGCGGCGGCGGCCACGGCCAGCTCCTCCGGCGTGGGCTCCGCCGCCCCGAGAGCGCCGTCGGCCCCGTCCTCGTCGTCGGCGTAGGGCTCATAGCTGTCGTACGCGCCCTCGTCCTGCCCGCCGGCCCGGCCCCCGGCCAGCCGCCGGGCCCAGGCGGAGAGGCCGCTCCGCTTGCGCAGGGCGCGCGGGACGGTCGTGCCGCGCGGCGGGGTCCCGGCGCGGGTCCGCTCGGCGTCGGGCACGCCACCCTGCGGCGGCACGGCACCCGGGCCGCCGCCCGGGGCGTACGCACCGGGCCCGCCGGCGTGGGCCTGCGACGTGCCGTCCCCGTGCGAGCCGTGCGGCCCCGGTGTCCCGTACGCCCCCGAAGTGCCGTACGCCCCCGAGGCGCCGTGGGTCCCGTGGGCGCCGGACGGGCGGTGGGTGCCGTCGCCTCCCGCCGCGCCCCAGTCCGCCGAGCCGTACGCGTGGTGGGCGGTCCCCTCCGGAGGGCGTGCGGGCGCGAGGAAGGCGGGCTGGGGGGCCTCGGCGACCCGCACGCGCACGTGCCCCTCGCCGTCGGGGGCCGTCGAGAGGACGCCGCCCGCTCCCGGGGCCGCGCCGAGGCCGCCGCCGGTCAGCCGGAGCGCGGACTCGCCGATCCGCAGCAGGGAGCCGGGGGAGACCCGCACGGGGCGGTCGGTGACCTCCGTGCCGTCCACCGAGGTGCCGTTCGTCGAGCCGAGGTCCGTGACCGTCACGCGGCCGTCCGGGGCGAGCGTGACCGCGCAGTGCAGCCGGGAGACGTCGGGGTCGTCCAGCGGCACGTCCGCGTCGGCGGAGCGGCCGACCCGGATCTGGCCGCCGTGCAGCAGATGGACACCGCCCGCGTCGGGCCCCGCCACCACGTGCAGCTGGGCGGCCGCGCCGGCCGGTTCGGGGCCGGGCTCGGCGGGGGCGCCCAGCGAGAGCACCGCGCCGTCGATCAAGGGGGGCTCGCCGAGCGTGCACCGCTGGGCGTCCAGGCGCTCGGGGCCCGCGTACAGCACGAGGGGGCTCTCGCTGCCCGCGACGGCCGTGGCGAGGCCGGAGGCCACCGCGGCGAGGGCGGTCCCGGCGGGCGCGGTGACCAGCACGTCACAGGCGCCGTGGATGCCGGTCGCCGCCGTGGGGCGGCCTTGCTGCTCGGGCTGGCCGCTGCGCGGCCCGAGGACGGTCAGCCGGATCTGCATCGCCGTCAGCGGTCCCTTCTGCGCTGGGCGCCCGGCACGGGGACTCGCGCTGTGTTTCCCCCCACCGCACACGGGCACGTGGCCAGTACTGGAGGCATCCTCGCACCTGCGACCGACAACACGCCCGGCGGCCACCGGTAAGTGATCTTGATTGGTCGCCTCTGCTCGGAAAAGTGCCTGCTTGGACCGTTGGGGACACATGCGAGGGTCCGTGGAGGAAGGTCGACAGGAAGGTCGCACCGCGCACTCCACGGCAACCAATGGCCACGGGCGGGCGTCTTCCCCCTGGACAGCGATCCACGGGAACGGCCGGGCGGAATCGGATCGACCGGTGCCCCGTTCGGCAGCACTACAGTGGGTCGGAACATCTCAGACCCCCGGACAGGACCAGCGTCCGGACGGGACCAGCCAGATCAGCAGGGAGCGCATGACGTGCGGCCGGTAGGCAGCAAGTACCTGCTCGAGGAGCCGCTCGGGCGCGGCGCCACGGGCACCGTCTGGCGAGCCCGCCAGCGGGAGACCGCGGGTGCCGAGGCGGCCGTCGCCGGCCAGCCCGGCGAGACCGTCGCGATCAAGGTCCTCAAGGAAGAGCTGGCCAACGACGCGGACGTGGTGATGCGCTTCCTCAGGGAGCGCTCCGTCCTGCTCAGGCTGACTCACGAGAACATCGTCAGAACCCGCGACCTGGTGGTCGAGGGCGATCTCCTCGCCCTGGTCATGGACCTGATCGACGGCCCCGACCTGCACCGCTATCTGCGCGAGAACGGCCCGTTCACGCCGGTCGCCGCGGCCCTGCTGACGGCCCAGATCGCCGACGCGCTGGCCGCGAGCCACGCCGACGGCGTCGTCCACCGCGACCTCAAGCCCGCGAACGTCCTGCTCAAGCAGGACGCCCAGGGCATGCACCCGATGCTCACCGACTTCGGCATCGCGCGCCTCGCGGACTCCCCGGGCCTGACCCGCACCCAGGAATTCGTCGGCACGCCCGCGTACGTCGCGCCGGAGTCCGCCGAGGGCCGCCCGCAGACCAGCGCCGTCGACATCTACGGCGCCGGGATCCTGCTGTACGAGCTGGTCACCGGCCGCCCGCCGTTCGCCGGGGGCTCGGCCCTCGAAGTCCTGCACCAGCACCTCAGCGCCGAGCCGCGCCGCCCCTCGACCGTCCCGGACCCGCTGTGGACGGTCATCGAGCGCTGCCTCGACAAGAACCCGGACCGCCGCCCCAGCGCCGTGAACCTCGCCCGCGGCCTGCGGGCCGTCGCCGAGGGCGTCGGCGTGCACTCCACCCCGGCGCAGATCGCCGCCGCGGAGGGCGTGGGCGCCCTGCTCATGCCGGACCCCTCGCCGGCCCCCGTGCCGGACGCCCCGGGCGCGGCCGACCCCACGCAGGTCCTGCCGAGCAACGCGGGCTCGTACGACCCGAACGCGGCGACCAGCGTCATGCGGAGCACCGGCGGCCAGGGCCACGGCGACGCCGACCCCACCTCCGTACTGCCGGCCAACCGCGGCGGCGGCGCCGACCCGACCGCGGTCATGCCGCCGGTCCCGCCGAACGGCCCCGGCGCGAACCCGAACGACCCGCACCCCTGGCAGAGCCAGATGGCCGCTGCCCGCGACCGCAACGAACAGACGCAGTACCACGCGCAGCTGGACCCCGACCAGGACCCGCTGCGCCGACGCCCCCAGCGCCAGGTGGCCCGGCCCCAGCAGCAGCCGCCGCGCCCGCAGCAGTACGCCCCGCAGCAGCCGCGCGGGCAGCGCCCCCAGCAGCAGTACGCTCCCGCGCCCCAGCACCAGCAGCCCCAGCCGCAGCAGTACGCCGCGCCCCCGCAGGCGCCGCCGCCCCAGCAGCCCGCCCCGCGCCCCGCGCGCGAGCCGAGGCAGCCGCGTCAGCGCAGCGCCAACCCGATGAGGATCCCGGGGCTCGGCTGCCTCAAGGGCTGTCTGTTCACGATCCTCATCCTCTTCGTGGCGAGCTGGCTGGTCTGGGAGTTCAGCCCGCTCCAGGACTGGATCGGCACCACGAAGGGCTACTGGGAACAGCTGACGGACTGGTACGGCACGGTCAGCGGCTGGATCGGGAAGCTCGGCGGGAACTAGGGCTCGGACGACTCTGGGGATTTGTCGACATCAGCAGAGTGATTTCTGCTCCCGGAGTGAAGGTTGGCGGCGAGGACGCGTAGTTTTGTCGCCAACACGCATCCGTAGGAGCAGTCTTGACGCGCAAGATCGGCAGCCGGTACACCGCCCACCAGATCCTGGGCCGTGGCAGCGCCGGCACGGTGTGGCTCGGCGAGGGGCCCGAAGGCCCCGTCGCCATCAAGCTGTTGCGCGAGGACCTGGCCTCCGACCAGGAACTCGTCGGCCGCTTCGTCCAGGAGCGCACGGCTCTGCTCAGCCTCGACCACGCGCGCGTGGTGGGCGTCCACGACCTCGTCGTCGACGGCAACGACCTGGCGCTGGTCATGGACCTCGTACGCGGTACGGACCTGCGCACCCGCCTCGACCGTGAGCGGCGCATGGCCCCCGAGGCCGCGGTCGCCATCGTCGCGGACGTCGCCGACGGGCTCGCGGCCGCGCACGCCGCGGGCATCGTGCACCGCGACGTCAAGCCCGAGAACGTCCTCCTGGACATGCAGGGCCCCCTCGGCCCCGGCGGGGCGCACCCCGCCCTGCTCACCGACTTCGGCGTCGCCAAGCTGATCGACTCCCCGCGCCGCACCCGCGCCACGAAGATCATCGGCACGCCCGACTACCTCGCCCCCGAGATCATCGAGGGCCTGCCGCCGCGCGCCGCCGTCGACATCTACGCCCTCGCCACGGTCCTGTACGAACTGCTCGCGGGCTTCACCCCCTTCGGCGGCGGGCACCCCGGGGCGGTCCTGCGGCGCCACGTCACCGAGACGGTGGTGCCGCTCCCCGGCATCCCCGAGGAGCTGTGGCAGCTCCTCGTCCAGTGCCTCGCCAAGGCTCCCGCGTCCCGGCTGCGCGCCTCGGAGCTGGCCACGCGCCTTCGGGAGCTGCTGCCGCTGGTCGCTGGGATGCCCCCGCTGGACGTCGACGAGCCGGACACGGAGCCCTCGCGGGCCGAGGAGGCGTACGAGGACTCGGCCCCCGAGCCGCGCGAGCCCTCCCCCCGGCGGGGCGCGGTCCCCCTGGTGCCGGGCTCGGCGCCCGCCGACTCCAACCGGGACACGCACACCTCGATGCGGGTGCCAGGACCCGACGAGCTGGCCGGCGGGGCCCGCGGTACGGCCCGCGCGCCGCGGGCGGCCGGCGCCGCCCGCCCCGGCTCCGCCAAGCACCGCGCCTCCGCGCGCCGGCGCCGGATCACGCTCGGCGTGGCCGGGGTCGTCCTCGCCGCGGCGGCCGGCGTCGGCGTGTATGCCGCCAGCTCCTCCGACGCGCCCCCCTCGGCCCCCGACACCTCCTCCCCGGTCTCCCCCTGACCTCCTCCCCGACCTCCTCCCCGCCCCGCTCACCCCACTCGGGGCCAGGTCGGTTGCCGCAGCCGTTAGGCTGGAGGCGTGGCAGTCGTCGATGTATCCGAAGAGCTGAAGTCCCTCTCCTCGACCATGGAGTCGATCGAGGCCGTCCTGGACCTCGACAAGCTGAGGGCCGATATCGCCGTGCTCGAGGAGCAGGCGGCCGCACCGTCCCTGTGGGACGACCCGGAAGCGGCACAGAAGATCACCAGCAAGCTGAGCCACCTCCAGGCGGAGGTCAGGAAGGCCGAGGCGCTGCGCGGGCGCATCGACGACCTCGCCGTGCTGTTCGAGATGGCCGAGGAGGAGGACGACTCGGACACCCGCGCCGAGGCCGAGTCCGAGCTGGAGTCCGTCCGGAAGGCGCTGGACGAGCTGGAGGTCAGGACCCTCCTGTCCGGGGAGTACGACGCCCGTGAGGCGCTCGTCACCATCCGCGCGGAGGCCGGCGGCGTCGACGCCTCCGACTTCGCCGAGAAGCTCCAGCGCATGTACCTGCGCTGGGCGGAGCGCCACGGCTACAAGACGGAGCTGTACGAAACGTCGTACGCGGAAGAGGCCGGCATCAAGTCGACCACCTTCGCCGTCCAGGTCCCGTACGCCTACGGCACGCTCTCGGTCGAGCAGGGCACCCACCGTCTCGTCCGCATCTCGCCCTTCGACAACCAGGGCCGCCGCCAGACGTCCTTCGCCGGTGTCGAGATCCTCCCGGTCGTCGAGCAGACCGACCACATCGAGATCGACGAGAGCGAGCTGCGCATCGACGTGTACCGCTCCTCGGGCCCGGGCGGCCAGGGCGTCAACACCACCGACTCCGCGGTGCGGCTGACCCACCTCCCCACCGGCATCGTCGTCTCCTGTCAGAACGAGCGCTCGCAGATCCAGAACAAGGCGACCGCGATGAACGTCCTCCAGGCGAAGCTCCTTGAGCGCCGCCGCCAGGAGGAGCAGGCGAAGATGAACGCCCTCAAGGGTGACGGAGGCAACTCCTGGGGCAACCAGATGCGTTCGTACGTCCTTCACCCGTACCAGATGGTCAAGGACCTGCGTACGGAGTTCGAGGTCGGCAATCCCGAATCCGTCTTCAATGGCGAGATCGACGGATTCCTGGAAGCCGGAATTCGCTGGCGCAAGCAGCAGGAGAAGTAAAAACCGCCCGGAGCGGCTTTATCGACAAGGCAACTGCCGCCCATGAGGCGGCAGTTGCCTTTTACGTCACAGTCACATCTCCCTACGACGGTCAACTGCCCCGATTTCGGACATCGCGCCCGCAACGACCTTGACGCTGCTCTGAAAAGTGGAAAGGCTAGCGAGCGGTATGCGTATTCCTGGGGTGCGTGGGATCTGTGGGGGCTGATCGTTCGCCCCGGAACGCCGCCTCGGACGCTGCCTCTCTGACGATTCAGCTACTGGGGGTAGCAACCAGATGACCAAGAAGACGCGGATCCGTGTCGCGCGGATAGCCGCCGGTGCGGTGATCGCCGCCGGTGCCTCGCTGACCGCCGCGGGTGCCGCCTCGGCCCTCGACGTCGACCTCGGCCCGGTGGGCGCCCACGCGGACGACAGCGGTGTCGGTGTCGACGTCGACGTCGAGCCCGACGACGACCCCTCGGACCCGGGCATCCCGACCGAGGAGCCGACGGACCCGCCCGAGCCGACCAACGAGCCGACCGAGCCGCCGGAGCCGACCGAGCCCGACCCCACCGACCCGCCCACCTCGGACCCGACCGACCCGGGCCGGCCCACCTCGGACCCGGGTGACCCGGGCAACGAGGGCAACGGGAACGGCGGCGGCAACGGAAACGGCAACGGGAACGGCCACGGCAACGGCGGCGGCAACGGTGGGGGCAACGACACCGACCCCGCCGGCGGCTCCAACCCCGTCGAGCAGGGCCAGGGCAAGGACAGCCTCTCCGACACCGGCTCCAAGCCGGTCGAGCAGGGCGGCAACAAGGGCAAGGGCGAGCTGGCCGAGACCGGCGCCGCCGAGATCACCTTCCTGGTGATCGGCGCCGCCACGATGATCGCCGGCGGCATCGGCTTCCGCGTCCTGCCGCGCCTCGTCGGCAACCGCGGCGCCGCCGCCTGACACCGGCGCCGACGTACGCCCCGTACCCGAGGTAGCGAGGCGTACGGCATGTACGGCACGTACGCGATGTACGTCCTTGAGACGTACGTACGTAAAAGAAGGGCCCGGAGCTTCCTGAAGCTCCGGGCCCTTCTCCGTCGTCCGCGCGGTGTGCCGCGGCGCGGCGTGCCTATACGCGCGCCAGCAGCGCGACCGCCGCGATCAGCACCACGAGCAGCGCTATCAGTGCCGCGGGATTGAGGCCCGCGAAGGGCCCTTCCTGCTGTATGCGCTCGCGATTGGCCCGGCACACGGGGCATCGGCCTTCACTCACGGGCGCTGCGCAGTTCGCGCATACCAACCGATCCAGGGTCATGCGCTTCTCCTCCCGCACAGTCTCAGCCTGCCCAACGCTACGGGGAACCCAATCGTTCCCCTTACCACTGTGCCAGCTTCCACGGGTTTCGGCGCGGCCCGCCGCCGCCCGCCGGTTTCGGCACGTTCCGTACCTCGGTACTTCCGCGACAAATCGCGCAACTCCGGACGCCGACTGCGCTCGCGCACCGCCTTCGCGTAGGGTCACGCACACCTACCCCCGGCAACCCGTGGTGCATCCGTGATCCGTTTCGACAACGTCTCCAAGGCCTATCCCAAGCAGACCCGCCCCGCGCTCAGGGATGTCTCCCTAGAGATCGAAAAGGGCGAGTTCGTCTTCCTGGTGGGGTCCTCCGGCTCCGGAAAGTCCACTTTCCTGCGGCTCGTCCTGCGCGAGGAGCGCACCAGCCACGGCCAGGTGCACGTCCTCGGCAAGGACCTCGCGCGCCTGTCCAACTTCAAGGTGCCGCACATGCGCCGCCAGTTGGGCACCGTCTTCCAGGACTTCCGCCTGCTGCCCAACAAGACCGTCGGCGAGAACGTCGCCTTCGCGCAGGAGGTCATCGGCAAGTCCCGCGGCGAGATCCGCAAGTCCGTGCCCCAGGTCCTCGATCTCGTGGGCCTCGGCGGCAAGGAGGACCGGATGCCCGGCGAGCTGTCCGGTGGTGAGCAGCAACGAGTGGCGATCGCGCGCGCGTTCGTCAACCGTCCCAAGCTCCTCATCGCCGACGAGCCGACCGGCAACCTCGACCCGCAGACCTCCGTAGGCATCATGAAACTGCTCGACCGGATCAACCGGACCGGCACCACCGTCGTGATGGCCACCCACGACCAGCAGATCGTGGACCAGATGCGCAAGCGGGTCATCGAGCTGGAGAAGGGCCGTCTCGTGCGCGACCAGTCGCGCGGCGTCTACGGCTACCAGCACTGACATCCGCGGCCCGACCGCTGTCGTTCCACCTGATCCACCTGAGCACTGAAAGGCCGCCATGCGTGCCCAGTTCGTCCTGTCGGAGATCGGCGTCGGTCTCCGCCGCAATCTCACGATGACCTTCGCGGTCGTCGTCTCCGTAGCGCTTTCGCTCGCCCTCTTCGGCGGTTCGCTGCTCATGCGCGACCAGGTGAGCACGATGAAGGGCTACTGGTACGACAAGGTCAACGTCTCGATCTTCCTGTGCAACAAGGCCGACGCCGAGCAGGACCCGAAGTGCGCCAAGGGCGCCGTCACGAACGAGCAGAAGGACCAGATCCTCGGCGATCTGAAGAAGATGCCGGTCGTGGACAAGGTCACCCACGAGTCGGCGGACGAGGCGTACAAGCACTACAAGGAGCAGTTCGGCGACTCCCCGCTGTCCAGCTCGCTCACGCCCGACCAGATGCAGGAGTCGTACCGCATCAAACTGAAGGACCCCGAGAAGTACCAGGTCGTCGCGACCGCCTTCTCGGGCCGTGACGGCGTGCAGGCCGTGCAGGACCAGAAGGGCTATCTGGACAACCTCTTCGGGCTCCTCAACGGCATGAACTGGGCGGCGCTCGCGGTGATGGCGCTGATGCTCGTCGTCGCGTTGATGCTGATCGTCAACACCGTGCGCGTCTCGGCGTTCAGCCGCAGACGGGAAACCGGCATCATGCGGCTGGTCGGCGCCTCCAGCTTCTACATCCAGATGCCGTTCATCATGGAGGCCGCCGTCGCCGGTCTCATCGGCGGCGCGCTCGCCTGCGGCATGCTGGTCGTCGGGCGCTACTTCATGATCGACCACGGTCTCGCGCTCGCCGAGAAGATCAACCTCATCAACTTCATCGGCTGGGACGCCGTCCTGGCGAAGCTGCCGCTGGTGCTCGCGATCGGTCTTCTGATGCCCGCGCTTGCCGCGTTCTTCGCGTTGCGCAAGTACCTCAAGGTGTGACAAGTACCCTCGTCGTTCCAGGGCGCCGTACGGTTCAACCCGCCGTACGGCGCCTTTCGTTGTCCTAGACTCACCGTCATGTCAGGTCTCGACCGGTTCGCCGATCGGTGCTCAGTGCCCCGCCGCATCCGCCGCGGGGCGACGCTGACATTGGTCTTCGCGAGCGTCCTCGCCACCGGGGCCGCCACCGGCTCCTGGAGCGAGGCGGCGGACGACGGCCGGAAAACGCCACCTCCTTCGGTACGTTCGGACGCCTCGGCCCCGCTGACGGGCGGCGCCGACACCGCCGAGGAGGCCGCGGACGCCGCCGCCGATGCCATGGCCGACGGCAAGTCCGCCAAGAAGGCCGCCGAGGAAGCCGTCAGCCGCAGCGGGGACCGCTGGGGGGCGGTGTACTCGCACGGGGAGTACCGGGAGTTCGAGCAGGCCCTCGACGGCGCCTACACGGGCGTCGGACTGTGGGCGCGGCGCGCGGCCGACGGACGCATCGAGGTCTCCCGGGTCCAGAAGCACGCGCCCGCCGACCGCGCCGGGATCCGGGAGGGCGACCGGCTGCGCTCCATCGACGGTGAGCGCGTCACCGGCCGCCCCGTCACCGAGGTCGTCGGCCTGCTGCGCGGGACCCGCGCCGGCACCCCGGTGCGCCTCGGCCTCGCGCGCGGCACGCGCGCGTGGAGCGAGACGCTGCACAGGGCCCGCCTCTCCACGGACTCCGTCACCGTCACCGAGCTGCCCGGCGGCGCGGTCCTGATCAAGGTCGCCGCGTTCACCAAGGGCTCCGGAGAGGCCGTGCGGACCGCGGTGCGCGAGGCTCCCGAGGGCGCCGGCATCCTGCTCGACCTGCGCGGGAACTCCGGAGGCCTGGTCTCGGAGGCGGTCACCGCCTCGTCCGCGCTGGTGGACGGCGGCCTCGTGGCGACGTACGACGTACGGGGCGAGCAGAAGGCGCTGCACGCCCGGCGGGGCGGCGACACCGGCAGACCGGTGGTCACGCTCGTCGACGGCGGCACGATGAGCGCGGCCGAGCTGCTCACCGGCGCCCTCCAGGACCGTGGCCGCGCGGTCGTGGTGGGTTCCAGGACCTTCGGCAAGGGCTCGGTCCAGATGCCGAGCCGCCTCCCGGACGGTTCCGTCGCCGAGCTGACCGTCGGCCACTACCGCACGCCTTCGGGGCGGGCCGTCGACGGGCGGGGCATCACACCGGACCTTGAGGTCGAGGACGGGGCCGAGAAGCGGGCCGAGACAGTATTGACTGGCCTCGGACCCCCCTCGTAGTGCGAAAATGGCCGGACTATGGCGAAGGAAAAGGTAAAGCGCAAGGCCGCGAAGGCCAATGAGAAGGCCCCCGCCCGCAAGATGGTCGCGCAGAACAAGAAGGCGCGGCACGACTACCACATCCTGGACACCTACGAGTGCGGCCTGGTGCTGATGGGCACCGAGGTCAAGTCGCTGCGGCTCGGCAGGGCCTCCCTGGTGGACGGCTTCGTGCACATCGACCGCGGCGAGGCGTGGCTGCACAACATCCACGTCCCCGAGTACGTGCAGGGCACCTGGACGAACCACTCCGCCACGCGGAAGCGCAAGCTCCTGCTGCACCGGGCGGAGATCGACAAGCTGGAGTCCAAGTCCAAGGAGACGGGTCACACGATCGTGCCCCTCGCGCTGTACTTCAAGGACAGCCGGGTCAAGGTCGAGATCGCGCTGGCCAAGGGCAAGAAGGAGTACGACAAGCGGCAGACGCTCCGCGAGAAGCAGGACACGCGCGAGACGAACCGCGCGATCTCGGCGGTGCGGCGGCGCCAGGGGATCGCCTAGCCTTGCGGCCGGGCCCTCAGGAATAGGCTGGCACCGTCGGGCGTTGGTCACGTACGATGGGTCGTGCTCCTCACAGCAGGGGCACCGGGTCCCCGCCCAGCAGGGGCCCACCTTGAAGGAACATTGAAAAAACAACATGGGGATGATCGGTTTCGACAGCGGATGTCGAAGCAGGGGAAGCGAGCCGAGGAAGCGGCAATGATCTCGTAAACCATATGTCGCAACAAATAATCGCCAATTCCAAGAGCGATTCCCAGTCCTTCGCCCTCGCTGCCTAATAAGCAGTGACTGAAGGACCCTAAATGGGTGTCAGCCCGGGGGTGTTCCCGACCCGGACCCTGGCATAATCTAGGGAACTAAACCGTCGAACCCGGTCACGGGGTTCGACGGGAAATCAAACAGTGACTGGGCCCGTCGGAGACTTGTTCGCGAGATCTCCGGGGCCGAGAAAATCGCAGCGAACTGCGCTCGGAGAAGCCCTGGTTCAGCACCGTTGGACGCGGGTTCGATTCCCGCCATCTCCACAATTCCCATGTGAGGTTGAAGCCCTCTGACCCTCGGTCAGGGGGCTTCTTCCGTGTGGCGCCCGGGTTTATCCTCCTGGGTCATGAGGAGACCCGTGCGACGCGTCAACCACCGTATGCGCCACTGGATCTGGCCGGCCGTGCTCGCCGTCGCGGCGGGCACGCTCTCCGCAGGTGCCCCGGCCGGCGCGGACTCCGACCGGTCCGGCCTGCCGGAGGCCATCGACACCATCCTCGGCGACTCCCGGATGGAGGGCGGCGTGGCCGGCGTGGTCGTCGCCGACGCCGCGTCCGGTGACGTCCTCTACCAGCACCGGCCCAGCGGGCGCCTGATGCCCGCCTCCAACACCAAACTGCTCACCTCGGCCGCCGCCATGGAGCTGCTGGGACCCGACCACCGGTTCACCACCGACGTACTCGCCGACGGAGAGCGGCGGGGCCGCGTGCTGCACGGAAACCTGTATCTGCGCGGCACGGGCGACCCGACGACGCTCGCCGAGGACTACGACGGACTCGCCGCGAAGATCGCCGCCTCCGGGGTGCGGCGCGTCTCGGGGCGCCTGATCGCCGACGACACCCGCTTCGACGCCAAGCGCGTCGGCGACACCTGGAGCGCCGACGACGAGTCCGCGTACTACGCGGCGCAGATCAGCGCCCTGAGCGTCGCCCCCGACACGGACTACGACACCGGGACGGTCGTCGTGGAGGTCGCGCCGGGCGCGCGGGCCGGGGACGAGCCGCGCGTCGGCGTCACGCCGAAGACCGACTACGTGGACATCGACCTGCGGGCGACCACCGTCGCGGCGGGCGGCGCCGACACCGTCGCCGTGGAGCGGCAGCACGGCAAGAACACCATCACCGTCAGCGGCACGGTCCCGGTCGGCGGAGCCGCCACCAAGGAGTGGGTCACCGTCTGGGAGCCGACCGGGTACGCGGCAGCCGTCTTCCGGGACGCGCTCGCCGCGCACGGCGTGAAGGTGAGCGGGCCGACCAGGACCGGGATCGCCACCCCCGGGCGGGCCCGGCGGCTCGCCTCGCACGACTCCATGCGGCTCAAGGACCTCATGGTCCCCTTCATGAAGCTCTCCAACAACATGCACGCGGAGAGCCTCACCAAGGCCATGGGGCACAAGGCCACCGGGCGGCCCGGGAGCTGGGACGACGGCATCGCCGCGATCGGCGGCTATCTGAAGACCGCCGGCGTCGACCCGGGCAAGCTGCGCCAGGTCGACGGCTCAGGTCTCTCGCGCAAGGACAACGCCCCGGCGGACCAGTACGTCAAGCTGCTGCGCTCGGCCAAGGGGGAGCCGTGGTTCGCCGACTGGTACGCGTCCCTGCCGGTGGCCTGCGGGCCGGGCAAGTCCGTCGGCGGCACCCTGCGCTCGCGGATGTGCGGGACCCCGGCGGCCCTCAACGCCCGTGCCAAGACGGGGACGTTGACGGGAGCGTCCGGTCTCTCCGGTTACGTGACGGACAAGAACGGGCGTGAGCTGGTGTTCAGCATCATCCTGAACAACCATCTGGCCCCCTCGGTGAAGGCGCTGGAGGACGCGATCGTGGTGACCCTCGCGTCGTCGACGGAGGACGAGGCCGTGCCGGTCATGCCGCGTTCGACGCGGGCGGCGGAGCGGGACGGCGACGTGGAGTGCTCGTGGCGCAAGCCTGCGCGCTGCTGAGCAGCAGGGCGAGGCAGGCGGCGGCCACCGGCACCCCGTAGCCCGCGGCGGGCCCCAGGCGCTCCACCGCCCAGCCGCCGCCCGCCGCGCCGCACGCGATGCCGCCGAGGAGGCCGGTCACGGCGAGGGTCATGCCCTCGTTCAGCCTCCCCACGGGGGTGCGGTGCTGTACCAGCGTCATGCCGGTGACCATCGTGGGCGCCGTCGCCATCCCCGCGACGAGCAGCGCTCCGGAGAGGGCGGTCAGCGAGCCCGTGAGCGTCACGGCGAGCAGCGGCAGCGTCATCAGGGCCGCCATCGCCGCACCGCACAGGAGGTAGCGGCGCGCGAGCGGGCCGCGCGGTCTCACGGCTCCGTAGACGAGGCCCGCCGCGCAGGAGCCCGCGGCCTGGAGGGCGAGTATCAAGCCCGCCGCAGCCTTGTGCCCCCGCTCGTCGGCGTAGGCGATGGTGACGACCTCGAGGGAGCCGAAGACGGCGCCGGTGGCGAGGAAGCCGACCAGCAGGGCGGGCATCCCGCGCGCGCGGAGAGGCGATCGGGCGTCCTCGGAGGAGTGCGTACGTCCTTGGGGCGGCGGTTCCGTCGCGCGCTGGGCGGCGAAGGTCAGCACGCCGGTCAGCAGCAGGACCACGCCGATCAGGGTGCCCGCCTGGGGGAAGAGCGCGCCGCACAGGAAGGCGGCGAGGACGGGCCCGAGCATGAAGCAGAGTTCGTCGGCGGCCTGTTCGAAGGAGTTGGCGGTGTGTACGGCAGGGGCGTCGCCCTTCAGGAGGTACGCCCAGCGGGCGCGGGACATGCCGCCCGTGTTGGGGGTCGTGGCCGTGGCGGCGTACGACGCGAAGAGAGTCCAGTCGGGCGCTCCGTAGCGCACGCAGAGCAGCAGGGAGAGCGAGCCGAGCGCGGCGATCGCGGTGGCGGGCACGGCGACGCGTGCCTGGCCGTGGCGGTCGATGAGCCGCGCCGTCCAGGGCGCCACGACGGCGGTCGCGGCGAGGCCGGTCGCGGTGACGGCGCCGGCCAGCGCGTACGAACCGCGGGCGCCGGAGATCATGATGACGGCGCTCACGCTGAACATGCCCATGGGCAGGCGGGCGATGAGGTTGCCGAGGGTGAAGGCGGTGGCTCCGGGTATCGCGAAGAGGCGGGTGTAGGGGTTTCGGGGTGTGCTGCGGGGTCTGGCGGGCGGCATGTGTCTCAGGCTCGCCGCGGGGGGCCCGCGGGGTCCAACACCTTCTGGGCGCCGATTCACGCATCCGCGTTGTAGGTTCCAGCGGTGACAGCAGAGCCCGGCATACGCCCGTCCGATCCCGGTCCACGCCCCGCCGATGGGTCCGCCCTGCCCCGTGACGTGGACCCGCGCCTGTTGCGCGCGTTCGTCGCCGTCTCCGAAGAGCTGCATTTCACCCGGGCCGCCGCCCGGCTGTACGTGGCACAGCAGGCGCTGAGCCGTGATGTGCGGCGCCTGGAGCGCGAGTTGGGCGCCGAGTTGTTCTCCCGTACGACACGGCAGGTCGCGCTCACCGCCGACGGCGAGCGGCTCCTTCCGTACGCGCGGCGGGTTCTCGCGGCGCAGGACGAGCTGGTCGCCGCCTTCGCGGGGCCCGCGCGGCCGCTGCTCGTCGATCTGAACAGTCCCGGGCTCGTCTTCGGGCGGATCCTGGAGCGGGCCCGCGAACTCGTCCCGGAGTGCGAGCTGATGGCCCGCTTCGAGAGCGGCCTCACGGGAGCCGCCGCCGAGATGATCGCCGGGCGGCTGGACATGTCGTTCGGGCGGTACGCCGGGCTCGACCCCGCCCTGCGGTCGGCGCTCGCCCAGCAGCCCGTGCGGTACGAGCCGATGGCGGTACTGCTGCCCAGCGATCACCCGTTGACCGAGCTGGACGCCGTGCCGCTGGACGCCCTCGCGGGGGAGACCGTGTACGCGGGGGCGGGCAATCCGCGGACGCTGGAGTGGACCGACCTCGCGCACCGGCTCTTCGCGGGGCGCGGCATCGATGTCGCGCCGCCCGCGCCGCTGGCGGTGGGGCCCGAGGAGTTCGGTCGGATCATGGCGAAGAAGCGCAATCCGGCCTTGGTCGTGGTGGGCTTTCCGGCCATGCCGGGTGCCGAGCTGCGGCCGCTGATCGATCCCGTACCGCTCTCGCCCGTGTCGCTCGTATGGAGAAAAGGTCTGATTCATCCGGGAGTTACAGCGGTACGGGCCGCTGCCGCGGAGCTTGCCGCCGCCGAAGGATGGCTAAAGAGGCCTGCGGATGGGTGGGTTCCGGCCACAGATGCACTCATCATGATGAGTCAGATCTGACTGATATCCACGCCTGTCACTCCGGTGCGCTACATTCATCGCCCGGTCGGGATGTGATAGGGGCGGCGCGCGGGTCGGGTGGGGGCCCGGTCCGGACGGCAAGGGGCCCGGAGTCGTACACGCACCCGCGTTCTGAGATGCCGAGTTGTGTGATGTGGGGGGTTGTGCGTACGCATGGAGACGTGGCGAGAAGATGCGCTACCAGGACATACCCATGATCCGAACGAGGTCACCGTTCAGATCGACGGTCTCGGGCGGACGCTGGCGGATCTGCCGGTCGGGCCCGGTGCGGGCGGCGCGGGCGGTGTGGTTGAGGGGCCTGTCTTCGTCGACGAGACGGGCCGCCGCGGTCGGAGGTACCGCAGGATAGGCGTGATCATCGGTGTCGCCTGCGCGGTCTACGCCCTGGTCATCGTGGGCACGCTGTTCTCGGGCAGCTCTCATGCGCCCTGGCTGCCGGTGCAGGCCCCCGAGGGCGGGAAGGCCGGCAGGGGCGACGGGCCCGCGGGCACGGTGGACGCGTCCGGGCGCCCGTACGACCGCGTTGAGCCGGCCGACTCCACCGGCTCCGCCGACCCCGCTGATCCTGCTGATCCTGCTGATCCTGCTGATCCGTCCGTGTCGGCGGGTGCGGCCGCTCCGTCGCGGGGCGCCGCGGACGCCACCGAGGCGGTGGCGCGGCCCGGCGGCTCCCGCCGGGGGGACGAAGGGGGCTCGTCCGGCGCGGCGCCCGCCGCGGCGGACGGCGAGCAGGGTCCGGGTTCGGGTCCGGGTTCGGGCCCCGTGGACGGTGGCGGTGGCCCCGGCCCGGTTCCGACGGGTGGCGCGGCGTACCCGGGATCCGGCCCCACGGCACCGGCGGCCCGGCCCCCGGCTCCGCCCACGCGGCCGACGGCCCCCGGCGACGGCGACATACCCGCCGACTTCACCCCGCCCGCCGCCCAGCAGCCGCCCGCGGACTCCCGGTCGTCTTCCTCCGGGGACGCTCAGCGGTGAACTCCCGTACTACTGAAGGGGGGTGGGTGGACGACCGTCTTGGCAAGGCGCCATCCGGCGGGGTCGTACCCGGCAGCGTCGCGCCCGGCAGCGCCGCGCCCGGCAGCGCCGCCCCTGGCAGCGCCGCGCCCGGCCATGCCACGCCCAGCAAACCCCCGTCCGGCGAGGCACCCGGCCATGCCGCCCCCCGCAACGCCACCCCCGCCCACGCCACCCCCGCCCACGCCCGCCCCCACAGACCCCGTCCCCGTAAGGCGGCCGCCCGCGCCCCCCGGCGTCGGCGGCTGCCGTTGCGCTACTCGTTGCCCTCGCTGCTGCTCATCGCGCTGCTCGCCATGCTGATGCTGCGCGGGTACGTGCACAGCGAGATCCTCGCCGACCACCGTGTCCGGCCGCCCGCGCCCACCGATCAGGTACCGCGGGAGATCCTGGACGGCGGCCCCGTCATAGACACCCGCGGCGGCCGCGAGGCCACCCTGCGCGTGCCCGAGCGGCGGCTCGTGCTGACCTTCGACGACGGGCCGGACCCGGAGTGGACCCCCAAGGTCCTCGACGTCCTCGACAAGCACGACGCGCACGCCGTCTTCTTCGTCACCGGCACCATGGCCTCGCGCCACCCCGGCCTGGTCCGGCGCATGGTCGACGAGGGCCACGAGGTCGGCCTGCACACCTTCAACCACCCCGACCTCGCCTACCAGTCCAAGTCCCGCATCGACTGGGAGCTGTCGCAGAACCAGCTCGCGCTCGCCGGGGCCGCCGGGATCCGGACCTCCCTCTTCCGGCCGCCGTACTCCTCCTTCGCCGACGCCATGGACAACAACTCCTATCCGGTGGCCCGGCACATAGGCGACCGCGGCTACCTCACCGTCGTGAACGACGCCGACAGCGAGGACTGGAAGCGCCCGGGCGTCGACGAGATCGTCCGGCGTGCCACGCCCCAGGGCGGCGAGGGTGCCGTAGTCCTCATGCACGACTCCGGTGGCGACCGCTCACAGACCGTCGCCGCGCTCGACCGGCTCCTGCCCGAACTGCGCGAGAAAGGGTACGAGTTCGGGAACCTCACGGAGGCCCTGGACGCGCCCAGCGCGCACGCGCGGGTCAGCGGCATCGAGCTGTGGAAGGGCAAGGCCTGGGTCTTCCTGGTCGGCGCCTCCGCGCGGATCACGGACGGCCTCGTCGTGGCCCTCGCGGTCGTGGGCGTGCTCGTCCTCACCCGGTTCGGCCTGATGCTGCTGCTCTCCGCCGCGCACGCGCGCCGAGTGCGGCGGCGGGACTTCCACTGGGGCGCCCCGGTCACCGAACCGGTCTCGGTCCTGGTGCCCGCGTACAACGAGGCCAAGTGCATCGAGGCGACCGTCCGCTCCCTGATGGCGAGCGACCACCCCATCGAGGTCCTCGTCATAGACGACGGCTCCTCGGACGGCACCGCGCGGATCGTGGAGGGCCTGCGGCTTCCGAACGTACGCGTCGTGCGCCAGCTCAACGCGGGCAAACCGGCCGCCCTCAACAGGGGCCTCGCGAACGCCCGGCACGACATCGTCGTGATGATGGACGGCGACACCGTCTTCGAGGAGTCCACCGTCCGCGAACTCGTGCAGCCCTTCGGCGACCCGCGCGTAGGCGCCGTCGCGGGCAACGCGAAGGTCGGCAACAGGGACTCGCTCATCGGCGCCTGGCAGCACATCGAGTACGTGATGGGCTTCAACCTCGACCGCCGGATGTACGACGTGCTGCGCTGCATGCCGACCATCCCGGGCGCGGTCGGCGCGTTCCGGCGGTCCGCCGTGGAGCGGGTCGGCGGCATGAGCGACGACACGCTCGCGGAGGACACCGACATCACGATGGCCCTGCACCGCGACGGCTGGCGGGTCGTGTACGCCGAGCGGGCGCGGGCCTGGACCGAGGCCCCGGAGTCCGTGCAGCAGCTCTGGTCCCAGCGCTACCGCTGGTCGTACGGCACGATGCAGGCCATCTGGAAGCACCGCCGCGCCCTCGTCGAGTCCGGCCCCTCCGGGCGCTTCGGCCGCGTCGGCCTGCCGCTGGTCTCCCTGTTCATGGTGCTGGCCCCGCTCCTGGCGCCCCTCATCGACGTGTTCCTCCTCTACGGCCTGGTCTTCGGCCCCACGCAGAAGACCATCGCCGCCTGGCTCGGGGTGCTCGCCGTGCAGGCGTTCTGCGCCGCGTACGCCTTCCGCCTCGACCGCGAACGCATGACCCATCTGATCTCACTGCCTCTCCAGCAGCTGCTCTACCGGCAGTTGATGTACGTCGTACTGCTCCAGTCCTGGATCACGGCCCTCACGGGAGGCCGCCTTCGCTGGCAGAAACTGCGGCGTACGGGGGTGCTGTCCGCCCGCGCCTAGCCAAGGGCCTGGTCGCGGCGCCCCCGCCGCTGGCATCGGTTACCCCTCATGGATAGCTTGGTTCACTCCAGTGAACCCCCACCCCACCAGGAGTGACCGTGAACCGCCGTCCCACCCTGCTCGCTGCGGCCGCCTTGACCGCCGTCGCGGCCCTTTCGCTCTCCGCGTGCGGAGGTGGCGGCGGGGAGTCCAAGGGCAAGGAGAAGATCGCGGGCGCGGACTCGGGCGGCGAGACGAGAGAGTCCCCCTCGCCGAAGGCGTCCGACGACGGGATCGACCGCCCGCAGATCAAGCTGCCGAAGGGCGTGAAGAACGTCTTCGAGGGCGGTAGGACGGGAGATCCCAAGAAGGACGCGGTGCTGGCCGACCACGCGCGGCGGATCAATTCGATCGATGAGGCGATCACGGTCGATGCGAAGAAGCACCCCGCGTTGAAGTTCTACTCGTCGGGTGAAGCCCTGATGACGGCCGCCGAATACGTGGAGAGTTTCTACAAGGACGGCAGGAGTTTCGTCGGAACCACGCGCTATTACGACCGTCAGGTCACCTTCCTCAAGGATGGCGTGGCAGCCGTGACGTACTGCCAGGACAGCTCCAAGACGTATCCCAAGGACCGCAAGACAGGTCGGGTGGACCGGTCCATCCCGGAATCGGCTGACGATTACGGCTTCTACAACACGCGGTTGAAGAAGAACGCCAAGGGTGTCTGGCAGACCGAATCCGTCACGTACGTGGAGGAAGCAACCAAGCGGTGCATGAAGTGAACTGGCGAGTTCTGAGCCGCGGGACTGCTGCTTCCCTGGCCTTGGTCATCACATTGGTGCCCGGTGCCGCGTACGCGGCGGGAGGCAAGACGACGGGTGGGCGGAAGGAAGCGGGCCAGGCCCAGTCGCAAGGCTCCCGTCAAGGCAAGAACCTCGGCGTCGAGACGAGGATTCGGACGACGGTCGAGGGCAGTCCGCAGTCGGCGAGGACGGGCACGCTCACCCCGGCGAACAGCAACTGGGATCCGCCGGCTTGCTGGTATGAGCCCGCCTATACGCCGAAGGAGATCGAGGCGACGGTCAAGGCGATCCGGAAGATGAAGTTCTTCGGGATGGGCGACTTCGTGGGCGGGATCCTCGACTCGTACTTCAAGGAGGGGCACCCCTACAAGAATTACAACCTCGACAAACAGGGCGACGGGGAGTTCTGGGCGGCGGCCGTCGACGAGGACCGCAAGGATGAGCCCGAGGCGAAGGCCTGCGACAGGCTGCCGTTCTGGGTGACCAAGGGCGTACCGCCCAAGGAGCCGCTCGCGGTGACGCCGAAAATCCTCGCCGAGTACGCGTACGGCCAGATCCCCGTCCCGGACACCGAGGTCAGAATGGCGCCCGACGGCGGGACGAAGGTCAATCTGCCGACGTGGGTGTGGCTGGACAAGGCCAAGTTCAAGAAGATCTCGGTGACCGCGACCCTCCCGGGAACGGGTCTGTCCGCGACGACGACGGCCGAGCCGGTCGCTCTCAAGATCGAGCCGGGTACGGGGGACGCCGAGACGTACCCCGCATCGGGTGAGTGCACGATCGACAACGGCCGTATCGGCACGCCCCGGGCCAAGGGCACCCCCGCGGACACGGACCCGCCGTGCGGTGTGAAGTACCTGCGGTCCTCGGGGGACGGCGCGTACGAACTCCAGGCCACGATCACCTGGAAGGTCAGCTGGACCAGCACCGCGGGGGAGGGCGGCGACCTGCCCGCCGGCGAGTTCGGCGCGGCTCAGCAGGTCGAGGTCGGTGAGGTCCAGTCCGTCAACCGGTAGCGGGACCGGCGCTCAGTGCGGCTCTCAGTACCCGGCCGTGAAGCGGGCGCGGGGGTGGCGGGGGTTCTCCATTTCGTCCAGGAGGGCTACCGCCAAGTCCTCCATGGAGAGGGACGAGTTGCCCTCCGCGTCCACCAGGAGTTCGTCCTCGCCCAGGCGGAACGCCGCGGTGCGGGTGCCTGGTTCCAGGATCGCGGAGGGGCTCAGGTAGGTCCAGTTCACGTCCGTGGGCGCGGTGCGGAGCGCGTCGTACTGGGCGTTGGAGGCCGCCGCAATGTGGCGCCAGGCCGCGGGGACGTATCTCGGGTCGTCGATCGCCAGGGTGCCGGACGTTCCGGGGACCGTCAGGCTGCCCGCGCCGCCGATCACCAGGAGGCGGACGCCGGGGGCCTCGGCCAGGCCCGCCAGCAGGGCTCTGATGACGGCCGCGTGGTCGGCTTCGCGGCCCGGGGCGGGTCTTGTCGCGTTGATGACGACGTCCTGGCCCGCGGCCAACTCCGCCACGTGCTCCGGGTTTCCCGCGTCACCTGTGCGGTGCGTGGCGTCCGGGTGCAGTTCGGGGAAGCGGGCGGCGTCGCGGACCACGGCGGTCACCTCGTGGCCCCGGGACAGGGCCTCCGTCACGACGCGGCTTCCCGCGGTTCCTGCCGCCCCGAAGACCGTGACGCGGGTGCGGGGGGCGTGGGTGGGAGTGGGGGTGTGGGTGTCGGTGTGGGTGTGCATGGGGGGCTCCTCTGTTCAGGTCAGGGGGTGAGTTGGTGGTGGTCCGGGGGCGCGTTACGCGCGGCGGCTCTGGCCAAGGACGACGCTCGTCAGGACCAGGGCCAGGCCGCCCAGCTGCCAGGGGGTCATGGTCTGGCCCAGGAGCAGCAGGCCCGCGAGCGTGGCGACGACCGGGTTGGTCAGGCCGAGGAAGGAGACCGAGGAGGCGGGGAGGCGTTCGATGCCGCGGAACCACAGGGCGTACGCGATGGCCGTGCCGACGATGCCGAGGTAGGCGTAACCGGCGAGGTTGGCGCCCGTGAAGTGGTCCGGCAGGCCCTCGGCGGTGAGGGCGATGGGCGCGAGGACCAGGCCGCCCGCGGTCAGCTGCCAGCCGGTGAGCGTGAGCAGGGAGACTCCCTCGGGCCGGCCCCACCGCTTGCTGAGCACCACCGCGAGGGCCATCAGCGTGGTGGCCGCCAGCATCGCGGCGATCCCGGCGGCGTCGACCGCCGCGCTGCCGCGCAGGACCAGCAGGCCCACACCCACGACACCGACGAGGCCCGCCGCCAACGTACGGCGGGTGGGCCGCACCTTCAGGACACCGGCTCCGAAGCCCGCCACCAGCAGCGGCATGACCGCGCTGACCGTCGACGCGACACCGCCGGGCAGGCGGTAGGCACCGAAGAAGAGCAGAGGGAAGAACGCGCCGAAGTTGAGCACCCCCAGAACGGCCGCCTTCCACCACCAGTCGCCGCGCGGCAGCCGTCGGGTCAGCGCGAGCAGGATCAGCCCGGCGGGCAGGGCGCGCAGGGCCGCGGCGAGCAACGGGCGGTCCGGGGGGAGGAGTTCGGTGGTCGTTACGTAGGTCGTGCCCCAGGTCGCCGGGCCGATGGCCGCCAGCGCGGCGATGCCGGCCACCGCCTTGGTGGAGGGGGAGCGGGGAGCGGGAGCCGAGGTGGATACCGGGGGCTTGGGGGCCCCGGCGTCGCCCTGCGTCGACGACGTGCGCTCCGCGATGTTGATCCTGCTGACAATCATGATGCTTCCCCTCGCTCTTCCCCTGAACGCTGTTATTCTCAACGTTGAGATAAATATGGACCCCCGATCCGCGAACGTCAAGTATCTGAACGTTGAGAGATTTGGAGCTGCGCCGCCATGGCCGAGAACGAGACAGCCCAGCAGGAGACAGCCCAGCAGAAGACAGCCCCGCAGGAGGCGGCCCAGCAGGAGACCCCGGACGAGCCCCGCGCTGACGCCATCGACCAGCTGCGCGCCCAGTGGCGCCGCGAACGCCCGGACCTGGACCTCGCGGGCCTGGACGCGATGGCCCTGGTGGGCCGCATCAAGCGCGCCGATCACCTGCTGAGCAAGGGAATGAAGACGGTCTTCGCCGAGTACGGCCTGGAGTTCGCGGAGTTCGACGTCCTCGCCACGCTGCGCCGGGTCGGCGCCCCGCACGAACTGACCGCGGGCGGCCTCCTCAAGACCGCGATGGTGACCTCGGGTGCCATCACCAACCGCCTCGACAAGCTGGAGCGCAAGGGCCTGATCGAACGCCGTCAGGACCCCGCCGACCGCCGGGCCATCCGCGTCCGCCTCACCGAGGCCGGCCTGGACCTGGTCGACCGGGCGGTCGCCGACCACATCGCCAACGAACAGCGCATGCTGACCGCCCTCACCCCCGCCGACCGCGAGGCCCTCGACTGGGCGCTGCGCCGCCTACTGGTCTCCCTCGGGGACACCCACCTGGGCTGACCGGCCTCGCCCTCGCCGCCCCGCTCCTCACCACCCCTCCCCGCCCCACGTGAGAGCAACGTTCCCCGGCGGTCACTCCGCGCCACAGGGCCGAAACGCGTTCTCCCTACCTTCGGGAGCGTCGGCACCTTCGCGGGCGTCGGCGAGGCCCGTGGACTAGCCGTGGAGGCGTGTGATGTGGATCGAGCGGTGGGACCCGGAGGACGAGAGGTTCTGGAAGGAGGAGGGAGGGGAGCGGGTCGCCCGGCGGAATCTGGCGTTCTCGGTGCTCTCCGAGCACATCGGGTTCTCCATCTGGAGCATGTGGTCCGTGATGGTCCTGTTCATGGGGCCCGAGTACGGCATCGACCCGGCCGGAAAGTTCTTCCTGGTGTCGATGGCGACCCTGGTGGGAGCCGTCGTCCGCGTCCCCTACACCTTCGCCGTCGCCCGCTTCGGCGGCCGGAACTGGACCGTCATCGCGGCCTCGCTGCTGCTCGCCCCGACCGTCGCCGCCTTCGTCGTCATGGAGCCGGGGACCTCCTACACCACCTTCATGGTGTGCGCGCTGCTCACCGGCGTGGGCGGCGGCAACTTCGCCTCCAGCATGACCAACATCAACTCCTTCTTCCCGTTGCGGGAGAAGGGCTGGGCGCTCGGGCTCAACGCCGGGGGCGGCAACATCGGCGTACCGGTCGTGCAGCTCGTCGGGCTCGCCGTCATCGGGGCGAGCGGCGGGCCGCGGGTGGTGCTCGGGATCTACATCCCGCTGATCCTCGTCTCCGCCGTCTGTGCCGCCCGCTACATGGACAGCATCTCCTCCGTGCGCAACGACACGGGCGCCGTCAAGGCCGCCGCCCGGGACGCGCACACGTGGATCATGGCGTTCCTCTACGTGGGGACGTTCGGCTCCTTCATCGGTTACAGCTTCGCCTTCGGTCTTGTCCTCCAGACCCAGTTCGGGCGTACGCCGCTGGAGGCCGCGCAGGTGACCTTCATCGGCCCGCTGCTCGGCTCGCTGATCCGGCCCGTGGGCGGGCGGCTCGCCGACCGGCACGGCGGGGCGCGCATCACCCTGTGGAACTTCGTCGGCATGGGGGCCGCGACCGGCGTCGTCGTGCTGGCCTCCGTCAGGGAGTCGCTCCCGCTGTTCGTCGGCGCCTTCATCGCCCTGTTCGTGCTCACCGGGCTCGGCAACGGATCCACGTACAAGATGATCCCCGGCATCTTCCAGGCCAAGGCCGAGGGCAAGGGGCTCGTGGGGGAGGAGGCCGCGGCCCACGGGCGGCGGATGTCCGGGGCGGCGATGGGGCTGATCGGGGCCGTCGGCGCGCTCGGCGGGCTCGGCATCAACCTCGCCCTGCGGCAGTCCTTCCAGACCGTGGGGTCGGGCACGGGGGCGTTCGTCGCGTTCCTCGCCTTCTACGGGGTGTGCTCGGTGGTCACCTGGGCCGTATACCTTCGGGGGAAGGCGTCCGCCCGTACGGGTACCGGCGCCGGGGCCGACACGGACGCGAAGCCGCAGCTCAGCTATGCCGAGGTGTGACGTAACACGGCGGACATCGCCGCGATCCGAGCCTGTCACGCGCCATTGACAGGCTCGGTCGTCCGCCGCCCACGCACGACGATCCGTCGCCCACGCACGACGATCCGCCGCCCACGAGCCACGATCCGCCGCCCACGAGCCACGAGCGGGACGAGACGAGACAGTCGAGACGAGACAGCCCTATGCACGCGACCCCAGCGAACTCCCCGACAGCGCACGGCCCCCTCGCCGGATTCACCGTCGGCGTGACCGCCGCCCGGCGCGCCGACGAACTCGGCGCGCTGCTCCAGCGGCGCGGCGCCACCGTCCTGCACGCCCCCGCCCTGCGCATCGTGCCGCTCGCCGACGACAGTGAACTGCTCGCCGCGACCAAGGAGTTGATCGACCACGCCCCCGACGTGGTGGTCGCCACCACGGCGATCGGGTTCCGCGGCTGGATCGAGGCCGCCGACGGCTGGGGGTACGGCGAGGCCCTGCTCAGCTGCCTGCGCGGGGTCGAGCTGCTGGCCCGCGGGCCGAAGGTGAAGGGCGCCGTGCGCGCCGCCGGGCTCACCGAGGAGTGGTCCCCCTCGTCCGAGTCCATGGCGGAGGTCCTCGACCGGTTGCTCGGCGAGGGCGTCGAAGGGCGCCGTATCGCGCTGCAACTGCACGGCGAGCCGCTGCCCGGCTTCGTCGAGGCGCTGCGGGCCGGGGGAGCCGAGGTCGTCGGCGTGCCCGTCTACCGGTGGCTGCCACCGGAGGACCTCGCGCCCGTGGACCGGCTGCTCGACGCGGCGGTCGCGCGGGGCGTCGACGCGCTGACGTTCACCAGCGCGCCCGCCGCCGCGTCGCTGCTGGCCCGCGCGGAGGAGCGGGGCATGGGGGCCGAGTTCCTCGCCGCCCTCGGCCATGACGTGCTGGCCGCCTGCGTGGGGCCCGTGACCGCGCTGCCGCTCCAGTCCCTCGGCATCGACACCGTCCAGCCCGAACGCTTCCGGCTCGGCCCCCTCGTACAGCTGCTCTGCCAGGAACTGCCCTCCCGTGCGCGGGTGTTGCCGGTCGCGGGGCACCGCGTGGAGATCCGCGGCCACGCGGTCCTGGTCGACGAGGAACTGCGGGCCGTCCCTCCCGCGGGCATGGCCCTGCTGCGTGCCCTCGCCCGGCGCCCCGGCTGGGTGGTGGCCCGCGCCGAGCTGCTGCGCGCGCTGCCGGGGGCGGGCAGTGACGAGCACGCGGTGGAGACGGCGATGGCCCGGCTGCGTACGTCGCTGGGCGCGCCGAAGCTGATCCAGACGGTGGTCAAGCGGGGGTACCGCCTCGCGGTCGATCCGGCGGCCGACTCCAAGTACGGGGCATAGGGCGGTACGAGGAAGAGGGCAGTGCGGGACGTACGGCAGTAGGGGAATAGGTCAGTATCTGACGGTTCGTCGGACGGGTGGCGGTGGCGGGGGTTCCGGACCCGCCGGGGGACGGGCACTGTAGGGAGTGCACCACGGCATTCACTCACCGGTGACCCCCAAGGCGGTGACAGGCGCATGGCGTTGGGCATGGCCCCGGCTCCGTACGAGCTGCGGTTCGACTCCGGGCGGAGCTGTCTGGACCTCGTGGCGACGCGCCATCCCGTGGAGCGGCTCGACTCCGTGGCGAGGCTGCGCGCCTGGCTCGTGGGCGCCGGCCTGGTGCCGGCGGGCGCCTCCTGGCCCGGGGTGGGCCCGCCGTGGCTCACCGCGTTCCTCGAACTCCGCTCGTCCATCGAGCAGTTGGTGCTGGGCGAGATCGAGGGGGCGCCCGCCGACAGCGCGCTGGAGCGTGTCAACGCCCTGGCCGCGCCGGCGCCCCCGGCCCCCTGCGCGGTCCGCGCCGCCGACGGCACCCTGACCCGTGCCCTGCGCGCGGCCCCGGAGTGCGCGGCGCTCGTGGCGTGCGTCGCGAGGGACGCCGTCGACCTGCTCACGGACCCGGCGGCCCGCGCCCTGCTGCGCCAGTGCGCGGGCGACAACTGCCCCATCGTGTACCTGGACACGTCCCGCGGCCACCGCCGCCGCTGGTGCTCCAGCGAGGTCTGCGGCAACCGCGAACGCGTGGCCCGCCACCGCCGCAGAGCGGCCCTCGCCCGCCCTTGAGCCACGGGGGCCCCGCCCCTGAGCCCATCGCCGCAGAGTAGCCCTGAGTCCACCGGCCCTCACCCGCCCCCGAGCCACCGGCCCTCCCTCGCCCGCCTCTGGGCCCGCCGCCGCAGGGTGGCCGCCGCCCGCCCTTGAGCCCCCCGGGCCCTCGCCCGCCTCTGGGCCCGCCGCCGCCCGCCCTTGAGCCCACCGGCCCTCGCCGCCTCTGAGCCCACCGCCGCAGGGTGGCCGCCGCCCGCCCTTGAGCCCACCGGCCCTCGCC
>NZ_JODF01000036.1:0-69616 GCF_000717945.1 Streptomyces sp. NRRL S-920
ATCACGCATCGACAGGCTCAAGGAGGAGGGCGGGAGATGAACTTCTGGGAGAAGGTCACCGGCAGCGATCTCAACCGGGAATGGAAGGCGTTCGAAGCCCGGGCTGCGGCCCTGCCGGACGACTACCGGGCGGCGTGGGAACAGATCAAGGCCCACCTCTTCCCCCACGGGGACTTCACCGGCCGCAACCTGCTGCCCATCCTCGACGCCGCCCTGGGGCTGCTCGAAGTAGCAGCGGCCGACGGACAGAGTGTCCACGAGGTGCTCGGCGAGGACATCCAAGGTTTCTGTACCGCGCTTGCCGGTGGGAAAGAGGCCCGGACTTATCGCGATCGGTGGCGCGAGCAGTTGAACAGAAATGTCGCACGGAAACTGAGCCGGCTGGGAGGCTGACGTGAGCATCCAGGACATCATCGAGGGAAAGAAGCAGTGGCGGGCGCACACGGCCCGGGTCAAGGCTCTGCCCCCGGACTACCAGATCGTCTACAAGGAAATGCAGAAGTACCTGTTCAAGGTCGGGCCAGTCGACCTGCCTGACGGGCCCCTGCTTCCCGGGATTGTTGACTTCTTCGAGGAGGGCGTAGCCTCGGGCAAGGGAGTTTTGGAACTCATCGGCACCGACGTCGCCGCGTTCTGCGACGACCTGATCAAGGACTCTCCCACCTACGCGGACGCCTACCAGGAATCCATCAGCGGAGGACCCGGCACAGCTGCCGCGAAGTAGCACCCGGCGTAGCGCGAACCGTCTGCTCAGGTGGTATGCGGCTGGGCGGCCAGGTCGCTGACGAGCAGGGCCTTGATGGCGTGCATCCGGTTCTCAGCCTGGTCGAGGACGAGTGAGGCGGGGCCGCGGAAGACATCCGTGGTGACTTCCGCGCCCTCCCTGCCGGTCTCGGCCAGTACTGCCGCACCGATCGAGGTGCTCGTGTCGTGCACCGCGGGCATGCAGTGCAGAAAACGCACCTGAGGGTTCTTCGTCGCGGCCAGGACCTGATGGTCGATGCGGTACGGGGCGAGGGCCGCCACTCTGGGGCGCCAGGACTCGACCGGCTCCCCGAGATGGATCCAGGTGTCGGCGTACACGAAGTCGGCGTCCCGCACGCCCTCGTCGATGTCGTCGCTCTCCTGCGCACCCCCGCCTGTTCGCGCGCAGATCCGCTCCACCTGGTCGCGCATTTCTGGGGAGCCACTCATCGACGCGGGAGCCACGACACGTACCGTCATGCCCAGCAACGCCCCCGCGATCCGCAGGGAGTTGGCCACGTTGGACCGGCCGTCACCGACGTAGGTCAGGCAGATGTCGGCCCATGGCTTGGCGCAGTGTTCCTTGATGGTGAGCATGTCGGCCAGGGCCTGGGTGGGATGCCACGGTGGCGTCAACGCGTTCCAGACGGGAACACCGGAGTGCCGGGCCAAGCGCTCGACGGTGTGGTGGTCCGGCCCCCGGTAGGCGATCCCGTCATACATGCGCCCCAGAACCATGGCGGTGTCGACGGCCGATTCGTGTACACCGAGGTGACTCGTGCCGGGACCGAAGTAGGAGACCTGCGCGCCTTGGCCGAGAGCAGCGACCTCGAACGCCGATCGGGTCCGCGTGGAGGACTTCGCGAAGAGCAGGGCGATGGTCTTGCCCGCGAGCAACGGCTGCTCCGCGAGCCTCAGGCGTGCGGACTTCAGATGCCTCGCGAGAGCGAGCAGCTCTTTGAGCCGGTCGGGTGTCAGATCGGTTTCCTGGACAAGACCCCGTACCCGGCAGTCGTCTTCCACGTCGCGTGTTCCTTCCCGGCGCCACCTTCGCGGCTCCCGCGGAGCTTCTCCCTGTGCCAAGGGGTTGAAACAGACCGCGCAACCCCTGTGAAGAACTCTGCTCGGTCAGAGGGTGAGCGGCAATTCGGCGAGAGGATGCCAGCCGTCGGGTGTGAGGGTGACCACGTGCACGGCGGACACTTCGGTGCGGATCGGCAGACGGCTGGTGACGCGACGCGTGATGTCGGCGGCGGTGTGGGCGGCCGCGTCCAGCGACACGGTGACGTGCACCGGCGGATCCTGCCCGAACCGACCGCCGTAGGGGACCTGTTCGGGAAAGGCGACGCGAACGGCGGTGGCCAGGGCGCGCAGTTCGGGCACCGGGACACCGACGAACGCGCCGGACCGCTCCGCCTCGGCCAGCCGGACGGGAATCCGGCCGGCTTCCGGCGCCGCCCGCACCAGTACAGTCCGCAACCGGTCCAGCTCCGTCGCACCGATCCGGTCAGCCGGCAGCCAGGGGTAGAGCAGCGTCGCGTGTGCGGGCACTCCCGGCCGCACCACCCGCGCGTCCACCTGGGCGGCCAGCTCCAGCAGCGGTTCGGCGTCCGGCAGCAGTGCCAGGACAGCCGTGGTTCCCGGTGGAGGCATCGTCGCCGTCACCCTGCCTCCCGCGTCGAGTTGTGCCGCACCAACCTTGGCCCGATACCGTGCAGCCCCTATGTGTCTTTGGCTCTCTTCATCTGGCCGCGATGTCACTCACTGCCGTGATGGGAGATACTCAGGCTCACGTTATCGGGGAGGTCGGCGCGGAAGCGAGCGAGCCCGAGCCGCGCCCGGCGCACGGAGGCCGACACGACCATCTTGGCCTGGAACGGAGCGCCCTTTCGGGCCATGACCACCGCGAACATCCGCTGCACACCGGAGAGTTCGGCCGCTTTGGTGCGGCGCAGGCGCCACTCGAAGTCGCTCTCGCGTTCACCGAGCCCCAGCATCGAGACCTGATCCGAGCTTACTTCGCTGCTGTGTGTGGCGGACGGTTCAACGAAACCGAGTTTGGCGTTGACCCCGATGCTGTGGGTCACCTTGACCGGCACGGTGGCGCGCAGCGGGAAGAGAGACCAGGCGATAGGTGGTTCCCCGCCGTCCAGTGCGGTGAGGCTGACGCCGAGGGCCGCGTCCTCGAACGGTTCGTCCGCCTGCGGATGAAGGGTCATCACCAGGTGCAGCTCGTAGAACTCATGGGTGGCCAGTCTGTCTCGTACGTGGTTGTCGATGGCGTCGCTCTCACCTGCGGGACGGTCCAGGCGCGCGAGGATCGGCTCGCCCAGGGACATCCGCCGGACCAGAGGCCCGCCTGGTGGGCTGCCCAGTACCCGCCGCGGCTCCAGGTCGACGGGGTGCTCTGCCATCGGTCGCAGGGCGAGTTCCAGGATCGCTCGTGCCACGGTGCTCCTATCCGGCGTATCCCATGAGACAGAATGCCCCCCAGTCCGCGTACTGAGGATGGCTGCGGCGGGTGAGCCGCTGGGCATGAGTGAAGGCTGCTCCGACGTCGCCCGAGTGTTGCAGGTGCTGGTAGAGCGTCGGAAAGAACTGTGCGGACACCTCCGGGCGCACGGCCCAGCGCGCCCCTACGACGGCTCCGGCGCCGGCGCGGATCAGTGTCGCCGCCAGTCCGATGACGTTGTCCAGGTAGTCGTAGCGCACCTGGAGCGACTCGCACGCCTCCAGGGTGACCAGCCGGACCGCACGCAGGTCGCACCGCAGGATCTGGTCGGCGAACAGCCGTCCCTCCTCGCCGGCCAGGAACAGGCAGTGGAAGAACGGCGCGTCCGGGTCGTGCAGGCCGTGGGCAGCGAGATGAATGAAGGGGGCGTTGCCGGCCCGGGACAGAAACTCGGCCGGTGTCGCCTGCTCCCCGGTGAGCGCCTCGCAGCCGAACATGGCCGCGATCTCACGCGCCGTGTGCTCCACCGACTCCTCATGCGTCAGGCCGTAGGGCACACCACCATCGGCCGAGGCGAGCACCAGTGCGCCCTCTGCCGTGCCACCCTTGTGCCGGTCGGCCCAGAACAGTGCTTCCAGGCAGGGCAGCATGCTGACGGTGAAGCGGTCCGCGACGATGCCGTCGCCCAATGGCAGCAGCCAGAACGGCAGCGAATGGGCGGCTTCATGCGGCCACACGTACAGCGTGGTGACCTCGGGGCCGAGGTCCTCCAGCCAGCCTGTCACAGGGACCTCTTGCGCCATGGCGCGCAGGCCGTGCTCGGCCTCGATGGACAGGGGGCGGGTGAGTGGGTCCTGCTGGATCTGGGCCAACAGCTTCGGCAGGGCACCGAAGCACACGGACAGGTCGATGACGCCGCGCCGCTTGTCGCCGAGTTGGGCCCCTCTCAGTAGCGGCCCCGTCCCGGTGCTGGTGAAGAGGGCGGCCCGGCGCACTGAAGTGCTGACCAGCTCGGCGGTGATCGCGTTTCCGTGCTCGTCGTCCACGTATCCGGTGAGGAGCGTGAGCAGGCACGCGGAGGTACCGAGGGTCTCCTTGACCTCGGTGAGGCCGCCTGACTGCCAGGCGCCCGCCGCGCCCGTACTCGCCAGGCGCTTCGAGAGTGTGAGGTGGTAGACGCGACGCCAGTTGACGGACTGCTCGGCGCTGTCGGTTCCCGGCTGCGCTTCGCGGAGCGTGAGTGGCGCGGCGACTTGCGTCGATACCCCGTCCAGTTGCCAGTCCCCGCCCGTGAGTGCGAACCCGCTGGTGCCGGATGCCCGCAACAGCGCGCCGTCCGCAACGGATTGCGTGTCGTGTTCGTGTCTGTCGCCGCGCAACGCGGCGCCCAGCACGAAGCCCTTGGCGATCTGGTGCACCACGAGCCAGACGGTGTCTCTGTCCGGGAAGCGGCGAAGAGCAGCGAGCGCGGCCAGCTCGAACAGCGCCTCCTGTAGGAGCCGATGCCCCTGATCACCCAGTGCCGCACCGGCTCCGGCCACCAGCTCGGCGAGGTAGTGCACAACGAGTGCGGTGTCGGCGCCGGTTTGCGCTGCGCTGCGCCTGAGCTGCCGGGACATCGCCGTCAAGCACAACGTCGCGGTGTCCGGGCAACCCGCCAAGAGGTATCCCCACGCCGCCTCCGCGGTCCGCGCAGGGTCCGCGTCGTCAGAACTCAGGTTGCCTACGAGGTCGAACGTATACGTTTGGGCAATTTTGAAGCCCTGCATCAGCCGGCCGTTGCCCTTGACCGCTGCCCTGACCCGATCGAGCGTCGCTGCGTCGTAGCGCGCGTGCAGCAAGGCGTGGACGGCGGCTGCCGGTTGGCCGTAGGCGAGGAACGTCTCGGGCGGTGTCCCTGTCAGGTGCTGCTCGCAGCCGGTCGGATCCTCGGGCAGGAAATGCCACCACTGGCTCGTGAAGTGCAGCCGGGCCTGTTCTATGCCGACGTGGGGCAGGTAGGGATGGAGTATCTGCGCGAGTGCGGTCAACTGCCCGAAGTCACCGGCGCCGGTCGCGCATTCCAGCGCGGAGAGATAGAGCCAGGCGGTGGCGTGCAGGCCGTACTCGGCAAGCATGTTCGCGAAATTGCGTACGTGGACGCGCGGTCGGCGCAGCATGACCGACGGATCGCGCAGATCACCCACGAACAGCCACAGCCTGGCCCAGATCGTGGGATCCGCACCTGTCGGCAGCAGCCGATCGGCCTCATCCAGCCACCCTTCAAGGCGTGGGTGGTCCAGGGGGGCGCCGGCCGTCGCCCTGGTCAGCTCGATCAACGCCAGGTAGGCCAGGGCACGGCCCCGTTCGACACCGTCGTCGAGGTCGGCGGCGCGCTGGAAGTAGGCGGTGGCACGCTGGAAAGACTCCTCAATGCCGGGAAATCTCTTCCACTCAGAGCTGAGGGCGTCCGTCCGCTTCGGCTCGGACCAGGGCCTGGGAACGCCCATCGCCCACGCTCGGCGATAGTCGCGCAGGGACACATCATGCGCGTAGGACATGCTGCCCGCGCCCAGTGAGTAGGGCTCGAAGTGGACACGTCCGGCGAGATTGAGGGCCTGCGCCGACGCCGTCTCAGCGCAGTAGGCATCGGCCAGCCTCGCCGCCTTGTCCAGGACGACGGCATCCTGCTGGTCGGTCAGCAGGTCGACCGTCGCGATGAGGTAGTCCCGCACCGCTCGGTGCGGGCCCAGCGAACCGTCGTCGCGCGGGCGCACACTTTCGTGGAGAAGCAGAAAGTGGTTACGCCTGTGCTCCAGGGAGCTGAACCTGTGCTCCAGGGAGCCGAACGTGGCTGGCTTACCAGTGCCGACGTCCTGCGCCTGGGCCCCGGCCTCCGCGGCGGAAGGCGGCGGTGCCTTGACCCGCTCGGCAGCCGCCTCGGCATCGGCGGCACTCAGCGGCGGCAGTGACCGGATCTCCTGGATCGCCTGCTCCTCGGACAGGATGCCGCGGTTGCGTAGACCAAGCCACGCGTCGAATGCCGAGAGCGGCAGATTGTCCACTTGAACAGTATGAGCGGGCGATGGTGCTCGTTGGGCGAACTTTCCACATTTCAGCAGGGCCCTGAGTCGGCAGAGCCACCCGAAGCCGGAACCGTCCGCCGAGCCGGTCCGCCCTCCCCAGAACTACTCCTCGCGCGGACGTTCGATCGCCGTATACTTCCGAGGCTCGGCAGCTTGTGGCTGGCGAGTCGCGGAGGGTACGGGGGCGCGATGGAGCTGCGGGACATTGAGATCTTCCTGGTTCTGGCTGAGGAGCTGCACTTCGGACGGAGTGCCGAGCGGCTTCTGGTCTCTCAGGCACGGGTCAGCCAGGCCATCAGGAAGCAGGAACGGCGTATCGGCGCCGCGCTGTTCGAGCGCACCAGCCGCACCGTGCGCCTGACCGACGTCGGACGCCAGCTGCGCGACGACTTGCAGCCGGTCTATGCGGGCCTGCACGAGTCTCTGGAGCGCGCCCGGATGGCCGCCCGGGGTGTCACCGGCAGGCTCCGGGTCGGCATGATGCCCTTCAATGTCGTTGACATGCATGCCTATTGGAGGGCCTTCCGTTCGCGGAATCCCCAGTGGGAGCTGGAGATTCGTCAGCTGGAGTACGTGGATCCGTTCGGCCGGCTCCGTGACAACAACATGGACGTCCTCGTCACCTGGCTGCCCGTGGAGGAACCGGACCTCACCGTCGGCCCGGTCCTGTGCACGGACCCCCGGGTTCTCGCTGTGGCCGCGGACCATGAGCTGGCCCAGCGAACCTCGGTGCGCCTTGAGGTGTTCTCCGACTTCCAGCACGCCGTCGCCCCCGACATGCCCGACTACTGGGAGGACGCCTACCTGCCCTTCCACACGTCGCAGGGCCGGACGATCGAGCGTGGGAGCATCGTGACCAACGCGGAGGAGCTGATCAACCAGGTCGGCATGGGCGAGATCATCCACAGCTTCCCCAGCCACGTCACGCGGCATTGGGGCATGCCGCACGTCCGCTGGCTGCCCGTCACGGACCAGCCGGAATTGTCCTTCGCCTTGATCTGGCGGACCGACGCGGAGAACGAACTGATCACTGCTCTCGCCGACATGGTCCGCGAATTCGGGGCCATACGGTTCTGACAGCCCGCTGCGTCTGGGCGTCCGCTCGGCTTGCCCGGGCGCCCCCCGCGCTCCGATAACCGTCGAGTTATCGATCAACGAGCAAGGTTTGTGTTGATCCGACCTGGCTCTCGCGGGAGGCTTTGAGGAGCCGGGCGGGCCGCTGGTCGAGGGCCTCGGTTCCTTCCCGGCCGCGCCATCCCGCCGCCCTATCCACGTTGCCGCTGCACCGTCAGGCATGGCTTCCCACTGCCCGGTCACCGGAACCAGGAGTCAGAACAGAAATGAGAGACCGGTTCGACATGACCGTGACGTACGCGATGCACAACGCATTACGAAGGGAGTTGCACTTCATCGCCCGAGCCACGGCCCGCGCCGATCCCGATCCCGACCCGGATCCCGATCCCCGACACATCCTGCGCACCGCTGTGGGCTGGACTCTGTTCCGTCGGGCCTTGCGTGCTCATCAGACCGCCGAGGACGACGTGCTGTGGCCCTCCCTGCGCCATGCTCTGTTCGGGCGGCCCCTCTGCCTGGCGCGGCTGGAGGCGATCGAGGCCGAGCACGCGGTGCTCGACCAGTTGCTGGAGGCGATCGACCAGGCGCTCGCAGGCCCCTATCTCGGTCTCGATCTGTTCGCTGACCTCACCGGCTCGCTGGTCACCGGACTACGCGGCCATCTCCGCCGCGAAGAGGAGTCCGTGTTCCCGGTGGCCCAGGTCGTGCTGAGCGAGGATCAGTGGGAGCGTTTCGAACGCGCTCATGCGCAGCTGATCCAGGCCGACGCGGCATGGATCCTGCCATGGCTCCTGGACGGTGCGGCCGAGCGGACCGTGGCCGCCGTTCTCGCGGCGCTCCTGCCCGAGTCCGCACACCATGCGTATACGGATCAATGGCAGCCCGCCTACGCGATGCTCGACCGGTGGGGTACCGAAGCCGCTCCCGCCGACGCACGTCCCTGATCGACCTACTGGGTCCGATATCCGCGGCCGACCTGCCGCCCGGCGGCACCCCCGACGTCACCGTGCTGCCCGCTGCCCGCTGTCCACTCCCGCCCGCCTCGAAATCTCTCGAAACCAAGGAATTCCCATGTGTAAACGCTTCGACGTCGTCGTACTCGGAGCAGGCCCCGGCGGCTACGTCGCCGCCATCCGCGCCGCGCAGCTCGGCAAGCGGGTCGCAGTCGTGGAGGAGAAGTACTGGGGCGGTGTCTGCCTCAACGTGGGCTGCATCCCGACGAAGGCACTGCTGCGCAACGCCGAGCTGGCGCACATCTTCAACAACGAGGCGAAGACCTTCGGCATCAAGGTCGACGGCACGGTCTCCTTCGACTACGGCGAGGCGTTCCGGCGCAGCCGCACGGTCGCGGACGGCCGCGTCAAGGGCGTCCACTTCCTGATGAAGAAGAACGGCATCACGGAGTTCAACGGCCGGGGCTCCTTCCTCGACCCGAACACCCTCCAGATCACAGAGGCGGATGGCGCCATCCGCACGGTGTCCTTCGACAACTGCGTCATCGCCACCGGCGCGACCCCGCGGCTGCTGCCCGGCACCGCCCGCAGCGAGCGCGTGGTCACCTACGAGGAGCAGATCCTCGCCGACGACCTTCCGCAGTCGATCGTGATCGCGGGCGCCGGCGCGATCGGCGTCGAGTTCGCGTACGTCCTGCACAACTACGGCGTGAAGGTCACGATCGTCGAGTACCTCGACCGGATCGCGCCGCTGGAGGACGCCGACGTCTCCAAGGAGCTGGCGAAGCAGTACCGCAAGCTCGGCATCGACGTCCTCACCTCGACCCGCGTGGAGTCGATCGACGAATCCGGTCCGCAGGTCCGCGTCACCGTCACCGGAAAGGACGGCGTACAGAAAGTCCTGGAGGCCGACAAGGTCCTCCAGGCCATCGGCTTCGCGCCGAACGTCGCGGGCTACGGCCTGGAGAACACCGGTGTCGCGCTGACCGAGCGCGGCGCGATCGACGTCGACGGCCGCTGCCGTACCAATGTGCCGAACATCTACGCCATCGGCGACGTGACCGCGAAGCTGATGCTCGCGCACACCGCCGAGGCCATGGGCGTGGTCGCCGCCGAGACCATCGGGGACACCGAGACCATGGAGCTGGACTACTCGATGATCCCGCGCGCCACCTACTGCCGGCCGCAGATCGCCAGCTTCGGCTGGACCGAGGCGCAGGCGCGGGAGAAGGGGTACGACGTCAAGGTCGCCAAGTTCCCGTTCACCGCGAACGGCAAGGCACATGGCCTCGGCGACTCGGCCGGCTTCGTGAAGATCATCGCCGACGCGCAGCACGGCGAGATCATCGGCGCTCACCTGATCGGTCCGGACGTCACCGAGCTGCTGCCCGAGCTGACGCTGGCCCAGCAGTGGGACCTGACGGTCCACGAGGTCGCACGCAACGTGCACGCGCACCCGACGCTCGGCGAGGCCGTGAAGGAAGCGATCCACGGTCTGGCCGGCCACATGATCAACCTTTGAGGCGAATCCCGCGCACACCGCGCGGGTTCGAAGCACGTCACCACACCATCCAAACGAGATGAATCGTCTCGTTCGTCACGACAGGAACATCATGAAGGTTCTGCTCACCGGTGCCACCGGTTACATCGGCTCCGCCGTCACCGACCACCTCGTCGCCGCCGGCCACCAGGTCGTCGCGCTCACCCGGGGCGCCGAACAGCAGCCCGGCCGGGGCTGGCACGCCCAGGTGGTCGGCGACACCGCGGACCCGGCTTCACTGGCCGGTGCGATGACCCCGGACATCGATGCCGTCATTCATCTGGCTCCGCCGAGCGGCGACGCCGATGTCGACACCGCCGTCATCGAGACGCTGGCCGCTCCGCTGCGCGGCACCGGCCGCCCCTTCGTCTACACCAGTGGCGTCTGGGTGCTGGGCGCCACCGGCGACGCCCAGGAGGTCGGCGAGAAGACCCCGACCGATCCGATCGACATCGTCGGCTACCGCCCGCACATCGAGCGGCGGGTGCTGGCCGAGGCCGCTGAGGGCGTGCGCGCGGTCGTCGTCCGGCCCGGCATCGTCTACGGCCGCGGCGGTGGCATCCCCGCCATCCTGGTCGACCGGGCCCGCCAGCAGGGGGCGCCCGAGTACTACGGAGCGGAGGGGGTGCGCTGGCCGACCGTCCACGTGGACGACCTGGCCGAGCTGTTCGTGGCCGCCGTCGAGCGGGCCGAGCCCGGCACTGTCTGGCACGGCGTCGGCGAGTCGGCCGTCCGGGTCCGTGACCTCGCCCTGGCCGCCGGCCGCGCAGCCGGAGTGCTCGCAGCCCCGCAGGTGATACCGGTGGAACAGGCCGCCGAGGCCTTCGGCCCGCTCTTCGCGGAAGCACTCGCCCTCGACCAGAGCGTCAGCGGCGAGGCCGCCCGTACCGCCCTCGGCTGGCAGCCGGGCCGGCCGGGTGCCGTGGCCGAACTGACGACGGGTTCGTACCGGCCGGTCGAGGTGTTCGGCGCCCCCGAGGGCCCGGAGACCGACGCCGCGGTGGCAGCGATCCGCCGTGTGGTGGCCCAGGTCGAGCAGGCCCAGCAGAACGAGCAGGTCGACCGGTTTCTGAGCGTCTTTCGCCGCCAGGACCCGGTGTGGACCACCGGGCACGGCAAGCGCCTGTCGGGCTTCGAGGAGATCGAGACCTTCACCCGCAAGGTGCTGCCCGGTGCCATGGCCGAGTCCACCGCCGTCTACGACGTCGAGCGCGTGCTGTTCCTGCGGCCCGACGTTGCCGCGGTGAACGTTCGCCAGCAGCCGGTCCGCCACGACGGCACCCGGATCACCGACCGCCCCGAGGGCCGCCCGTTCTACATCCTGGTCAAGGAGGACGGCGCGTGGCGCGTCGGCGCCGCGCAGAACACCGTCGTGGTCGGCTGACGACCTCCACGGACCGGTGAGGTCCGGGGCGGCAATGGTCGGTCAACTCGGGCTGTGGAAGCCCGAGTTGACCAACCTGGCGCAGGCGCCGACGCCGCCGCCGGACAGCGGACCAAAAACACCGTCAGCCACGCTCAAAGCAAGTAGGGGGACAGCGCCGATGACCGAAGCGGTCCGGACAAGGGCCGCCGACCGGGGGCCCGCCGGTCTCAGCGGCCGGCACCACGAAAGGGAAGTACTGGACGGGCTCTTGCAGGGAGCCCGGCAGGGCCGGGGCGGGGCCGTGGTGCTCACAGGCGAGGCAGGGTCGGGCAAGACGGCGCTGCTCGACCGGTGCGCCTCCGCGGTCGCGGACGGAGCCCGGCTGTTGCGGTGCACGGGCGTCCACTCGGAGGCGGCGCTGCCGTACGCCGGTCTGCAAGTGCTCCTCCGGGGCGCCCTCGACCGGGCCAGGAGCCTGCCTGAGCGTCAGTTGACGGCGCTGCGCGGGGCGATCGCGCCGGATGACGTGCCCGCCGGGGACCGCTTCCTGGTGGGGGCCGCGACGCTGGGCCTGCTCGACGAACTGGCCGAGGAACGCCCGCTCGTGGTCCTGGTGGACGACGCCCACTGGCTGGACCTCGAGACCGTGGACGCGCTGCTGTTCGCGGCCCGCCGACTCGGCATGGGGCGGGTGGCCATGGTGTTCGCCGCGCATGAGGACTCGGCGGTCTTCGACGGCACGCCGGGCCTGCCGATGCTGCACCTCGGGCCGCTGACCGACGAGGAGGGGGCGGCGCTCCTGGCAGATCGGGCGCCCGACCTGCATCCCACCGTGAGCAGTCGCATCCTCGGGCTCGCGCAGGGCAATCCGCTCGCCCTCGTGGAGCTGGCGGGGGCCCTGACAGCGGCCCAGCGGGACGGGAGCGAGCCGCTGGACGCGCGGGAGATCGCCGTGCTGCCGGCCTCGTGGCGGGTGCGGCGGATCTTCGACGAGCGGATCCGGGCGCTGCCCGCGCCCACCCGCCAGCTGCTGACGGTCGCCGCGGCGGACGACACCGGCGACGTGGCGCTGGTGATGGCGGCGGGAGAACGGGCGGGCGCGGCCGCCGGGGACCTCGGACCCGCGGAGGCCGCGGACCTGGTGAGAGTGTCCGGACGTCGGCTGGTGTTCCGGCATCCGCTGGTGCGGGCAGCCGCGTACCAAGGTGCGGTGCTGGCCGAGCGGACGACCGCTCACCGGGCGCTCGCCGACGTCGCGCAGGCCGCCGGGGACATGGGCCGCAGGGCCTGGCACCTGGCCGCGGCGACCGTCGGCTACGACGAGGCGGTCGCCGCCGAACTGGAGCGCAGCGCCGAGCTGTTCCGCTCCCGGGGCGGCCGGGCGGCGGTCGCTGCCGCCTACCGGCGGGCCGCACAACTGACCGAGGACCAGGATGCCCGGGCGCTGCGGCTGGCCGCCGCGTCGGCCGCCGCCGCCGAGGCCGGACAGGCGGAGCTGGCGGGGACGCTCGCCGACGAGGCGGGGCCGGTGAGCAGTCCGTCGGCGATCGCCCGGCTCGCCAGCGTCCGGGCGGCGCTCGAACACGGGCGCGGCCGCTCGGAGTCGGCGCGGCTGCTGCTCGTCGAGGCGACTGCCGAGGTGACGCCGCACCGGCCCGCCATGGGGGCATGGCTGCTGTTCGAGTCGGCCGCGATGGCCTGGGACGCGCCGGACCCCGTCGAGGCGGCCCGGGACACCCGCGCGCGGGTGGCCGGTCTGGACTTCGGCGAGCATCCCGTACAACGGGGCGCGGCCGGGGTGCTCGACACACTGGCGGGTGATCTGGCGGCCGGGGCGGCGCCGATACGAGAGTTCGCCGAGTACGTCGTGCGGACCCGGCAGGAGCGCGGCCTGACCGATCAGGTGCGGCTGCACGGATGGGACATGCTGCTCGGCGAGTACCGCACGGTGCACGACGAGGCCGTGGCCCTGGAGCGGGAGTGCAGGGCGGAGGGTGCCGTCGGGGTGCTGCCGCGGGTGCTGCTGCGGCTGGCGCGGCTGCGGCTGTTCCTGGGCCGGCACCGGGACGCGTACACGACGGCGGTCGAGGGACTGGAGATGGCTCGTGACACCGGTCAGAGCCATCTCGCCACGATGCTCAGCGGCGTCCTGGCGGTGCTGGACGCCCTCGACGGGCAAGAACCGGACGGCACAGGAGCGCCCGGGCGGCGGGACGGCGGGGAGCCGCAGGGTTCTGCCGGGCGGGCGGGGCGGTACCTCGGCCCCGGTGTCGCGCCGGCCCCGTTCTGGCTGACCCGGGCGCAGGGCCTGTTCGATCTCGGGGTCGGCCGCTACGACCGGGCGCTGCAACGCTTCGCCGCGCTCACCGGGGGACCGTACCGGCATCTCATGGTCTCCGTGCACAGCCTGCCCGATCAGGTGGAGGCCGCCGTGCGGATCGACCGGGCCGCCGAGGCCCGGCCGGCGGTAGAGCGTTTCGCGCACTGGGCCGATGCCACCGGGACCGCGTGGGCAGGGGCGGTGCGACTGCGCTGCCACGCCCTGCTCGCCGCCGACGACGCGGCGGGGGAGTTCTATGAGCGGGCGCTCGCCGCCCACGCGGGGGACGGCCGCCCGTTCGAGGAGGCGCGCACCCGGCTGTTGTACGGGGAGTGGCTGCGCCGGGCGAAGCGCCGGGCCGACGCCCGGGAGGCGCTGACCGTAGCGCTGGAGTCGTTCGAGCGGATGCCGGCCGCCGCGTGGGCGGACCGGGCCCGCGCGGAGTTGCGGGCCGTCGGCGCCACCCCGTCCACACCGGCGGCGGACGCGGACCTCGCGGGCCGGCTGACCGCGCAGGAGTTGCGGGTGGTCCGGCTCGCGGCGACGGGCCTGAGCAACCGGGACATCGGAGCACGTCTGTTCCTGAGCCCGCGCACGGTCGGCTACCACCTGTCCAACGCCTATCCGAAGCTCGGCGTGACGTCGCGGGCCGCCCTGGGAGCGCTCAGCCTGGCCTGACCACCCCGGCACGGGCGCGAACCCTGGTAAGGACCCCGGTCGTTCGACGGATCCGCGGGTACCGGCGCGGATCCTACGGTTCTGGTGTTGGAAGAACGACAGCCTGGGAGGGCTCATGAAGGTTCTGGTACTCGGCGCCACTGGTTACATCGGCTCCGCGGTTACGGCGTGCCTGACGCGGGAGGGCCACGAAGTGGTGCCCCTGGTCAAGAACGCGGCCGAGCTGCATCCGGACATCCCGGTGCGGGTCGGCGATCTGACCGACCCGGCGTCGCTGCGCGCGGCGGTGACGGACGACGTGGACGCGGTGGTGAACCTGGCCACGCCGAGCGGCGACGAGGCGGTGGACACCGCGGCCCAGGACGCGCTGCTCGCACCACTGCGCGGCACGGGCCGGGCGTTCGTCTACACCAGTGGCGTGTGGGTGCTCGGCGCCACCGGGGACACCCCGCTGACCGAGGACGCCGCTACCGACCCGATCGCGATCGTCGGCTACCGGCCGCGGATCGAGCAGCGGGTGCTCGCCGCCGCCGGGGACGACGTGCGGGCCCAGGTGATACGTCCGGGCATCGTGTACGGCCGGGACGGCGGCATCCCCGCCCTGATGACCGGCTGGGCCCGGGAGCACGGCACGGGTCGTTACGTGGGCTCGGTCGCGACCCGGTGGCCGATGGTCCACATCGACGATCTCGCCGAGCTGTACGCCCTCGCGCTCACCAAGGGCCACGCCGGTGACCTCCTGCACGGCGTGGCGTGGGAGTCCGTCCCGACGGCAGCCCTCGCCGCGGCCGCCGACATCGCCGCGGGCGGCGCCGGCCGGGCCGAGCCGTGGCCGCTCGCGGAAGCCGCCGAGGCGCTCGGGGAGCCGTTCGCCGAGGCGCTCGCGCTCGACCAGGTGGTGTCGGGACGGCGGGCCGGCGAAGAGCTGGGCTGGCGGCCGAGCCGCCCGTACGTCCTCACCGAGCTGGCCGGAGGCAGCCGTGGCTGACACCACCGCCCTGGCGCCGCCGATCTGCCGTACCTGCGGCACCCAGTACACCGCCCCGCGCCCCGACTGCCCTGTCTGTCTGGACGAGCGCCAGTACGTGGGCCACGGCGGCCAGCAGTGGACGACGCTGGCCGGGTTGCGCGAGGCGGGCCACAGCGGCCTCTTCGAGGAGCAGGGGCCCGACGTGCTCGGTGTCGGCGTCACCCCGCAGTTCGCCATCGGCCAGCGGGCCTTGCTGCTGCGCACCGCCGCCGGGAACGTGCTGTGGGACTGTGTGCCCTATCTCGACGACGCGATGGTGCGGGCCGTGGAGGAACTCGGCGGCATCGACCACATCGCGATCAGCCACCCGCACTTCTACTCCTCGATGGTGGAGTGGGCGCACGCCTTCGGCGCGCCGGTCCATCTGCACGAGGCGGACCGGCAGTGGGTGGGCCGACCGGACCCGGCCGTGCGGTTCTGGAGCGGGCGCACGCTTCAGCTCACCGACGAAGTGACCCTGATCAACCCGGGCGTGCACTTCCCGGGCAGCGCGGTGCTGCACTGGAGCGCGGGGGACGGGGCGCTGTTCACCGGGGACGTGGTCAACGTCTGCCCGGACGGCCGCTGGGTGACCCTCATGTACAGCTACGCCAACCACATTCCGGAGCGCCCCCACGCGGTCCGAGCGGCGGCGGACCTGCTCGCCGGCTACCGCTTCGAGCGGATCTACGGCGCCTGGTGGCACCGCGTCGTCACCTCCCAGGGCAACGAGGTCCTGGCCCGGTCCGTCGAACGCTACCTTCGCTTCACCCAGGCCGCGGTCCCGAGCGGCTGACGCGGATCGCCGGTCCTCGACGACGCGGTGTCGGCACGACCTGCACCGCGTGCAGGCTCCAGGCCGAGGGGCCGGGCACCATGCCCGGCCCCTCGCGAGGCGGTTCCATGCCGCTTCACGCGTCGTCGGACTCCGCGGCCAGGGGGACCTCGCCGCCCGTCTTGCTGAAGCCGAGGGCCTCCACGATCCGGCCGTCCGTCACGCGCATGATGTTGACGCCCTGCACCCACTGATCGGGGCCGTCCCCGAAGCGGTAGGTCCACACGATCGTCGCGCGGTCGCCCGCCACGATTACCTCTTGGGGCGTGAACTGCGAGGTGTGGTCGTCGACGAGGGCCGTCCACCACTCGGTGCAGGCCTGGCGTCCGACCACCCGCTCCCCGCGCGGCGCGGGCTGGACGCTCTCCATGACGCAGTCCTCGGCGATCAGGTCGGCGAGGAGGGCGGCCTGACGGTCGGTGAACGCGCGGTTGAAACGGTCGATGACTTCGGCGGTGCTGCGAACGGACATGACGCCTCCTCGATGAGATAGACCGGTCGATCTACCCTCTGCCCATATAGATAGACCAATTGATCTACCGCGTCAAGTGCTGCACAATCACGCCATGACCGCTTCGACCAAGCCGGGCCCCCGCGAACGCCTGCTGCTCGCCGCCCAGGAGCTGACGTACACCCATGGCGTCGGCGTCGGCGTGGACGCGCTGCTCAAGGCGGCCGGCGTCGCACGCCGTTCCCTGTACGAGCACTTCGGCGGCAAGGACGGTCTGATCGCGGAGGTGCTGCGCCGCAGTACAGCCGAGGATGCGGCCGACTACCGCGCCACCATGGACGCGGCGGGCGACGACCCGCGGACCCGGCTCCTCGCGGTCGTCGACCGGCTCGGCCGCATCGCCGCGGAGCCGGACTTCCACGGCTGCCGTTACCTCGCCGCCGACCTCGCGCTCACCGACCGGGAGCATCCCGGCCACGAGGTCACGCGGGCCTACCGGCGTACGCTCCGCGAGCTGTTCACGGCCGAACTCGCCGCTCTCGGCCACACGCGTCCCGACTTCGCGGCCGACCAGTTGCTCATCCTCGTCGACGGCCTGCTCGCCACCGGCGCGGCCCGCCCCGAGGACCGCCCGCCCGCCGCGGCGGCCCGCGAACTCGCCGAACACATCGTCGACGCCGGGTCCCCTCAGCCGCGGTAACTCCGGCCGGAGGTCTGGAGGTCCGCTTGGGGGACGGCTATGCGCGGGCGGCGGGCGAAGGGTGGGCAGGGGGGAGCCCCAGGGACCGGGCGAGGTCGCGCAGGTCGTCGCGGTACAGCCGGGCCGTGTCGCGCGCGCGGGGGCCGAGGAGGCCGGCCACTTCCAGCGCGACCATGCCGTGCATCCGGCCCCAGACGCGCAGCGTGACGGCGAGGGCGGAGGGCGGCAGCTCGGGGTGCGCCGTCCGGGCCGGGGGGACGAACCCGGCGTCGAAGTCCTCCCAGGAATAGTCCTCGGCGTCCTCGAGCGCGTCGGCGAGCGGCCATGCCGCAGCGACCAGGCCGAGGAGCCCCAGGCACAGGCGGTGCTCGGCCTGGGCCGCGGCCTGGACGGAGGGGGATGCCGGGTGTCCGGCGGGTGCCTCGCCGTACAGCAGCCGGAACTCGTGCGGGTGGGCGAGGGCCCACTCGCGGTACGCCAGCCCGTGGGCGACCAGGCGGCCTGCGGTGTCCTCCGGGGGGAGGGTGCCGCGCGCCTGTTCGAGAGCTTCGGCCAGCGCGCTGTAGGCATCGGCGGCGAGCGCGGCGAGCAGATCATCCCGGGTGTCGTAGTAGGTGTACAGCGCCGCCGGCGTCATGCCCATCTCGCGGGCGACAGCGCGCAGCGACAGCGTGCCGGCCCCGCCCTCGGCGAGGAACCGGGAGGCGATCGTCTTGATTTCCCGGAGCGTCGAGGCGCGGAGGCGTGCACGGCGAGTCGGCTGGGGCGGGGTATCCATGCGCCCGAGGGTACACCCGATCGGAAACTAAACAGTGTTTGTTTATTGAGCGGCGTTCGGTTACGTTCGGTGGCACACCCCTCCGGATGGCCCTCGCCGCACCTGCGGTCGGCGGGCCCCCGGCATGAAAGGAAGACCCCTCATGGACATCCGCGGCTACGAGACCGGTCCGATCGCGGCGGAGGCTGCCTTCACCTCCGACTTCGAGATTCCGGGCGACCTGCCTGTCCAAAAGCTGGTCGACATGCTCGAAATCGAGCGGCGCAGCATGGACATACGGCCCGGCATGCGGCACAAGTACACGCCGCTGCGTTTCGACTCCGCTGCGGGCACGCCGCAGATCGGCGGCCGCTACCTCTTCGACACCTGGGACAACGTCCTCGACTATGACGATTTCACCAGCAACGAGCTGGAGTTCGAGGAGGGCGTGAAGTTCTGGGACCGCCCGTTCTTCCTGGACGTGGACCGGCACATCTGGCGCGTCACCGGCGCCCACGACTTCACCCCGCTGGCCACCACGCACCACGTCAACCGCTTCGAGCGCTGGACTTACGACGGCGACGCCGCGAATGCAGCCCGGCTGCTGGAGCAGTCCTGGCCCGCGCTGCGCGATCACGCCGGTGCCGCGGGAGCGGCGAGCGTCTGGCTGTTGCACCAGCCCGACGAGAAGCAGATCGGCGTGCTGACCGTGGCCGCACGTACTGCGGCGGACACCCCCGGGGAAGCGGCTGCCCGCTCGCTCGACGCCCTGGCGCGTACGCCGTCCCCGGGTCGACTGCTGCCGGATGCCCTGGGTGCCGTCCAGGTCTTCGACCGGACCAGCCTCATCCTGGCCATGTGGCTTCCCGAGTCCCGCGTGCTCGGCGGAGCCCCCTCCGCCTACCCCTCGGCGCCGGTCCACCCGCTCCCTACGGTCCCGCCGCAGGAACCCCGGGTCCATCAGGACGCGCGACACATGTGATTTGCGTCACATTCAAGTGTGTTTAGAGGGCTGGCGCGCACGCGTTAACGGCGTCACTGCGGGCCATGCGCCGCGCTATTCGATGATGGCGAGGGGCGTTCACTCTCCGTTTGCCTTCGAATCTGGTGGAAGGCGTGCCCGGGTGGGGGCTGGGGGTGCTGGAACGCTCGCTGACGGTTCGGCTGTGCGAGACCGGCTGCCTCCGTGGTGTCCGCTGAGGTGGGGCCCGGCTCAGAGAGCGGTCTCAATTTTCGGTTCACGTCGCGACGGCATTCATCACTCGTTGTAAATAGGTGAATTGAAGTGCGACGCGGAGGAGATTCCCTCGGGCTGGGGCTCGTGAGGCACGTGGGAGCACGTCAAAGGCCATTGTCTTGCGGCAGGTTGACGGGAACACTGTTCCTTACGCGGAGTCGCTGCCGTAATCCCGAATTGCCGGGCACCGGTGTCGACGCGTGGGGAAGGTGAGGTGAAGTGACATGGGTATGAAGATGACGATGACCACCCGCTGGTCGGTCTCTGTGCGTTGGCAGCACGTGCGAGTGGTCATCATCGTCATGGTCCTCGTGTTCCTGAGTGTGATGACTCACGGAGACGGTGACACGACGCTGGTCGACGCGCTGTGGCCGCGCGTCTGAGGGGATGAGCAGGTCCCTCCAACGGGGGCGGTTGCCGGGAGACCGGTGACCGCCCCTTCGCTTTGTCAGACTAGCGCACAAAGTCTGGCCTATGAAGGGGAATCCGCTCGGATTCTCCGCGGCGTTCTTGAAACTATCCGGTAAGAATCCCGGCAGGCGCCAGGGGTGTGCGAATTGAACACGGCGGTGGCAAGAGGCCGGGACGGCCGTGGAACGCCCCGTTCCAGCGGCGCGTCTGTCCAACCATCAGCTCACGGAGAGAACACGGCGGAATTCGGTATGGCCGTACTCGTCAGGTGAGGCGATGGCGACTCCCTGCGCCTCCACCCACGCGTGGAAACGGTAGGGGTCGTCCGCCGTGCCGACACACCACACCACCCGCCGGCCGGTCAGGGCCAGGACCCCGAGCGTGGCCAGGGACAATTCCAGGCAGGCGGCGCGTCCGGGGTACCTCCGGGCTGCCCGCCGCACCGTCGCGAGGGAGGCTGAGGCCTCCTCCGGCGTGGCCTCCCGCCGGCACCAGGTGCGTGCGGTCCAGCTCACCGTACGGGAGACGGTCCGCAACGGCAGCCGGATCAGCAGCAGAGCGCCGAGCAGTGCGAGCAGGCCGAGCAGCGCGGTCGCGGCGCCGCGAAGGGAGCGGTCCCGTTCGTCCCGCATCGGTTCGGCGGCCATGGTCATCTGGGCCGCGGCCGGGGGCACTTCGGCGACGGGTGGAACCTCGCCCCGCGGTGGGGCGTGCCGGGCGGACTCGTGACCGTCCGGACGCCGGCCCGCCGTCCGGCTCGGGGCGTGCGCAGCGAGGAGGCCACGACTGATCAGGTCGTCGGCGAGGCGGCGGGCGTCCTCGCGGATCCGGTCGTGCCGCACATGCGGGTAGCGGTCGGCCAACACCAGTACCGCGGAGTCGAAGTTCCCGCTGCGGTGCCACTCCTGCCAGAGGGCGTGCGCCATGGAGTTCATCGCGAAGCAGTGGCCGGACCGCACGTCCAGCAGCACGCTGCCACCGTGCGGTGAGGTGCTCTCGCGTACGTACTCGGACACGCTCAGTCGCGTCATCACCACTCCTGTCCGCTGCCGCCGGCCGTCAGCCACAGGTCCGCGCCGAGCAGGCGGTTGAGCGCTGGGAAAGGTGCGGGCAGACCCGCGACCGCCCGTTCGACCGAGGCGACCACCCGCGAGGGTTCGATGATTCCAAGTTCGGCCAGCGGGGAGCCGAGAAGCCGCGCCTTGATCTGTGTCGCTGAGCGGCGGACCCCGCGGTAGTTCTCGGCCGCGTAGTCGCCCTTGGTCCTGCGCCGCAGTACGGGACCCGGGACCAGGCCGGTCAACGCGGCCGCCAGCAGCGGCTTCGCGGTGAACGGGTCGATCCGGCGCGGCAAGGGGAGGCGGGTGCAGGCCCGTACGACCTCGCTGTCCAGGAAGGGAGCGTGCGGCCAGATACCGAACGCGCGGGCTGTGGAGGTGAACTGAGCCTGCACGGCGGCGGAGGTGCGCAGCTCGCACAGGACTGCCCGGGTGCCCGGTGTCACCGGCGCTGAACGGGACGCGGGTCCGGTCGATCGGGCCCGCTCCTCGGCCAGTTCGGCCAGGTGCCGACGCGCCCTGTCGGTCAGCCAGGCCGCCTCCGGTCCCGGGGCCGGCCACCAGGCAACCGCGTCCGCCCACCGCGCCGGGTGGTCCAGGGGCTCGTCGAGATGGGAGGCGAGTTCGCTCATCGCCTGCTGGAGGGGAGTGCGTGCGAGGCGTCTGGCCCGCAGGATGACGTCTGCCGGGGAGAGTTGACGTATGCGGGCCAGCGCGCGCCCGTCGCTCAGGAGCCTGCGCAGTCCGGCGGTGGCCGCGATGTCACCGAGGTAGGAGGGGGGCGCGGCCAGGAGCGCGTCGCCGCCCTCGCCGGTCAGGTGGAGGCCGGGCCCGCCGCGCGCGATGTGGTCAAGACGCAGACGTTGCCGGGCGCCGATGACCGCCGCCGGATCGGGCTGGTCCGCGGAGCCGTGCTCGGACAGGCCGCTGTAGGGCAGGGAGTCCCCACGGCCACGGGTCACGGTGAGCCGGATCGAGGGGGCCTGCTCGGCGTGGGCCAGGGCATGGGCGAGATCGCCGGCGGGTGCGTCGGGGTGGTGGTAGACGAACGCGTCCAGGGGCGCTCGGCCCGTGGTGCGGGCGGCCAGGAAGGCCAGGGAAGTGGAGTCCAGGCCGCCGCTGAAATCCGAGGTGATGCGGGCGGCGCTGTCGGTGCGAAGGGTGACGGCGCGCGTGAGGGCTGAGCGTAACTGGGCCGCACTGTCCTCGAACCGCGTGCCGGGATCGGGGGCGAGGTCCTCGTACGTCCAATGGGTGCGGCCGCCGGACGGAGCGACTCTCAGGGCCTGCCCGCCACCGAGCCGGCGGATTCCGTCGTACACCGTGCGCCCTTCGGTGAGTTCGGGAACCGCGGGGCAGACGATGTGCGCGGCGAGCACGGCCGTGTCGGGCCGACCGGCTGCTCCGGACAGGGCCGCCGCGGTCCTCGCCCGGGTGGACAGAACCGTGTGGTGGCCGTGGCGCCCGTAGTAGAGGGGAAACTGCCCCGCCGGGTCGGCATACGCGGTGAGGTGGCCGTCGTCCTGGAGCACGATGAGCAGGTAGGCGCCGGGCCATCGGGTCAGGCGTTCCCAGTGGCCGTCCCGCACTGCCTGCCGCAGATCCTGACGCATCGTCGCTTCATCGGCGAGGCACTGGCCGACGGCGGCCAGCCGGGCGTGTGCGCACTGAGCGGTGCGGACCTCACCGGGGTGCCAGGGCCCCCAGGACCAGAGCAGGGGTTCGCCCGGCCACAGCCGGGTGGCTCCACGCGGCGCCGGGGCAGGCGCGGACGACAGCAGTCCCGCGATGGTGGGCCCGTCGGGGGAGGGAAGGACGGGAGACGGGCAGCGCAGGTCCGTGGCTGCGGCGGAGGCCGCGGGTCGGGGCATGACAGATGTCCGGAAGGTTAGTAGTAGTACTGGGCATTGGCGTCGGCACTCCCGCTGGGGGAGCTGCCCAGCGTCACCTCACGGACATGCCCCAGGTCGACCACCATCGGCGGTTCGTAGGCCGCCGGTTCCTCGGGGGAGGGCGCGGCCCCGGCCTTCACCGCTTGTCGCGGATATCCGAAATCCTCGTACGGGGATACGGCAATGGGCTCGTAGGTCATGAGGCCGCCTCGGGTCAGGGGCATCAGCTGCCCCGGAAAAGAATCAGGAACGGGAAAGACGCGTGCGCCGGTCGTCCCGACGTCGTCGGAGCCCCAAAGTGTAGCGATTCTCCAGCGGCTCCTGGTGCCGAATCGGCCCGTGATCGCAGGTGCTCCGGCCTGGTAGTTCCCGCCCTTGTTTCCTGGCGGCAGAAGGCTTTCCGGTATCTTTCACCGGTCCGCCGACGGGAGGCTGACTCATTCGGTCAACGGTGCTCACTCATTTGAACGAGCACGGCGGTGACAGCGGGTCCACAGCGCCATATCGAAGAGGAGAGGGGCTCGCGCGGCGCCTTGGCCATCGAGTATCTCCTTAGGTGCCTCGGCGGCTGAGATACGCGTTCGACAGTCGGGTGCCTAGGTGTTGTTGGCCGCGTGCTCCATGCCGCGAAGCCCCAGGATCAAAGCGCCCTGGGCTTCGGCCCGGGTGTCCAGTTCGCTGAGGCCGAGGACGAACTTGGAGTCCTCGGCGACCGCGCCGGGCAGCGCGAAACGGCGCAAGGACTCCTTGCACCCCTCCAGCAGCAGCGGACTCTGGGCGAGCTGCCCGCCGATGACGACGAGGTCGGGGTTGAGCAGGTTGCACAGCTGGGCCAGCGACTGCCCCAGGCGCCGCCCGGCGTCGTGGATCACCCGCATGCAGACCGCGTCCTGGGCCTGGGCGGCCGCGATGACCTGTTCGAGCGTCTCCGGTGCGGGCGCGCTGTTGCGGGCCCGCGCGGCACGGACCTGCGCGATGAGCGCGTCGGCGCCGATCACCGTCTCCAGGCAGCCGCGTCCACCGCACTGGCAGACCGCGCCGTCCGGGTCCACGGTGAGGTGACCCAGTTCCCCTGCCATGCCGCCGTGGCCCCGCAGCACGCTGTTGTGCACGATGATGCCGGCGCCGATGCCCGTCGACGCCTTCACGTAGACCACCGTTTCGGCGTGTTCCCGTGTGCCGTAGGTCTGTTCGGCCAACGCGCCGAGGTTGGCGTCGTTGTCGATGAAAGCGCGTACGCCCAGCCAGGTGCCCAGGTCCTTCACCGGGTCGTCGCCCTCGCGCCAGGGTGGGAGGATCGGCGGGGTGAAGCCGCCGGTGCGCGGGTTGATCATCCGGGGTACGGCGATGCCGAGGGAGAACACGTCGGAGCGGCGCCGCTGTGTTCCTTCGATCGCCTCTTCGATCATCCGCCTGACCTCTGGCAGAGCCCGGGACCAGCCCCTGCTGACGCCTTCCGAGCTGACCCGCGAGGTCACCTGGTCGAATTCCTTGTCGAGTCTGCGGGCGACCACGGTCATGTGGTTGAACCCGAGGTGCACGCCCACGCCGACGTCGTTCACGGCTGAGAGGCAGACCTTGCCGCGCTCCTTGGTGTTGGGCACGAGCTTGACCTCGACCAGTTCGCGGACCGCGGCCGACACGGTGGCCTGCGAGAGCAGGGTGCGGTGCGCGATGTCGGCCTGGGTGCCGGGCTTGATCGCCAGGGCGAGAAGGACCTTCCTGCGGTTGGCTGCCCGGGTGGGGCTGGCCTCAGGCAGTCGCCCAAAGAGATCGTTCGCGTTCGCCATTGGCCCCCCAGCCCCGGTACCCGCATCTCGATTTTTTAGATCGAAGAGCAAATGATACCAGCCAACTCTTCAATTCGAACCGGCTTTGGCTTCGAATAGTTAAGTGTCAGTGGGGTGACCGATGGGACTTCTGAGCGGCCCGAGGTGCGTCGGCGATCTCTCTGGAGGTGCGTAATTGGCTGAAATCTTTTAGGGAAAGTCGTCGGTGTGGACGTTTCTGGTTCAGGATCCTCCTCTATTGATCGAATCAGAGGGCGCGGCCGGAGACGAGGCGCCCTTCGATGGACTCCGCGAAGATCGCACCGCCCAGGTAGAGCGGCGTCGTCAAGGTGTCCGCCACGCCGTCGATCGCCTTCGTGTCGGTCGTGGGAACGGTCCGCTGGGTGATGTTCTCCGCGTCACCGTCGAGGGGAACGGTACGGATCTCGTAGGAGCCGACGGACAGGAGCCGGTCGCGGGACAGGCCGAGGGCGCTGGGAGTGCCGCGGGCCGGGAGATCCCAGAGCTGCTTGCCGGACTTCCAGTCGTACGCGGTCAGGCGGTCCGGGAGTTCGGCCCTCTCGTTGGTGCTCGCGATGACCAGCACGCCCTTCTCCCCGACGACCGGGGCGATGTCGGGCTCCTTCGTGGCCCCGATCGTGCGGCGGGAGGCAAGAGTGCCGCTGTCGAGCACGCGCACGCCCTCGTGCTCCACGGACCAGCACAGGATCGCGCCCCCGTAGCCGATGAGGCCGCTGCACGCGGGCTGCGGCACCCTGGCCTTCTCGTCGCCGCCCCGGGTGGAGAGGGAGACGACGCCGCCGCCCTCCAAAGCCGCGTACAGCCGGTCACCCTGCACGAGCAGCGCGCCTTGGGGTTTGCCGTCGACGCTGGTCTTCCACAGTTGCCTGCCGGTGCTCGCGCGCCGGGCCCGCAGCACGGTGGTGTGGGGCTCGGGCGCGGCCCGCCTGGTGAACTCGGCCGTGTACACCACCCCTTGCGCGTACGCCACGGAAACCACCCCCGCGTGCGCGGGGGCTTCGTACCGCCAGACTTCGTCGCCCGTCGCCACGTCCAGACCGGTCACCCCCAGTTCGCTGGGGACGAAGACCCGCTCGCCATCGGTCTCGGGAGGGTTCTCCTGGATGCCGCTCGGTTTCCCCGAGAAGCCGGGCGTCTTCCAGCGGTCCTTGCCGGTCGCGGCGTCCAGGGCGATCGCGGCGCCCCACCCGTCCCGGCACACGAGCGTGGACCGCGCGATGACACAGCCCTTGCCCATACTGTTCACGCCCTTCGGCTTCTTGCGCGACCACGGCCGCCAGCCCTTGGGGAGCGCGGCTTCGCGCACGGCCGACGCGCCGAATTCCCCGGAGTGGCCCTGGTTGCCCAAGGCGGTGATCACACGACCGGACGCCGAGCCGGTGTCCCGCGGTGGAGCCGCGGCGGGAGTGTCCGTCGGATCGTCGCTGAGAGCGTCCGGCAGTATCACTCCCGCCACGGCGACCACCACGGCGGCCGCGGCGGACGCCACGACCCAAGGCAGTCGGCGCCGCCTGAGGACCGGCGCGGGACCGAACGACCCCAAGGCGGGCGGCGCTTGCGGCGGGGGAGGCTCGTCCGTCCCGGACCGCTCGGACTCGGACCGCTCGAATCCTGCCGCGGCGGACCGGTACTCGGCGAACAGTGACAGCGCGTCGGAGGGCCAGGGGAACGGGGTGGCCACGGTGTCGTCGACCAGGCGCGCGGCGAGTTCGGTCGGCGTGGGGCGGCGGGCAGGATCGGTGGCCAGGCACTCGGCGACGATGCCGCGCAGCTCGTCCGGCACCCCGGAGAGGTCCGCGTCACCCTGGGAGATGCGGAAGACGACCGAGGCCAGCTCCGAGTCGTCGAAAGGCCCGCGGCCCGTGGCGGCGTGACACAGGACCGCGCCGAGTGAGAAGACGTCCGACGCGGGGACGACCGCGTGCGAGCCCTCGATCTGCTCCGGTGCCATGAAGCCCGGTGTGCCCACGAGCATGCCCGTCATCGTGAAGGCCGTTGCCTCGAAGGCCCGCGCGATACCGAAGTCGATCAGGCGGGGGCCCTCGGGCGTGAGCAGCACGTTCCCCGGCTTCAGGTCACGGTGCAGAACCCTCGCCGCGTGCACCGCGGCGAGCGCCCGGGCCAACCCCGCCCCCAGCGCGCGGACCGAGGTCACCGGAAGCGGACCGCAGCGGGCGACCGCGTCGGCGAGGGAGGGCCCGGGCACGTACTCCGTTGCCAGCCAGGGCAGTCGGGCCTCCGCGTCGCCGTCCAGGAGAGCGGCGGTAAACGGTCCCGTGACCGCGCGGGCGGCGGCCATCTCCCGCCGGAAGCGGACACGGAACGCGTCGTCCAGCTCCACGTCGAGTTCCTGCCGGACGGCTTTGACGGCGACGAGCTGCCCCTGCTCACGCCGGGCGAGGAACACCTCACCCATGCCGCCCGCACCGATCCTGGCGAGGAGACGGTAGGGGCCGATGTGGCGGGCGGCGCCGGGCGGCAGCGGCGTGAGCAATGCGAATCCTCAACTCATGGGCACGTACGGGGCGGTGTCCGGTTCGGCCCGGACCGCTACGGCAGTTCCACCGACGAGATCCTGCCCTCGTCGTAGACGATGTGGGCGACGCCGCCGAGGGCCAGGACGGTCGGCGCACGCAGCATCTCGGAGATGACGGTGCCGTTGACGTTCGGCGGGGGCTCGGGGCGGTCGCCCGGCGCTCCGGGCACGGGATGGCGCGTCACCTTCCCGGTACCGGCGCCGAGCGGCAGCGTGTACAGCGCGCCGCTGTCCGCGTAGACGGCACGATCGCCGAGCATCAGCGGCGACGAGGCCGGGACGTTCCCCTTGGGCAGCTTCGCGGAACGCAGCACTCTTCCGTTCCCCCTGTCATTGACCTGGACGCTGTCCTTGCCGGGGTCCACGGAGACCACGAGGGCGCGGCTCACGGCCGTCGGGCCCGCGGCTGGTCCGTACCCCTCGGGCCCCGGGTAGAAGAGAGGCTCTCCCGCCTTCTTGAAGGTGCGGGGCTTCAGTTGCAGCACCTTCGCGCGCGGCGAGGGACCGTCCCCCTCGGACGCGTCGCTCTCGGACGCGCCGCCGGTGGACGTCGTGCACAGCACATCCTCGCCCACGAGCACCGCCCCGCAGCCGCTCTCCGACCGCCCGAGTTCCTCGCCGGTCCGTGCGTCGTACGCCGCCAGGCTGTCCTTCTCGTCGGCGTAGACGACTCCGTCGCGCAGGGCCCGCATCTGGTAGCGGTTGATGTCGACCTTGGCCGTCAGCGTAGTGCCGATCTCCTCGTCCCACAGAGGGCGGCCGCTGTCGAGGTCGTAGGCGTGCAGGGAGGCGATCGCCCCCTCGTTCACGTACGAATCCTCCGCGGTGACCAGGAGCGTGTCGTCGTCCATGAGCGGACGCAGCGTGAACGCGCCCGCGCCGTCCGGGGCGGGGGCGTCCCACAGGACGTCACCGGTCGTGGAGTCGCGGACCTGGAGCACGCCTTCGTGGGCGATGACCGCCTTGCCGCCGCGCACCTGCGGTTCGAGTACGTCGCCGGGCCTGAAGTAGGCGCCGCTCGGGCCGATGTACGCCTCGTCGACACCGCCTTCGGGGTCGACCTTGCCGGACTTCCACAGCCGTTTCCCGTCGACCGCGCTCAGCGCCTCGTAGGTGCCGTTGGTCAGCAGACAGACGATGGCACGGGTGTCGGCGGCGCAGCTCATGGGGGAGTGGCTCAGAGCGCCCCGCCACGCCTTCCACCCCTTGGGCCGCTGGGCGGCGACCTGGTCCACCACCCCGGACCGGTCGGCCGTGCCCTCCGCGTCGACACCGGCCCGCGCGATCAGTTTCTCCACGGCTGCCGGGTCGGTGGGCCCCGGATCCACCTTGCCCGGCACGGCCGAACCACCGGGCCGTGCGGCCTCCGGGCTTTCGCCGCCGGACTCTTCCGACCAGGGCCCCCATACGGCGAGCGCCCCGCCCAGAGCGCCCGCCACCACGGCGACGGCGAGGCTGGCAAGCAGTACGCGTGGCGCGCGACGGCGGGGGCGGGCCGGGGTCGGCGGGGGCGAGCCGCTCATCGTCGGCAGTTGATGCAGGCCGACGCCGACGGGCGGCCCTGGAGCGCCGGCGGGATTCCCGGGTGCGGTGACCGGATGCCCCGGCACTGTCTCGGGGCCGCCCTGAGCGGTGGCCGGACGCTGCCCGGCCGCCGGCTCCGGCCAGCGCGGGACCGGCAGCAACGCCTGGCCCGAAGCGCACAGTTGCTCCACGTCCCGCCGCGCCTCGTCGACCGCCGCACGTACCGCGTCCGGCCACTCGGCGTTCGTCGCCGCGTCCCGCAGCCGTACGAGCCTTTCGGCGACCTCTGCCGCGCCGGGCCGCCCGGCCGGGTCCCGCGCCAGGCACGCCGCGAGGATCTCCCTCAACTCGTCAGGAACAGAGGTGAGGTCGGCCTCGGCCCGCGACACCCGGTACAGGACGGCGGCCATGGGCCCGTCCCCGAACGGGTCCCGCCCTGTCACCGCGTAGGTGAGCACCGACGCCAGGCAGAATACGTCCGATGCCGCCACCACATGCCTGCCGCCCGCCACATGCTCCGGTGACATGAAGCCCGGGGTGCCGACGAGCAGGCCCGACCGGGTCATGGTCGTGGCGTCCTGGACCCGTGCCACGCCGAAGTCGATCAGCTTGGGGCCGTCCTGGCCGAGCAGTACGTTGCCCGGCTTGAGGTCACGGTGCAGGGCGCCCGCCTCATGCACCACGGTCAGCGCCCGGGCCACGCCCGCTCCGAGCGCGGCGACGGCCCCCATGGGCAGGGGACCGTGCCGGCGCACGGCCTCGGAGAGGGTGGGCCCGGCGACGTACTCCGTGGCCAGCCACGGCACTTCACCCTCGGCTTCGCTTGCCACGAGCCGGGCCACGAAGGGGCTGTCGACGCGGGCCGCGACCTCCGCCTCGCGCCGGAAACGCCGCCGGAAGACGTCGTCCGTCGCCAGTTCGTTGCGGATGGCTTTGACGGCGACGAGGTCACCGGGCCCGAACGCGTCGTTGCCATCGGGGCGCGCGAGGAAGACCTCACCCATCCCGCCCGCCCCGAGGCGGGCCAGCGTCACATAGGGACCGAGCCGCCGAGGTGACACATCCCGCAACTGGCCGATCATCCGCCCCGTCCCCCCGTACGCCGGTCAACTGCCGTCCATCGGAGTCACGTTACCCCGGCCCATGGAACGCGGCGCCGCTTGGTGAAAACGCTGTTTAGCGCACAGTGACGTGGAAGACCGGCGACAGCGTGGCACCGCTCGTCACACGGAGGTCGTTCTTGCCCTTCAGGCCGAGCTTGACGCGCATGGAGTACGCGCCGGACTTGTTCACGGCCGCGCCGGCGGGCAGCGTCTTCCAGGTGCCGCGCTGCTTCTGCTGGAGGTTCACCTTGCTGCCCGCCTTGATGCCCGTCGCCTTGCCGCTGACACGCAGTTCCTGCCAGGCCTTGACAGAGGTCGCGGACGGCTTGGCGCTCAGCGCGGCCTTCACCTTCGCGGTGGGGCTGGTCTTCTGGGTGCCGAGCATCTTGCCGGTCTTGACATCCCAGATCGTGTACGGCGTGCCGCCGCCCTGCGTCTTGCTGTACAGACGCTTGCCGTCGGCGCTCAGGTGCACGTAGATGCCGTCATTGACGGTCTGCCCCGGCTTGAGGAGCTTGCCGTTGTAGTACGGGTGGCCACCGTCCTTGACGGTGATGACGACGCCGGCTCCGATGTCGATCTTCGTGGCCTTCGTGGCCTTCGCGGCGGCCGCGGCGTGCCGCACGGCGGCGGGCCGCTCGGGAGAGGGCGAACTCGCCAGGGCCGCGGCGGCCGGAGCCAACAGGGCCGCACCCGCGATGACCGAGACGGTGGCGGTACGAAGGGTGCTGCGGCTGTGAGTGGCGATACGCATAACGGTGGTGCTCCCCTTTGTGATGCGGTGGTGCTCGCGCACGGCGCGAACCCACCGGCTCAGTGGAAATACGCGGTACGGACTCTTGCTCTCTGCCATCCCGCGAATGCCTGATAAAGGTAAATCACCCGCTATTGCGTCCACTCATAGGTTACGTAACGGTGTCCCGTAGATCACCTCACGGGTGTGTGTCAGGCCCTGGGGGCCGGACCCTTGCGGGGATTTGGAGTGTCCATGACGATGGGGCGCATGTCTCAGCAGACGGGCACTTCCCGGCGTACCGTCCTGACCGCAGCCGCGGCCGCCACCACGACCGGAGCCGTCGGTATGCAGACGGCCCCCGCCACCGCGCGTGACGGCGCCACCGCGGGCGGACGGCCCACCGCCCAGGAACCGCCGCGCGAACTGCGCGCGATCCTGCGGGAGATCGACCACCGGCGCATCGAGGCGACGGTGCGGCGGCTCGCCGCGTTCGGAACCCGGCACACACTGTCTTCGCAGGACGACCCGGTACGCGGCATCGGCGCCGCCCGCGACTGGATCCTCGCCGAGCTGCGGCGCCACGCGCGACGCTCGGGCGGGCGGATGACCGTCCAGCTCCAGTCGTACGTCCAGGAACCGGGCCCGCGCATCCCCACCCCGACGCGGATCACCAACGTCGTGGCCACACTGCGCGGTTCGGCCTCCCCCGACCGCTTGTACGTCGTCTCCGGGCACTACGACTCGCGCGCCAGCGACGTCATGGACTTCACGAGCGATGCGCCCGGAGCCGACGACGACGCCTCCGGGGTCGCGCTCGTCATGGAACTCGCGCGCGTCATGGCGACCCGGCGCATCGGCGCGACGCTCGTGTTCGCGGCCGTCGCGGGCGAGGAGCAGGGGCTGCTCGGCGCGGCGCACATGGCGGAGCAGTTCAAGCAGCGCAAGGCCGATGTCCAGGGGATGTTCACCAATGACATCGTCGGCAGCTCCACCGCCGACGACGGCACCCGCGACCCGCGGACGATCCGCCTCTTCGCGGAGGGCGTCCCCTCGTCAGAAACACCTGAGGAGGCCGCCGTCAGACGTTCGGTGGGCGGCGAGAACGACTCGCCGGCACGCCAGCTCGCCCGCTTCGTACAGGATGTGGCCGCGAACGACGCGACGGGGATGCGGGTGCGCGTCGTCTACCGCCGCGACCGCTACCTGCGCGGCGGAGACCACATCCCCTTCCTCGAACGCGCCTACCCCGCAGCCCGGTTCACCGAGCCCGCCGAGGACTTCGCCCACCAGCACCAGGACGTCCGCGTGGTGGACGGCAAGCAGTACGGGGACCTGCCGGAGTTCTGCGACTTCCCGTTCATCGCCCGCGTCGCCCGCGTCAATGCCGCCGCCCTGTGGAGCCTCGCCCAGGCCCCCGGCACCCCGCGCGGCGCGAAGATCCTCACTGCCGCGCTGACCAACGAAACCGAGCTGGTGTGGGAGCGCGGCACCGAGGCCGACCTCGCCGGATACGAAGTCGTGTGGCGCGAGACGACCGACCCCGACTGGACCCATGTGATCGACGTCGGCGACGCCACCCGTCACACCGTCGACCTGTCCAAGGACAACGTCTTCTTCGGCGTACGCGCCGTCGGCCGCTCCGGCCTGCGCAGCCCCGTCGCGTTCCCCGCGCCGCAACGCTGAGGCGCCCCGAGGCCGGCGAGGGCCGAGTGGGACGGCGTGTCCTGTTCGGCCGCGTACGTGATCAGACACTGGTCGCCCTCGCCGGGCAGGCGTAGCGTCTCGCGGCGCAAAGTCAGCTCGCCAGCCGTGGGGTGGCGCAGCCGCTCGATGCCGTAGGAGTGCTCGCCCACATGGTGCTCGGCCCACAGGGCACGGAAGTCCTCGCTGCGCACCGACAGTTCGCCGAGCAGATCGCACAGCCGGTCATCACAGGGGTACCGGCCCAGGTCCAAGCGCAGGGCCGCGACGGTGCCGCGCGCACTCTCCTCCCACGCCTCCCGGTCCGGGTACAAGCCGCGCACGGCCGGGTCGAGGAAGATCAGCCAGGCCGCGTTGCGCTGCCCGGACGGCAGGGCCTCGAAGTCGGTGAACAGCGCTCGGGCCGCCTGATTGGACGCCAGGATGTCCAGTCGGCGGCCCAGCACGTACGCGGGCACCTCGCCGAGCGCTGTGAGCAGGATCCGCACACCCGTCCTGACCGGCTGGGGGACGGGAGGTGTCGAAGCCGGGTGGCGCAGGGCGCGGGTGAGGTGGCCCAGGTGCGCGCGTTCGGCTTCGTCCAGGCGCAGGGCCCTGGCGACGGCGTCCAGGACATTGTCGGAGACGTTGTGGGTGCGGCCCTGTTCGAGCCGTATGTAGTAGTCGACGCTCACCCCCGCCAGATCCGCCAGCTCCTCACGGCGCAGGCCAGGAACGCGGCGGCGGCCACCGAACGGGCGTACGCCGAGGTCCTCCGGCCCCAGCCGGGCGCGGCGGGAGCGGAGGAACGCGGAGAGTTCAGTGCGGAAGTCCATGGGTCAAGTGTCCGTCACAGGGTGGTTCTGCCAGACCTAGGGTCGAGCCGAGCCCTGGGTAGGGGAGCGGATTTCCCGCAGAGTCACTACCGCAAGAAGCCGCGAGCACCGCGGGACCCGCACTGTCATGCAGGCGGGCCTCATGCGGGCCTCATGTTCCGCATACGCACCCCGGGAGACCACCATGACCATCACCACCGAGCAGACCGCTTCTCTCGCCCGCCCCCTCACCGGCCGGATCGCCGTCGTGACCGGAGCTTCCAGCGGCATCGGTGAGGCCACCGCCCGCAAACTGGCCGCCCAGGGTGCGCATGTCGCCCTGTTGGCCCGGCGCGCCGATCGCCTGGCGGAGCACGTGGCCCACATCGAGGCGGCAGGAGGCACTGCCCTCGCCCTGCCGACCGACGTGACCGACCCGGCCTCGCTCGCCGCGGCCGCCGCCGGCATCCACGCCCGCCTCGGCCGCGTCGACCTCGTCGTCAACAACGCCGGACTCGCCCTGCCCGACCTCCTGGACGGGTCGGCGGGCGCCAACTGGCAGCGGATGATCGACGTGAACGTCACCGGCGCGTTCGCCGTCGTGGAGACCTTCGTCCCCGACCTGCTCGCGGCAGCGGCCGAGCGGGGCCACGCGGACCTGGTCAACATCTCCTCCGCGGCCGCCCAGTCCGTCCTGCCCGGCTTCGCCGGGTACGCAGCCTCCAAGGCCGCCTTCAGCCACCTCTCCCGCAATCTGCGGGCCCAGCTCAGCCCCGCCGACGTACGCGTGACGAACATCGAACCCGGCACCGTCGACACCGAGCTGCGCGACCACATCGACGAACCGGCCATCAGCGCCGCCGTCCAGGAGGCCGTGGCCTCCATCGAGGGCATCCCCTCCGGGAGCGACATCGCCGACCTCATCGCCTTCGCCGTCGAGCGCCCGCGACACATCAACCTGCCCCAGATCTCCGTGCTGCCCACGCGGGAAGCGTAGTTAGGGGCCCCGCGGCATACTCCCTGGGCCTGTTCTACGTGGTCGAATGTTCCGTAGGCGCACGAGATGTACGCATCGCTCTCACTCGCTGCTACGTGGCCGCGGAACGCTACGAGGCGTACCGGCGGCCTGCCAGGTGACGCTGACTCAGGCGATCGTCACAGCAGCGCTCAGCTCCGACTGGTCCGCTGTCGATCGACTTGGTTGGATGACACCTTCGTGTGGCTTCGCGGGCCCCCGAGTGGCTGCTATACCTGGGTGAGGTAGCGACGGACTACCGGCCAACGGCGTGCCGTGCCCTGTCCACCAGCGCTGTGGCGGTTCTCTAGAACTCTAGTTCTTGGTCGTGCACGACTGGCTACGGGAGTTCTACGGGAAGCCTGGTCGGCACAGGGGAGGCGCGAACAGGTGGCCGTGCAGACTGAAGGGTGGGCGGCAGACGGGACGAGAGTGCCTGCACCGGCCTGGATCGAGGCCTCGCTGAAGCTCAAAGAAGGCCGGGACCCGCTCGGGCTCCAGACGACCACGCAGGACCGATTGATGCCGGTTCTGCTGCCTGGGATCCTGGAGCTGACCCGGCGGGCCCGCTACTTCTCCTTTCATGCCTTCCTGCTCGCTGAGTACCGGGACCGTCACCTGGCGGCCGACGGAAACGCGCTGTCGGCGTTCATCAAGCGTCGCGAATGGGAGTTCGGCCTCGCCGTGCTGCGATGCCCCCGGGGCTGCGGATCGAGCCCGGTGGGAGCCCGCAGGCTGAGCGGACTGGCGAGGGGGCCGGGCCCCTATGAACGGGGCGAATCAGTGGCGAGTGCCTTTGGCGGTTACGGGTTGTACTATCGCTCGCCGATGGCAGAGTTCGGCATCGTAGCCAGAGCTGGGACGCTGCTTGGCGGTCGGCCCATCCCTATCGACGTGCTCCACGACACCGACCGGGCCCGGCGGCCCGCGAGCGCGTTCAAGTCCGCTGTGGAGCACACCGCGTACTACCAGCGCGTCATGTGGACGACCGATGACCTGCCTGCCGATGTAATCGATGAGTACGCCCATGCCGCCTGCCTGTGCCGACTGAGAGAGCTGCCCGAAGAGCGTGCTGCCGTCCACGCCGCGCTGTTCTGCACGGACGCCCCGACGGTCGAAGCACGCTCCCCAGGGGCCGACGAGAACAGCGCACTACAGGGTGTTGGTGACGGACCGGAAGCTATCGGGGAGGTCTTCGCGGAGGCGGGAGTGCGGCAGCGGTGCCTCAGCGTCGGTCACTACCTCTCGCTTCTGGATGCTGACCCGAGCGTTGTCGCCTCGGAGACTGCGTACCGGGACGGGTTGTGGTCGCCGCCAGTGCCCCGTGGCGACGCCCATGCTGTGGTAGCGGGCCAGTGGGCGGCACTGATAGCCAAAGACGTCTGGCAGGAGGCGCTCTGCTCGGTTTGGGTCGAGTTCTGCCGAGCCGGCCTGATCCGAACCGGCGAACTCGGCCGCGGCCTCACTTGGGATGAGGTGCGCGGGGTCGCTGCAGGTCTGGCAACCGGGCAACCGGACCTTCACCCCACCTCTTCGACCACGGCCGTCGCCGCCCAGCTGGCGGCTGGCACGCTCGCCGTACCGGATGCCGACGGCATCCTCGTGGATGTGGCAACTGCACCGCTGGACGATCTGCGACGGCTCACCAGCCAGCTCGATACCGCCTCCTCCGGTCTTGTGGTGTTGCTTGAGCTGGTCCGCCGGATGGAAGGCCGCGCAGGAGACGGCTGGCAGAAGGCTGCCGCCATCAGGTCGGGATGGCAGCCCTCGATCGCAGACGTCACCGCGGCCCTGCGTACCCACCTGGCCGGTAGCCCCACCGTGGCGGACACGTTGTGGTGGCTGGTGTCGCGGTTCGTCATCCCCGTCCATGAGCGCATCGCGTACTCGAAGCTGCCAGAGCGCACCTTCCGCTTCCGTTGGGAGGACGGCCTGCTGCACTTCTACGACCATGGAGTGGAGCGGTTTCCGCTGGCCGCTGTCCGCAATGCGCCCCTGGCATCTCTCACTTGGGACCTCGACTGTGGAGTGAGACCGACGACGATAGACGTCCGGCAGCGCTGACCGCACGGGGCATGAGATTCGTCGAAGAGGCCCTCGGATGACGGACACTCCCGAGAGCGGTCCGATGACTCGTACAGTCCAGCCCATCGTCGAACTCTTCAACGGCGGCGCGCAGGCGCTATGGGCCACGACGTACACCATGGATCTCGCGCTGTTCAACGAGTTCCTCCTCGCCCGGCTCGGCGAACCGCCGCTCAACATCGCTGTGCTGGCTGACCACCGGCGTCTCAGCACCAGCCTCGGCCGCATACCCGCTCAGCGCGCCGACACGCTCGCACCGGTGAACCGCCGCTGGATCCTGCGCGGTGTCCGGATCAGCGGGGCATTCCACCCCAAGTCCTATCTGGCGGTTACCGATGGCAGGGCCACACTGCTGGTCGGTTCCGGGAACCTGTCGGCCGGCGGTCTGGACGACGGCCGCGAGGCGTTCACCACCTTCAGGTCGGGCACCCTGGTCGGCGACGCCGCCATCGCCGCGTGGCGGTCATGGATGCGGCGCCTCGTCGGCATAGTCGGTGACACCACGCTCGCCGCACGCTTCCAGCATCTCGAAGGCCAGATCTTGTCCACGGCCGTGGTTACCCAGCACGTGCCATCGCCCCTGCTGCACAACCTTGACACCCCCATTGCCGACCAGCTTGCAACCGTTGTCGCAGAGTCGGGAACTCGCGTGAACGAGTTATGGCTGGCTGCTCCCTTCTACGACGCCGATGCCGTCGCAGTCGGCACCTTGCTCGACATGCTGAAGCCGGAAAGGGTGAAGCTCTTCGTCACCGGATCTACCAGCGTCAACGGCGAGCGACTCGCCGAACGACTCGCCACAAGCGGCGCTGGCGTGGACGTGGCCGCCTATGAGCCCGATCAGTTCGTCCACGCCAAGCTCATAGGCATCCTGGCGGGACCGCGAGCGTGGCTGCTGTCCGGCTCGGCGAACCTCTCGAGCGCCGCGCTCAGGCTGACCCACGCCACTCAGGGCAACATCGAACTCGCCGTCCTCGCCCCGTTGGGGACCGACGAAGTTCGGGCCGCATTCACACCACCCGGCACGACGGTTCGGAAACACCGTCTTCAAGCGCTGACGTACCTCAGTTTTCGTGCCCAACCGGAGCCGGCGCTCCCCGCGGTGCAGCTCGTGGCCGCCAGCGCGCTTCCCGATGGCCGGATCGAGATCACGACCGAGCCGGCCTGGAGCGACGACTGGCTCCTCGACGACCTCACATGCCATCAGGCCCTCACCGCTGATGACAAAGGCCGTGTCCTAACCGTCGGGCCGCTGGAGGGCCGACTTGTCCAACTCCTCGACGCCGACGAGCAAGTCCTGTCGAACCGCGTCATTGTCGACGATCCGGCCGCCCTCGCCGCCACGTTCATCAAGGGCTCGACCCGCGCTGGCGGCGACGTTCCCCCCGAACTCCACGGTGCGGAATTGGACACACCTCTCGGCCGGGCGCTCGTCCGGCTGCACCGCAACCTCGCCATGGACGTCAGCGAACTGGCCACGACCACCAGCGCCGCAGCGGAGGCCCGGGGCGAGCACAGTGATCAGACGGATGACGACCTGTGGGAGCGCCTCGAACGCGAACAGTTCGCATGCGACCCCCGGGCGAGCATCTACAACCGCGTGTGGCGGCGCCACACTCTCGGAGGCGCCGAACCGCTCATCGAACTGATCGACGCGCTCCGCGCCTCTACCCCGGCCACCGCCGGCGCGCATCCGCATTCCCTTCTAACACAGCTCCTCGACCGTACGCATGAGCAACCTGCCCAAGGGGAGCACAGGCCGCCCCGGCCTTGGAAGCCGTCCACGCGGCTCAGGACGCGCGCCCGCAACCTCCTGCGTCGCTGGGCCGCCGCGCAAACCGATCCGCGCCTTGTATGGGTCGATCCGTTCGCCCCTGCTGTGAACTTCTCCGTGATGGCTCTTACCCTCGCCTGCCTCCGCCTTGACCAAGCCCGCCACCCGGAACGGGGCGAACTTACCGAGGACGATCTGGACGAGATATGGCAACTGTGGCTGCGGCCGTTCGTAGGGACCGGCCAGGGTGACGGCTGGCTCGACCAACTCGACGAGCCCACCCGAACGCAAGTACTCGACCGGCTGCCCACTTGCCTGCCGGAAACCGTCGCGGCTTTGTGCTGGCTGCTAATACAGCCCGGCAGAGACCGGCGCGAACGCATCGTCGCCAGCAAACCGGTCCTATCGGCGGCACTCGCCCACGGTCTACTCGATCCGACCGAGGCCACAAGCCGTTACCTAACCGATGTAATCCGGCAAACCGTCACCTGCGACATGGCCGTCGATCAGCTCCTCGGGGCCATCGACTTCATCGACGACGACCTTTGGTGCGCTCGCACGGCTGAAGAGTTCGGCCTGGATGAGTTGAGGCTGGCAGCATCGCCGGACCAAACGGTGGCCATCCGGCTCCGGCTCGATGTCCGCGGCATATCCACCCCGTTCGTTGACGCGCGCGTGCCGCGCCTGGTCGTCGCCGCACAGCACTATCGCCGTTGCGATGGAGTCGTCCTGAGAGCCGTCGAGGGTGGTTGGCGCCTCTCGTTCGTGACCGACGAGACAATCGCATACCTGTCCGGCGTGGGCGGTGCGCTGGCCGAGTCGACTCAGCCCCTAACCCGGAGGGCCCTTGAGGAGCTCTGTACGGCAGGCGGCGTCCTGGCCGACCTTTTCCCCTCCGAGTACGCGACGACGCCTTGATGTCGAACGACGTCTTGGTTCAAGCTGAGTGGATCTGCGACAGATTCATGGACGCGATCCTGTACGTGGACCGCACCGGCATACCTGGCGACACCTGCGACACGATCTCGCCCTTGGGCCGCGACGTACAGCTACTTCGCCAAGTGGCAACAGGGCGGCGTGTTCGAACAGCTCACCGCCTTGTCTGGGAGTCCAGCACGCAGGCGGAAGGGTCGGGCCCGCGGCCCTCGGCCTACCGGTCCAGGCGCCGCAGCAGGCCTCGGCTGCGACATCGACCTCATGGAACCGCCTGCATACGCGGTACAGGCGTCCCCCCGAATCGCCTCACCGGACCTCAAACACAAACTGGCTGAGGCCAGCAGATGTTCCCGGAGAAGCGCTTCTACTATCCCATTGCATGACGACTCCCGAGTGCTACACATGCAGCAAGGAAGCAGAGTTCGACGACCTACCACCACGCGAGTGCGTGGTAGGTGACCAATACTGGCGAGTGGCCCACGCCCTCAACACCGCAGTGCCCGGCTGGCTGGTTCTGCTGCCTCGACGCCACGTTGCCGCAGTTCATGACCTCACCGACGCTGAGGCCTCTACCCTAGGAATGTGGCAGGTCAAGCTCTCCCAGGCTCTCCGGAGCATCACTGGTTGCACCAAGACCTACGTCGTCCAATTCGCCGAAGCCGAAGGCTTCACGCACGTGCACTTCCACATAGTTCCGCGCATGGCAGATCTGCAACCGGAGCATCGTGGGCCGGGCATCTTCGAGCTGCTTCGGCGACCAGAGCAGGAGCGGGTAACGGCTGACCAGGCAGACCAAATAGCCCACTCTCTCCGTGCACAACTTCACGGGCACCCGAACGCTCAGCAACCAGGTCACGGAACCTGGCCCTATCGCTGATTTGGGGCTGCCGACTGGTGGATCACGGTGAGAGCAGGGGGCGGCGCCGCAGGAGGTCGCAGTTGGCCCGGCCGCACATCTGTCTCTTCAGGAGGTCGATGCGGGTGACGTTGCCCTCGACCGCTCCGGATCTCGGGGTGGTGTTCAAGGCCGCGAGAACGGCTGCTGCCCGTTCGCGACGGATGCCGCCGGCCAGGGTACGGAGTTCTTGCTGTCTGTCCAGGCAGCCGTCGCCGGATGCTGAGGGACAGGTGCTCGTGCGCCGCCCGACCGCGCTGCCCAGTCCGACGGCAAGCCGGGCCCGGGCCCGACGCCGGGACTCCGGTTGAAAATCCTGGATGTACTTGCCCACCTTGACCGCCGTCTCCAGCGTCTCGTCGCCGCGGGCGAGGTCGGTGACGAGGGTGGCGGCCCAACCCTCGGGCGAGGCGTTCGGGAGCAGCAGCCGCCCGAGGGCGTCGAAGGCTTCGGCCGCCCCGCGCTCCCCGGGGTGCGGGACGTCCTCCCGGCCCGGTACGCCGACCGGGCCGAGATCCTTCTCCGCCCAGCTGTGCGCCCGCACATGCAGGGCGAGAGCGAGAGCGCTGCGAACGAACCCCTCCCGCGCTGCGGTCCCCACCGGCGGGTGGCGCGGCAGATCGGGACCCAGCATCGCCTGCGTCTGTCCCGCCAGCCTGCCGAGCGCCCACATCTGCCGGGCCGGGCCGCGGGATCCCGCCGCGACTCCCGAGCCGCGTAACGGGCGGACTTCAGGACCCGCAGGCCACCCGGTCGAGGTGCTCAGGCGAAGCGTTGGCCCAAGGCCAGGATGCCCTGCTCGGCAGAGTTGTTCCAGACGTAAGCGGCACGAAACGCGGCACCGCCTCTGGCGGAACGACGCGCGCCACTATGGTGGGCCGATGTCATCGATCAAGCAGTTCCAAGTCACCTTCGACTGTGCGGAACCCGAGCGCGTTGCCCGCTTCTGGTGCGAGGCGTTGGGGTACGTCGTACCGCCGCCGCCGGCGGGGTTCGCTTCCTGGGACGAGTTCGACCGCTCGCTGCCTGCGGAGCGTCGGGGTTCGGCATTCGCGTGCGTCGACCCCTCGGGGGTCGGGCCGCGACTGTTCTTCCAGCGTGTCCCCGAAGGCAAGGTCGTCAAGAACCGGGTGCATCTCGATGTGCGGGCCGGCGCCGGGCTCGTGGGTGAAGAGCGCCTTGCCGTATTGGAGGCCGAGTGCGCACGGCTGGTCGCGCTCGGCGCGGTGCGCGTGCGACTGCTGCCTGCCGATGGCGTCGAGGAGTCCTGCATCGTGATGCAGGACGTGGAGGGCAACGAGTTCTGCCTCGACTGAGGGCCCGCGGCCGCGTCCCGGCGGCCGACGGGCGCTACGCCCGGTGGCGTAGGTCGGACAGGAACCTCTCGTTCCCCTCCATCGCCCAGTTCTTGCGGTCTACGCTGGCCAGCGACGGGGACGACTCGACGGGGGAGCGGGAGCGGCCATGGCTGATCAGGATGCCCCTTCGCTCGTACGGATCGAGACGGTCGAGACCGATGGGCACGGCTCGCGTCAGATCAGCACCAGGACGCGCCGCTCGGCCCCGCTCGCCGAGCGGGCCGACGAGGTACGGGAGGCCATCCAGCAGGCGACGGTCCTGGCCCAGGACTCCCTGGCTCAGGTGCCCGAACGGCACGGCTGGTCGGTGAGCAGCGTGCAGGTCACCTTCGGCCTGACGCTCGCCGCCGAGGCGGGCGTCATCCTCTCGAAGGCCTCGGCGGAGGCGTCTCTCGAGGTGACACTCACGGTCGAACGGGCCGACGGCGCGCCGTGAACGCGGAGTCGTACGCGGACGCGTACTGGGTGCGGATCCACGAAGGTGAGTCGCATCTGGGCGCAGGGTTCCTGCTCACACGGAGCTTCGTCCTGACCGCGCTGCACGTCGTGTCGGGGGCCTCCGGCGACGACGTTCGCCTGGATCTGCACCTTCCGGACGGAAAGCGGGTCCCGGGACGACTGTGCGACCGGATCGAGGAGTCGGACCTCGCGCTCGTCGCTGTCCTCGACGCCCACGCGTACGACCTTCCGCCCGCCCCGCCCACCGACCATCCGCGGCGGGGCGTGGCATGGCTCGGCACCTACCGGCCGCCGGATACGAAGACCGCGCTGAGTGGGCGGGTCACCCACGCGCCGATCACTCATCGCAGCGACGCGCACGGCGAGTTCACGGGGCTACAGATGACCGTCGACCAGCTGGTGCACGACTTCGGGGGCTACTCCGGAAGCCCGGTCCACGCCGTCCCCGCCGACGCGGAACCGGCCGAGTGGCCCGTCGTGGGCATCCTCATGGAGCAGGAACTCAGCCGCGCGGACGGCTCCCGGGACACGAACGTGGTGTTCGCGGCATCCGTACAGCACGCGGCCGAGCGGTTCCCGTGCTTCGACATCGCTCATCTGCGCGAGGTGGCGGCTGGGAAGCCCATGCTCGTGCCCGGCCCGAGACCCCCGGCCGAGCCGCGCCCGGACCCGCCGGCCGTGGACATCGACGGGTACTTGAAGAAGGTCCGGCAGTTGCTCGAGGACGGCCTCATCACGCCGGAGGAAGCCGCGCGGAGCCGTGAGAGGGCGTCTCGTGCGCTGGACGCCCAGTGGCTGGGCGGGGCTTCGGATGACTGAGCACACCACCCCGGGGTGGGCACAGCGGATCGCCGACGCCGAGCGGGCGATGCGGGGCGAGCCCGGATCGCTGGACGCGCTGCGGGCCCGCCTCACGACGCTCGCCGACGACCGGACGCTTCTGCGCACCCCCGACGACGCACAGCAATTCGCCTATCTGGTCACGCTGTTGCGCGAGCTGGACCTGGCCGAAGAACTCGCCGCCGCGCTGGACGTGGCCGCGGGGTGGATCGACGCGTCACGTGTCGAGCGGCAATACCGGTGCGTGGTGCACAACCGGCTCGCCGCGGCCCTCATCGACGAGGGAGGCGCCTGCCTCGACCACGCCCTGACCGCGCTGGAGTCGGCGCTGGACGCCGCGGACACCCCGGTCGAGAAGGCGCACACCCACACGAACCTCTCCTTGTGCGCCGCCGAGCAGGGCAGGTGGCGGGCCGCCGAGTCGCACGCCCGGCAGGGGAACGAACTGGGCCGCTCGCTACCGGAGTCCGGGCCCCGCCTCGACACGCTCCTGCGCACCACCTCCGTTCTCTTCCTGGCCGCGGGCCGCGCGGAAGACGACGACCGTGTTCGCCAACTCGCCCACGACCTCGAAGAGCTGTGCCTCCAGCAGATGGACCGGCTGGGGGACGACCATCCCCGGTCCCTCGAGGCCCTGGTCCTGATGGCCTCGGCCCGGCACGAAACCGCAGCGCTGGACGGCGACGTGACCGGCATGGAACGGCTCATCGACGTCCTCGCGGTGGCGGCCCAGCGGGCGTCGACCACACTGGGGCTTCGGCATTCGCAGGCCAAAGCGGTGCGCAAGGCCCTCGCCCACACGCAGGAGACCACGGACCGGGCCCGCTCGGCCCGGGATCGCTCGGACCGGGCCCGCGCCGCCCTGGCCACCACGCCACGTCCTTCGGCCCCGGAGCGCCACGCGAGTTTCGATCTCGTCCTCGAACTCCTCGTCCACGGCATCGAAGGCGCGACACCCGACCGGACACTCGCCGACCCGGGCGTCGTGCAGATCGCCGGCGACGAGACAGCGGCGCTGCACCGCAGGGCCGCCGACGTGGACGCGGAGTCGCGGCCGCAGGACTACCAGGGGCACACCGTGCCCGAGACCTACAGCTGGGGGCCGCTCGCGCCGGGCCGGCCCGGTCGGGTGCTGTGGTTCCTGCTGCTCCCCTTCATGCTCGTGAACCTCGCCCACTGGATGCGCCCACCCGCCCGTGGGCACCGGCGCACCATCAGACTGCACGCCGTGCTGGTCAGACTTGCGGCGCTCAGCCTGACCGTCATGGTGGTGACGGCTGCGTGTGCGCTCTCCATGGATCTCGTCGCCTGGCAGTGCGCGGGCCGGGCCGCATGCGCGCGTGAGCAGAGCTTCTGGCTGGGTTTCCTCTCGGCGGAGTCCGGCTGGTGGGGCCAGCCGGGCCGCCGTCTCGCCGTGGGGTCGCTGCTGCCGTGCGCGTTCATCGGCCTGCTGTGGCGGTTGTCCCGGCAGACATGGAACGCGTACGAGTCCCAGGACTTGCTGCCTCATCAAAGCGACCCCGAGGAGGATGGGGAGCTTCGGCCTGCGCTCTCGATGCCGGGATTCTGGTACGGCAGGCGCCTTCTGGCCCGGCTCAACTCGACGCACACCGCCGCCGGGCTGTGCACCGTCGCCGTACTGCTCGTCGCGGCGCCGAGCAGCTACGACCGGCAGGCCGGCGGACCGGCAGCCCTGGTCGTCTGCGGCTGGCTGCTGAGCGTACTCATCGCCTGCCTCGGCCTGACCGCGGTGTGGGGAATCTGTCGTCGGGGCCGCTCTGAGCATCGGATCGACCGCCGACTGGACCGAGCGTTCACCCGAGGCGTCTCCAGCGGCTCGGCCGCCCTCGTCGTGCTCTGCCTCCCGTACGCCATGTGGTCCCGACCCGGATGGAGGTCGGCGGGACCGCTGCCGGGCACGGAAGTCATCTACAGCGGACTGCTGTTGGTGCAAGGCGCGATGGTGGTGGCGCTCGCCGTAGCCGGGACGGTGCTGTTCCGCAGGGCTCCCGCCCCGCGCATCCTGTTGCGGGGCCTCGCCCCGGCGACCGCCGTGACGCTGGCCTTCTCGCTCTACAACATGATGGCCGCCGGTGCCGTGCAGGGGCTCGCGGACTGGCTCGGCAACCACGGCGAGCCGGGCACGACACGCGGCGCCATCGCCGGGCCCCCTCCCGCGATGACCTGGCAGGTGTCCGCCATCCCCGTGCTGCTCATCGTGCTGTTGGCTCTCGTCGGCGCGACGCACATCCAACTCCGCAGAAATGAACGGCGGTTGCGCGTCTTCGCACAGGTCGACTATCCGGGCGATTCCTACGACTTGCTGCGCGCGCGCCGGATCGCCGCCGCCCGGGCGCGCGCCCGTATCACCGACTCGATCCCCATGATGCTGAGCGCCGTCGCCGCGGCCGTGCTGCTGTTGAGTGCGGCCACCCTGGCGGGCGCCTTCGTCACGGACGCCCCGCCGGGCGACCCCGGGGCGGGACTGCCGCAGCTCCTGGGGGAGTTGGGCCAGGCGCTGAAGGGGATCGGGTCCTGGCTGATCGCCCTCGGAGTCGTCGTCTTCCTCAACTCCGGCCGCCGGGTCTCCCGTGCGCCCACGTCCCACGGGCTGTTGGGCATCGTGTGGGGCCTTGGCACTTTCTGGCCCTGCGCCGCCCATCCGTTCGCGCGGCTCAGCTACTCGGAGCGGGCCGTTCCCGATCTCACCTGGCGGATGTCGACGTGGTGCCGGACGACGGGCGGCCGGATCCTGGTGTCGGCCCACTCCCAGGGCAGCGTGCTCGCGGCCGCCGCCATCTGGCAGCTCTCCCCGTCCGTACGCCGCCGAGTGCGCCTGCTCACCTACGGCTCACCTCTGGAGCGCCTCTACGGGCGGCTGTTCCCGGCATTCTTCGGGCAGCGGGAGCTGCGGGCCCTGCACCGAGACGTGGACAGCTGGCGCAACCTGTGGCGGGCCACCGATCCCATCGGCGGTCCGGTGTTCCCCGCGGGAGCGGGCGAAGGCCCCGAAGTCGACGTCCAGTTGCGGGACCCCATCGCCTTCGGCCGGAGCGAAGAACGCCCACTGCCCACGCCGATCCGCGGAAACGCCGCCTACAGCGCGGACCCCGCGTTCGCCCAGGAACACCAGCGGATGACGGCGTCGGCGTTCCCCGCGCGGGGCGCCCCCGCGCCCCGCCGGTCGCTCGACCACGCGTAACGCGGTCGGGAGCCGCACGGTGTCCTCATGGAGGCTGTGCTGCCGCAGCCGATTCTCGGAGCCAAAATTAGGAACTTACGGCCAAAGTTCAGTTAATAGCTCTATTTCAAGACATTTGATCACTCTGGAGAGTGCGGCGGGTGTCCTTCCTGGCTAGGCTGATGATTTGTCAGCCGGAGAACTTCTCCAGCTGGGCACCATGGAAGGCGTACCTCATGCGCACCACGCGCACCACCCTCGTTCCGCGAACGGTCCTGATCGCCGCGATCGCCGCGGCCGGCCTGGCCTTCACTCCCACCCTGGCTTCTGCGACGGCCCGGGCCGAGACGGGCAGCACCCGTACGGCCACCAGCCTCGGCATTCTCGGACTGCCCGGAGCGAACGGCGTCAACGGCGTGGGGAGCAACGGCGGGGTCGGCGGCCTCGGCGGTACCGGTGGCGCGGCCGGAGCCAACGGCAACGGCGGCACGGGCGGCGCCGGCGGCAACGGCGACGGCAGTGCGAGCACCGGAGGCGCCGGCGGCGCGGGCGGTGCGGGCGGCGCCAACGGCAACGGCGGCGCAGGCGGTTTCGGCGGGGCGGCCAAGCTCGGTGGCACCGGCGGCAAGGGCGGCGTAGGCGGCGTGGGCGATGCCGGTACAGGCATCGCCGGCGGCAAGGGCGGTAACGGCGGTGCCTCCATCGTCGGTGGCGGCCACAAGGGCGGAGCCGGTGGCGTCGGCGGCGCCGCGAGCCCGGTGTGCCCCGGTAAGCCCGGCGGCAACGGAACCGCGGCCACGTTCACTGCCGATGGCACCACCGGTGCTACCGGCGCGGCCGGCAAGTCCACCCTCCCCTGCTGATCGGTCCGTCAGGTGAGGTGATAGGCCTGCGGCCCGGTGACTTCCGGGCCGAGGCGTGACGAACGGGTGCAGGCAAGCGCTCGGCCGGGAGACTCCGGCCGGGCGCTCTGTCGTGTGCGGGAGGAGCGGCATGGTCGTGCGGTGGTGAGTGGGCGACCGCCGCCGGTTGTCGGCGACCGGCGGCGGCCGCGCGACGCGAGGGTGGTGGCTCCCCTCCACTGCTCCCCGCGCCGGTTGCCCTCCCTGCTGCCTTCGCCGGAGCACGCGGGAGCCGCTCCAGGCACGGGCGGGGAGGACGGAATGCCGGGACCCTCTGGGTTCGCTGCGAAGGATCAGAGAGCTCCGGCGGACTTGAGCCGTGCTGTCCCGTACGCAGCCCAGGGTTTGGGAGCCGCGAGGCACGGCCACCGTGCGGCGTCCTCAGCGCGGGCACCGGCCTCTAGGACAGACCATAGGCGTCGCGAGGCGGTACTGCTACAGGGCGTACGCGTCGGACCGGTGCAAGGCCAGCGCACTGACGCACGCTTGAGCACGGGGCGTCCGGCTCACTCTGGTCGCGGCCCTGCAACAGAACCCCCGCTCGGTGGCGACGGCACGGCGCCGTCGGCCAAGCTCCTGTCCGGCGCTCTTAGCTTGTCCTACCGTTTCGGCGCGGGCCTACGCCGGTCCCACCTGGCCATAGGCGGCCTTCTCCAGTACGGCTGCGATCGCGGCGCGGTCCACGAGGGCGGTGGCTGACGCATCTGCGTGGCGGGCGGCTTTGACGAGGTCAACGAGTTCGCCGCGCCAGTGGACGAGGTCTTCAGGAGCGTGGCTTCCGTTCGTATCCACGCCGTCCATCTTGCTGGACGATGTGGATTCACCCGCGAGCGGTCTCTGTCGGGTGAAAGCGGCGAAGGCGAGGAAGTGCTCGGGCTTGCGTTCGTAGCGCCGGTGCGAGCAGCGGAATCCGCCCAGCCAGCTCACAGTCCGTTGACCGCCCACCGGTGCCGTCCCAGGCGGGCTGAGGACTGGATGCCTCTGCGGGCAATTCGCGGCACGATACGGCGAGCTGGGAGCCACGCCGGTACACCGTCAACCACGACGGACCGAACGCCTCGGGAACCTGCCGCCAGGTACCCCCGGCAGTGGCCACGAACAAGATGGCGGCCAACACCTCCCGGTCCCCGTAGCGACGTCACCCGTCGCCTTGCGGACGTCTCGGCGCCACCGGCACCACCCGCTGGAATAACTCCCACAGCCCGTCCGGGACAAGACGCTCCAAGACCGCAACGACCTAGTGGTACCGACCACATCAAATGCAACGACGTCTGGCGCACCCGCTCTCGGACCGCCTCGGCATGCCCCCTCCAAGTGTCAGAGCGAATTCCAACTGCTAAATGTCGATGAACTCCGCTTTCCACAGGCCGTGCTGCACGCCCCGCTCCAATCCGTCTCTCAGGGGGCTCTCCCAATGCAGCCGGGCTTTTCGGGCACCGGCATCGTGACCTGAATTGATCTAGACGCGAAATCGTGAGGGCGTAGATTCTTGATGTACGCACGACTCCCTTGGCTGTAAGGAGATTTCATGCGTTTAAAGCAAGTTGGTGCCACTCTGGTGGGTGCCGCCGCGGTCACCATGCTCGCCGCAGGCCCCGCCCTCGCTGCTACCACCACCTTCGAAGTCTCCTCCGGCCTGGGCACACACTCGGCCCGGGGTAGCTTCACCTGGCTCAATCGCTCCGTTCAGGTCCAAGGAGAGGTGAAGAACATCGGCGGCGCGGGAACGCAAGTAGGCTTCGAAGCATGGGCGGGCAGCATGCTGGTCGATTCCCAGAACCGCCCCACTCAGGGGAAGTTCGCAGTCAATGAGACCGTGCCTTACAACTTCACCCTTGATGGTTCGGCATATCCGGGGGGTATTACAAAGGTCGGAGTCTGGCTCTACAACGCTCATACTGCCTCGTGGTCAGGTCCTACAGAGTATTTCCGGCCGTAATTGCACATCGCCACGGCGGATCCCATTGGCCCTCAGACGTCACAGACGCTGGGGGCCAATGGTCATGGAACGTCAAGCGCGCGGCGGGCGGGGCAGACGTCCTAGTCATGAGGGCCATCCCCGCCGACGCGGGGACCCGACGCCATGCCATGTCGTCGTGCGCATCGGGAACATTTCCCCATGCACGGGGCGCACGCGCCGTGTCCGGCGACCCATCACTAGGGCATGCAGACCCCAGGGCTGGCGCTTCACCCCCGACAGCCACGAAGCCTTCAGTCGGTATCTGGCGTTCCGGACCGCGCGGCCCTGGCCTTGCCCATCACGCTCAGGCTCAGCGTCTGTCGACCACCTTGGCCAGGTGCGTTCCCGGGTCGTCCAGACGGCGCGTAGTGCTGGGTCGGGGGCGATGTGTGGTGGGCAGGGGGCGAAGTCGGGCTCGCCTTCGGTGGGGCGGGTCCAGATGCAGGAGCTGACGGCGATGCGTCCGCGGTCGTCGCTGACGGGTTTTCGATGGCTTGTGAGGAGCGGGGTGCCCGCCCGACTTGGTCTGGCAGATCGGGGCAGGCAGTGACCACGGCGAGCTGCGCGCTGCCCGGCCGCCGACAGCGCGGAGAGCGGAGAACAGACCTCTGCGGGTGATGTCCATCAGGGCCACCGCCCGTGAGGTGGCCGTCCGGCGGCGGAGTCAAGCAGATGGCCCGAGCGCAACCGGAGGGCTGGCCCGCCGTTTCGCGGCTCGGCCCCCAGGTGTCCGCGGCCGTCGTGGTCGGCCTGCTGGACAGCGCTCTCGTGAAGCACCACTCGCGCGCGTCCACAACTATGTGATGAGCCGTCACCTGGCTTGTGCAGCAAGCTGGTCCGCAGTTCCGGTCGGTGTTCATGAGTGACTGACAGTCGCCAAGCGCCCGTGCTGCCAGTGTGGGGTTGTGTGGGGTGGGGCGGAGCAAACGATCACTCCTAAAGTGAGGAGACTTCCGGGCAGTTGGCCCATGCCGGCCTCCGGAGGTGTTCTCTATCCGCTCCAAGTCCCCGAGGTGAAGGTCGAGATGAGACCGCCCATAAAGATACTGCTGGCTGCGGCCGCCCTCACGGTGCCCCTGGTGGTGCCGCTGTCGGCGACCGCGGAGAGCCCGGACCCGGCCGACTCCGGGGCGATCGCGGAGACCTCCTACGCGGTGCCGGGCCTTGCGGAGCCGGTCTCCATGACCGTCGACAAGTGGGGGGTGCCCCACATATCCGCGTCCACCACCGGCGACCTCTTCCAGGCACAGGGGTTCAACGCCGCGCGGGACCGGCTCTTCCAGATGGACACCTGGCGTCGGAGCGGGCTCGGTGAGCTGAGCGAGGTGCTCGGCAAGAACTATGTGGAGCAGGACCGGGCCGCGCGACTGTTCCTCTACCGCGGAGACATGGACAAGGAGTGGGCGAGCTACGGCCCGGAGGCCAAGGAGATCGCGACCCGCTTCGCGTCCGGCGTCAACGCCTACGTCGACTGGCTGGAGAAGAACCCGGACGCCGTGCCGGAGGAGTTCCGCAAGCTCGGCTACAAGCCCGCGCGCTGGAAGCCGGAGGACCTGGTGCGGATCCGCACCCACGGCCTCGTCAGCAACCTCACCAACGAGGTCACCCGGGCCAAGCTCATGTGTCTCGGCGGGCCGGACGCGAGCAAGTACCTGGCGAGGCTCGAGCCGAAGCACAAGCCCAAGGTGCCCGACGGCCTCGACCTGTGCTCGCTCCCGGACGACGTCCTGGCCACCTACCAGCTGGCCACGACCCCGGTGACCTTCAACAACGGCAAGATGGTGAAGAAGCCCGAGGAGGCCCCGGCGCTGCGCGAGGGGATGGGCGGCAGCAACGCCTGGGCGGTGTCGCCGCGCCGCACCTCCACCGGCAGGCCCATCCTCGCGGGCGACCCGCACCGGGCGAACACCTCGGCACCCTCGAACCGCTACATCACCCACCTCTCCGCCCCCGGCCTGAACATCATCGGCGCGGGTGAGCCGTGGAACCCCGGGGTCAGCATGGGGCACAACGGCAAGATCTCGTTCGGCCTGACCAACCTGGCCGCCGACCAGTCGGACCTCTACGTGTACGACCTCAAGCCGGGGGACCCCACCAAGTACCGCTACGGCGGCCGCTGGGTACCGATGAATACCGCCGAGGAAGACATCCCGGTGGCCGGGGAGAGCGCGCGGAAGTCGTCGCTCTCCTTCACCAGGCACGGCCCGGTCGTCAAGGTGGACGAGGCCAAGAACAAGGCGTACGCGGTGCGCACGGTCTGGACGCAGCCGGGCACCTCGGCCTATCTCGGCAGCCTCAGGTTCCAGAAGGCCGGGGACCTCGACACCTTCTCCAAGGCCGTGCGGCACTGGAAGGCCCCGGGATCCAACCTCGTGTACGCGGACAAGAAGGGCGACATCGGGTGGGTGCCCGGCGCGCTCTCGCCCAAGCGCGTGGGCAAGGGCTACGACGGGCTGCTTCCGGTGCCCGGCGACGGACGCTATGAGTGGGCCGGCTTCAGGAACAGCGCCGACTTCCCCGTCACGCGCAACCCGAAGTCGGGTCTCGTGACCTCCGCCAATGAGTACAACTTCCCCGGAGACGAGGAAGCGCTCGGATACGAGTGGTCGGAGCGTTACCGCAAGGACCGGATCGACGAGGTGCTGTCGAAGCAGTCGGGTACTTCCGTCAAGGACACCATGGACCTCCAGAACGACGTGAAGTCGCTCGCGGTCTCCGAGATCCTGCCGTATCTGAAGGACCTCGAGTCCTCCGACCCGACGACGAAGAAGGCTCTGGACCTGCTGCGCGGCTACGACGGCGTCGCGAGCAAGGACTCCGCGGGAGCGGTCCTCTTCGAGACCTGGATCACCAATGTGCTCTACCCGGCGTGGGCGCAGACGCTGCTGCCGAAGGAGGCCGCGCAGTACCTGACCCAGGGCAAGCTCATGCAGGACTTCCGCGTCGTGACCGACTCCTTCGCCGAGCCCGAGGAGTGGTTCGGCAAGGAGGGCGCCCAGGCCCGGGACAAGCTGATCCTCGACACCCTGCCGAAGGCGTACGACGAGGTGAGCGGGTACCTCGGTGCCGATCCGGCCAAGTGGCGCTGGGGTTCGGCGCAGATCCATGTGTTCATGCGCCCGCTCGGCGGCCCGTACGTCGGTGGCGCCCAGGCGGACGGCACCTACCACACGGTCCGCATGTCGATGTACCTCCCGAACCGCTTCCCGAGGATCCAGATCGCGGGGCCGACCTTCAAGATGGCCCTCGACGTCGGCTCCTGGGACGACTCGCGCGTCATCAACGCGCCGGGCCAGTCCGGGGACGAGCGCAGCCCGCACTACGCCGACCTCGCGGCGAAGTGGAACGTGGGTGAGTACTTCCCGCTGCTCTACAGCAAGGAGGCGATCGCGGAGAACGCCGAAACAAGGATCACGCTCAACCCGGCGTGAGCGACCGGCACCACGGGCGTCGGCGGCCGCGACAGCGCGGCCGCCGACGCCCGCGGGACCACGATAGTCGGCTCCCCGTGTAGTTGATGCCGGCGGTCACCCCTGAGCAGCTGTGGCTCTCGCCTCGGAGGGTCTGCCGCCCAGCCCCGGGATCAGCACGGCCGCCACTGCGAGGTGCATGAGGGCGAGGGTGATCCGCGTAGCGCCGTCCATGCCGTCGCCGATGAACGGCAGGAAGGAAACGGCCAGTACGGCACCGGCCGTCCCCCGCCAGATGGTGCGGGCGTGTCGCGCCCCGAACCGTTCCAGGGCGGCCAGCAGTCCCCAGCCGCAGACCGCGGCGAGCAGCGCGAGGACCGCCACGGGCACGGCGCCGATGTCGAGCCTCTGCTCGCCGTCGGTGATCCGCAGCCGGTGTCCCAGCAGGGGATCCGCGATCAGCCACACCAGGACGGGGGCCAGGACGGCCAGGGCCGTAACCCCCAGGCGCCCTCTCCACGCGCTCACTTGGCGTCGCCCGAGAGCGCCCCGTGCAGGAAGACCTCCACCAGCTCCCGCGGGGTCAGGTCGGGCTCGTCCTCCGTGCGGGGCTGGGTGAAGAGCAGCCCGAAGAAGAGAGCCGCGATCTGCTCCGGCGGTCGGCGCAGGTGGGCCTCGTCGGGCTCCAGCAGCTCCGCGAGGGCGGCGCGGATGCGGGTCGTCGACTCGTCACGGCCCGCCCCACGCACCGTGCCCGGGTGCTTGCCGCCGTGATGCCCCAGCGAGCCGATGATCGTACCCATTCTGGCCATGTGCGCTTGCAGCGCCTCGGCCGCCTCCGCGAGCCGGTCGGGCAGCGGCTGGGATACGTCGATCGCGTCGAGTTCGCGGACCGCGTGCTCGGGGGAGAGCGCCTCGGCGATGCAGGCCTGGAGCAGTTCGTCCTTGTCGGCGAAGACCCGGAAGATCGTGCCCTCGCCGATGCCGGCGGCGCGGGCGATCTTCGCGGTCGTCACCGCCGCGCCGTATTCGGCGATCAGGGGGATCGCGGTCTGGATGATCATTGCGCGCCGCTCCTGCGGTGACATGCCGGGGGCGCGGCGGCGGCCGGTCTGGTTCTCCTTGGGTTCTGTCATACCGCGAGAGTACGGAGTGAGTGCTCACTCCGTCAATGAGTGAGCACTCACTCCGCCCTTTTTCCTGCCGGTGTGATTACGGCTGATCGGGACGGTCGGGCCAGGTGATGCCGGAGACCAGCGCACGGAACGCCGTGCGATAGATGGTGGGGCTGGTGCCGGTGGAGCGCTGGAAGTGGTGGCGCAGGTTGGCGGGGGTGCCGAGACCGCTGCGGGCCGCGATGCGTTCCACCGGGTCGTCGGTGCGCTCCAGGAGCCGCTGGGCGTGCTGGATCCGCATGCGGAGCAGGTACTGGAGCGGGGTGAGTCCCGTCTCGGCGCGGAAACGGCGGGTCAAGCTGCGGACGCCGAGCTGTGCCCGGCCCGCGATGTCGTCGAGGGTGAGCGCGTGGTGGAGGTTGGCCTCCATCCACCGCGTCACCGGTTCGAGACTGCTGCCGGGCGGGGTAATGGCGTTGTACGCGACCTCGGCAGCGCCACCCTGACCGGCTCGCGGCGCGGGTTTTTCGGAGCCACTCTGGATGGCTCGCCCAGCGGGCCTGGCGAGGGCACCTTGGCCGGACCCCGAACCTGCCCCGGCCGCCGCCACCTCGGCGTCTTCCACCTCCGCGTGCAGGTGCAGGAAGAGCTGCCGTTCCGTCTCGATGGCGACCGGCTCTCCGTGGTCCAGGGTGATCAGGTGCAGACACAGGTCGATGCCTCCGAGTACCCCGGCCGCGCTGTGGAAGGGACCGTCGGAGACCGCGGCCCCCTCGGGGTCCACGTCGATACGCGGGTGCAGTCGCGCCAGTTCGCGCGTGTGCCGCCGGCTGGTGGCTGCCCGGCGCCCGTCGAGGAGACCGGTGGCCGCGAGCGTGAACGTACCGGTGCCGACGGCGCCGATGCGGGCTCCGCGCGCCGCCGCGGCCCGCAGGGCGTCCACGACGCCGGGCGGCGGCGCGGCCCGGAAGCCCGCGTGCCCCGGCAGCAGCACCGTATCGGCGTCGTCGAGCCCCTCCATGCCCCACGGCGCCTCGATGCCGAAGGCCGCGGGGCCGCCCGTGCTGGAAAACCCCGGCCCCGCGCACACCCGCACCTCGTACGCGACCGGGTGGTGGTGCCTGGCCGCCGTGGCGAAGGCCAGTCCAGGGGCGGTGAGCTGATGCCCCGGAACCCCGTCGAGGGCGAGGACGGCGATCACTGACATGTCCAGAATTTAGCCCAGGGTGACATCGCAGCCGCTGTTTCCGGGCGCCGCAGGCGAAGGATGATCGCAGAGCGGCGGGACGAAGGCGGACAGCAGCCTCGCCCACGCACACCTCCGTCACCCTTATTACGAAAGGCCTGTTCATGCACGCCACGGACACCGCTCCCACCCCCGGGACCTCTCCTTCCGGCCAGGCCGGCCCCTCCCGGCACGCCTCGCGCCGCCTGCTCGCCCGGAGCGCTGCGGCGCTCGGCGCGACCGCGCTCCTTGGCGTCACGGTGATGAGCGGCAGCGCGAGCGCCATCGTCAACGGCGAGGACGCCACGCAGCACTACTCGTTCATGGCGACGGTGCCGGTCAGGGAGTACGGCGCCCAGTGCGGGGCGACACTGATCGACCCCCGGTGGGTCCTGACGGCCGCGCACTGCGTCAACCCCGAACTGGCCACGCTGACCGGCACGATCCGTGTCGGGAGTGACCACCGTACGACTGGGGGATCCGTCCGCGGTATTGACAAGATCGTCACCGCGCCCGGTTATGTGCAGGACATGACGGGGACGACGTACAACAAGAACGACCTCGCGCTGATACGCCTGGACCGTCCCGTCTCCCAGAAGCCCGTCCGCATCGCCGACAAGGCGGGTCCTCTCGGCACGCCCACCCGCATCCTCGGCTACGGCACGGTCGTCGAGGCGCCCTCGCTGGAGGACGCGAAGTTCCCCGACCGCCTCCAGCAACTGGACACGCGCAGGGGCGCGGCCAGCGAGTGCGCCCCCGGCTGGGCGGGCCGGACGCGGCTGTGCACCGTCAGCGAGAAGCCGAAGGCCATGGCGTGCAACGGCGATTCCGGCGGCCCGCAGCTCCAGCGCGCGAAGAACGGCCGCTGGGAGCTGATCGGCGCCACGTCCGGTCCTGGCAGCCTCCGCGAAGGCTGCGGGACGGGGCCGGGGCTCTACTCCAACGTGCCCGCGTTCAAGAGCTGGATCCACAAGACGATCCATAAGACGAGCCACAAGGACGGCTGACGCCGACCGACTCGCGCGGATGGTTGGATTCCCGGTATGCCAGTGATCGCCGTCCTCGCCCTCGACGGGGCCCCGGGCCATCACCTCACCACGCCCGGCCTGGTCTTCGCGACCGCCTGCCGCGAGCACCCCGGCGTGTCCTACGAGGTCAGGCTCTGTGCGGCGCCCGGGTTCCGGGCGACCGGGGGCCCGGGTCCGGCGCTGGCCCTGCGTCCCCCGTACGGTCTCGAAGGCACGGAGGACGCCGACGTCGTACTGATTCCAGGGCACGACGGTCCCCGCGCCGCGCGGCCCCCGGAGGGCGTTCTGGCCGCGCTGCGTGCCGTGGTGGCCCGGCAGGGCCGCGTCGCCGCCGTGGGCACCGGCACGTTCACGCTCGCGGCCACCGGACTCCTGGACGGACGCCGGGCCACTACCGGCTGGCGGCACGTGGAGGAACTGGCCGCGCTCTACCCCCGTATCGATGTCGATCCCGCCGGTACGGTCCTTGAGGACGGGCCGTTCTGCACGGCGGCCGGCGTCTTCGGGGGGATGGACGTCTGTCTGCGGCTGCTGGCCCGCGACTACGGCCGCCAGGTCGCCGGACAAACCTCACGGGAACTGATCACGCCGCTGCACGCGGACGCGGACAGCGTCCAGGAGGCCATCGACCGGGAGGTCGCCGAGAGCACGGGACTCGAACCCACCCTGAGGTGGATCGACACCCACCTCCACCTCCCGCTCACGCTTCCCGAGATCGCCGCCCACGCGCGCACGAGCACCAGCGGAGCGACGCGCCGCTTCCGCGCCCACACCGGGCTCAGCCCGCTCCAGTACGTGCTGCGTGCGCGCCTGCACGAGGCGATGCGGCTGCTGCGGGAGACGGACACCCCCGTCGAGGCCGTCGCGCACGCGACGGGATTCACCTCACCCACCGCCCTGCGCCACCACTTGCGCGCCCTCACCGGCACGACCCCCCGCGCCTACCGCCGCGCCCACGCCCCGGGCGCCCCACCCCCGCCCTGGCCGTCCAAGCCGCCGGGCCCGTAGCGGGACGGGCGCCTGGGGTGCTGCGTGCGCACCTGCGCTTCGGTCAGTGCTGCGGTCCATACTCGTGTCGCGGCGCCACCCGGCCCCGCAGGACGAGGGGAGCAACATGGCTGAGGTGCTGGTCTTCCACCATGGACACGGGTTGACCGCCGGCGTTCGCGGTTTCGCCGAGCATTTGAGACGGGCCGGACACACCGTCCACGCTCCAGATCTGTACGAAGGGCATGTGTTCGGCAGCCTTGAGGAGGGTGCCGCCTACGCGGAGAGCGTCGGGTTCGACACGATCACCGCGCGCGGAGCAGTCGCCGCCGAGGGGCTGCCTGCGGCGCTCGTCTATGTGGGCTTCTCGCTCGGCGTCCTGCCCGCGCAGAAGCTGGCCCAGACTCGCCCCGGAGCAAAGGGTGCACTGTTGCTCGAGGCATGTGTCCCGGTCTCGGAGTTCGGCGCGGCCTGGCCCCAAGGCGTCCCAGTTCAGATCCACGGCATGGAAGCAGATCCGTTCTTCGCGGGGGAGGGCGATGCGGACGCGGCTCGCGCGATCGTCGAGACGACAACAGATGCGGAGTTGTTCCTCTACCCCGGCGACAGGCACCTGTTCACCGACAGCAGCCTTCCGACGTACGACGAACAGGCAGCGGTACAGGTCAACCGTCGGGTACTCGGCTTCCTAGACCGCATTGAGTAGGGAGTCAACGACCTGAGCCGACGCCGCGTATCGGGAAAGGACCGTTCGAGCGGGCCGGGCCTCAGCGAGCGGGAACTCGACGCGGTCGAGGCACGGTCCGGCTTCACCTTCTCGGCGGACCACAGGGTCTTCCCCGCCGCCGGGCTCCCACACGGGTCACGCTGGCCGGACTGGCGAAACGGCGACGCCGAGGTAGGGGGGCGGGGGGCGCACCGCAGACGGCAAACTGTCAGCCGTAGTGCGCCCTGAACCAGGCCACCTGCTCGGCACTCATCGATGATGAGACGGCATGCACATCACCGATACGTGCACCGCCGCGCCGACGTTCCCCCCTCTCAGGAGACCGGCACACCATGACGGACACCTGGGAGGCAGGTTGCCAGTGCAGGGTGTGGTCCGGAGCGTTGGGATCCGGGACGGCCTCCATGTGCACGCCGCGCTTGGCCAGCAGCCGCTCCAGTTTGCCGAATTGAAGGTGACGGTCGAAGCGGCCGTACCGCGCACGCATCGCCCTGTTGACCGTGCTGCCGCCCCAAGAAAGCCGATGCACTTGCAGGGTGAAGTGGTGGCCCACCCATGGATGGTCCCGTGATTGCCGGCCCCAGAAGAACTCGACCATTCCGTAGTCGCGCCACATGCTCTGGTCGTCGAAAGAGTTCTCGGCAAAGCTGGAGCCCAGGATCGCGGTGACCTGGTCAGGACTGTCCGCCGGCTTGGCACCAAGGACCGTTCCGGACGCGATCACGTCCATGTAGAACGCGAGGGAATGCGGTGTCAACTGGTCTTTCCTTGAGGAACTGAGAAGGCCGACAGAGGCCGTCTCAGCATAGGTGACCACTGCGCCATGAAGATCCATCGGACCGACCTCGCACATGCAGGCGCCGGCCTCGACGAACAACGTTCCTGGGATGCCGTGCGACCTGGCTGAGAATCAGCCGCCGCTACGCAGCCCGGCCTCCTGCGCGTCGAGCAGCTCGTCCCAGTGATTCCGTGTCCACTCACAGGCCGCGTCCAACGGGCCCAGCAGGCCCCGCCCCAGCGGGGTGAGTGCGTACTCGACGCGGCGTTCGGTGCCCTCGTACTCCTCCCGCACGACGAAGCCGTCCCGCTCCAGCCTGCGCAGAGACAGGGTCAGGGACTTGGCCGTGATACCGCGCAGCGGGACCTTCAGCTCGGAGAAGCGGCGCGGACCGTCCTGTAGGCAGCGCAGGATCAGCGTCGCCCACTTGTCGCCCACGCGGAACGGCACCAGCGTCGACGGGCAGACCGGGTCGAACATCTCAGGATCCAAAGAGGCCCGTTCGGCCTGCGGCGTCGTCATGATCTACAAGGTAAGGCGGTATCCGATCGGATACCAGCCCCCGGCCTACGCTCCCCCTCATGGAATCCAAGCGCAGCAGAATCATCGTTTTCGGGGCGGGGGGCCGAGTCGGCCGGGCCGCCGTGGCGGAGGCCCGGCGGCGGGGCCATGAGGTCACCGCAGTAGGGCGGGCCGACGGATCAGTGACGGACCCGGCAGCCGTGGCAGGGCTCGCGGCCGGGCACGACGCGGCGATCGTCGCTGTCTACGACCCCGGGGCGCGACCCGGCGAGTTCTTCCCGGCCGTTGCCCGCGCCCTCACACAGGGGCTCCCGGCGGCGGGAGTGAAGCGGCTGGTGTCGGTCGGGCTGGCGTCCGTACTGCCCACCAAGACAGGTGACTTGCTGATGGACACCCCCGAATACCCGCAGGAATGGCGGGAGTTCTACCTCGGCCACGCCGCGGGCACCCAGGCGCTGCGGGAGACCGTGCCGCAAGCGCTGGACTGGGTGGTGCTGAGCCCGGCGGGAGACTTCGACCACGAGGGCGAGCCCACGGGCGGGTACGTCTTCGCCCCGGCCGCCGCCGACAGCCTGATCACGCCCCACGACTTCGCCCGGGCCCTGGTGGACGAGGCGGTAGAGGCGCCGACCCTGCACCGGCTCCACGCCGGGGTGGCCGTCGCATGACCGGCATAGTCCACGACAACCCGACCCCGTGGGTCGCCGATCACATCCGCCGCTTCGAGGAGACCGGCGGACGCCCCCGCCCCGGAGTGAACGATCTCCTCCTGACCACCCGGGGCCGCAAGTCCGGCCTGCTGCGCCGTACGGCGCTGGCGTACATCCGGGACGAGGACACCTACGTCCTGACGGCGTCCAACGCGGGCGCGGACCACCACCCGGCCTGGTACCTGAACCTGCTGGCCACTCCTGAGGTCACCCTCCAGGTCGGCGCGGACACCTTCCCCGCGACCGCCCGGCCGGCCACGGCGGCCGAGTCGGCCCGCCTGTGGCCGGCGGTGGTGGCCTCCATGCCCTCGTACGCGGCCTACCGCACTACCACTACCCGGGAGATTCCCCTGGTAGTGGTCGCGCCGACGAGTCGGACGAACTGACGCTCGACCGACGCTCCGTGGGCTGCCGGGGGAGGTGAGACCAGTCTCGTAAGGTCTGCCGATATGACCTTTGTGCTCGCCCGGGTGACACTCCACCCGAACCATCCCCGGCGGCCGGCGGGCCCCGGTATCACCAGGTTGTGATCACACCCAGCATGCGCGCGGCCCTGGCCGCAGCCCTCCTCGCCCTGCCCCTCACCTCGGCATCCCCTTCGGCCGCCGATGCCGACCCGGTCGCGCTTCCGATGACGCTGAAGCAGGCGGTCGCCGCGCTGCCGACGGCCGCGGAGTCGCGGGAGGGGTACGAGCGTTCCCGTTTCCCGTACTGGACCGACGACGACCGGGACGGGTGTGACACCCGTGAGGAGGTCCTCGTCACGGAGTCCCGCACCGCCCCGACCATCGGAGAGGGCTGCAAGGTCACCGCGGGGAGGTGGTTCTCCTACTACGACGGCCGGACGATCACCCAACCCCGCGGCCTGGCCATCGACTTCACGGTGCCGCTCGCCGAGGCCTGGGACTCCGGAGCCAGCGCCTGGAACGCGGTGCGGCGCACGGCCTACGCCAACGACCTCGGCGACGAACGGTCGCTGGTGGCCGTCACCGCGCGCAGCAACCGTGCGAAGTCCGACCAGGACCCGGCCGAGTGGCAGCCGCCGCTGGCGGACGCCCGCTGCACCTACACCAACCATTGGGTGGCGACCAAGCTCCGGTGGGGCCTGTCCGTGGACAAGGCCGAGCGACAGGCTCTGCGGGAGCTGGCCGCAGGGTGCGGACAGGAGACGGTGGAGTACGAGCCCGTCGGCTGAGCGTGACCACTACTCCCGGCTGCAACCGTGAGCCCGCCGGTCTGAGCGGCATGCTGGTCCGGCAGGCCCGGCCCCGCAGTGGAGGGCACTTCTTTGGCCAGTGAAGATCGCAGTCATGGATATCCGGCAGTTGGAGTACTTCTTGGCCGTCGTCGACCGCGGAGGTTTCAATCGCGCGGCTTCGGCGCTGTATGTGTCGCAGCCCTCGTTGTCGCAGGCCGTCCGTGCGCTGGAGCGTGATCTGGGTACGGAGTTGTTCCATCGGATCGGGCGCCGTGCGGTGCTGACGGAGGCGGGCCGGGCGTTGATCGAGCCGGCCCGTGCGGCGGTGCGGAGCCTGGAAGGTGCCCGGGCGAGTGTGGCGTGCGTGCGCGAGCTGCGGGCGGGACGCCTTGATGTGGCGTCGATGCCGTCCCAAGCGGTCCAGCCTCTGACTTCGTTGATCCGTTCCTTCGCCCAGCGCCATCCGGGCGTCACGGTGTCGGTCAAGGCCGCCTTCACGGCTAGGGACGTCATCGGCGCGGTGCGCACAGGGGCTGCGGAGCTAGGTCTGCTGGCGTCGGCCGGGAGTGTTCCGGACACGGAGGTCTGCGCGCATGTGCTGGGGGAGCAGCGGTTCGTGCTGGTGGTACCGCCGGGCGGGCCCTTCGCCGGCCGGGAAGCGGTGGCGTGCGAGGAGCTGGCGGGTCAGCGGCTGATCGTGGGACAGCCCGGGACGGGGATGCGGGCGTACGTCGACTCCCTGCGTGACCAGGGCATCGACTTCGGCGTGGCGGCGGAGACGGAGCACCGGGTCGCGTTGCTGCCTCTGGTGCTGGCCGGGGTCGGGCTCGCGGTCGTCACGGATTCCTGGCGGGACATCGCCCGGCGGGCGGGAGCCGACGTGCTGGACATCGAACCCGCGACCACGCTGAGTGTCGCGCTGATCAGCCGCCGGGGTGTCCTGTCCCCGGCGGCCGCCGCGTTCCGGGAGATGGCCGTCCCGACCGGCACCGACTGATAGGTGGCCGTTATAAGGGAGATCCGGTTTCGGTCTTGGACGTCTGGCTGGGGGCGTTGCTGGAATCGTAGGCATGACGAACCACCGCATCGCCCTCATACCCGGTGACGGCATCGGCGCCGAAGTGCTGCCGCCCGCGCAGCAGGTACTCGACGTCCTCGGCCGTCGGCACGGCTTCACCCTTTCCTATACGTCCTACGACGACTGGTCGTGCGAGCGGTATCTGCGCGAGGGCGCCATGATGCCCGCCGACGGCCTCGCCCAGCTCCGCGACAAGGACGCCATCCTGCTGGGCGCGGTGGGCTGTCCCGGGGTGCCCGATCACGTCTCGCTGTGGGGACTGCTGATCCCGATCCGCCGCGGCTTCCGCCAGTACGTCAACCTGCGGCCCATCCGAGTCTTCGAGGGCATCGACAGCCCGGTGCGCGGGGCGCGGGCCGGTGAGGTCGACTTCGTCGTCGTCCGGGAGAACGTGGAAGGCGAGTACAGCGAGGTCGGCGGGCGGCTCAACCGGGGGTTCCCGGACGAGATGGCCGTACAGGAGGCCGTGTTCACCCGGGTCGGCGTGACCCGCCTGCTGGACTACGCCTTCAAGTTGGCGGAACAGCGCAAGGGGCGGCTGACCTCGGCCACCAAGTCGAACGGGATCGTGCACACCATGCCGTTCTGGGACGAACTCGTCGCCGAGCGGGCCGCCTCGTTCCCGCGGGTCGGCTGGGGCCAGGAGCATATCGACGCGCTCGCGGCCAAGTTCGTCCTCGCACCGGCCCGCTTCGATGTCGTGGTCGCCTCCAACCTCTTCGGTGACATCCTCAGCGATCTCGCCGCCGCGGTGGCCGGGTCCATCGGTCTCGCCCCGGCGGCCAACCTCAACCCCGAGCGGGAGTTCCCCTCGATGTTCGAGCCGGTTCACGGCTCTGCCCCCGACATCGCGGGCCAGGGCATCGCGAACCCGCTGGGCGCGATCTGGTCGGCCGCCATGATGCTCGACCACCTCGGCCACCCGCGAGCGGCCAAGGACATCACCGATGCGATGGCCGCGGTCCTGGCCAAGACCGACGTACGCACCCGGGATCTCGGCGGCACCGCCTCCACGGCCGACGTCACCGACAAGCTCCTCGAACTCCTCTGAACGTATCGGTGCTGCCCCATGGGAACCTCACCGCACGGGGTGAGCGCGGTGGCACCTTGAAGCGAGGCTGCGTGAGATTCCCGGCCGCCCGCTTCGTCGGCTCGCTGGTCTGTGCAAGCGGTTCCTGATACGTACGGTGCATGCCGATCGGACACACGTACGTACCGCGCGTCCCCGAGCACCGGAGAAGGTCCATCATGGGCAAGCGCTTGAGGCGGCAGCACGTCGGCCCGATGGCCCTGACCACCCTGATCGTCCTGATTGCGACCGCCCTGCTCGGTGCGGGCCTGGCTCCCGCCGCTTCGGGGGGAGTGAAGAGTGGGCGCACCGGCACCGATTCCGGCGCCGTTACGGGGGCCACTTCCGGCAGCGGGTCCGCGACCGCCCCCACCGCCGCCGGTGGTATACCCCGCCTCACCGACGCCCGCGGACGCACCCTCACCCTGCGCGGCTGGAACGTCGAGGACAAGGTCCACCACGGCCCGGACGCCCTCAGCGCGATCACCGAGCGGCACTTCGCCGACTTGCGGGCCCACGGCTTCAACTTCGCCCGCCTGCTGGTCTTCTGGGACGATCTGGAGCCGCGGCGCGGGCGCTACAGCGAGTCGTACCTGCGCAAGATCCGGCGCATCCTCGACTGGGCGCACGAGCACGGTGTCCACGTCGTCATCGACGCCCACCAGGACGTGTTCGGGCCCGCGTTCGGCCACCGCGGGATCCCGGTGTGGGCGACACGGACCGACGGACTGCCGTTCACCCCGCACCCCGACGACTGGTTCGCCGAGTACTTCGAACCCGCCGTCCAACGCGCCTTCACCCATCTCTACGAGGACGCGGACCTGCGGCGCGCACAGGCACGCATGTGGCGCCTGCTGGCCGACCGCTTCGGCGGGCACCCCGCGGTGTTCGGCTACGACCTGATCAACGAGCCGATGGGGGAGCTGCGCGCGGGCGAGGACCTGGCGGCTGCCGCACGCCGCATCGAGGCGACGCAGCTCACCCCGATGTACCGCCGCCTCGCCGCCGCCATCCGCACCCGGGACCGCTCGAACCACCTGTTCATCGAGCCGACCCCGATCGTCGGCGAAGGCGTACCCACCGGCCTGGGCCGCGTCTCCGACGAACGCGTCGTCTACGCCCCGCACTTCTACAACACCGCCATGGAGGCGGGCGCCGACTACGATCCGGCCGCCGGCTGGATCACGGCGTACGAGAACGCCGTCACCGCGTACCCGCGTGAGCACTCGGTGCCTGTCGTGGTGGGGGAGTGGGGCCCGCTGAACAGCGGCCTGCCGAACATGCGCCGCTTCCACGACGACGCCCTCGCCTCTTTCACTCGCTACTCCTCGGGCTGGGCGGCCTACGTCTGGTGCTACGGCGGCGGCTACTGCGCCCTCGACCGCGACGGCCGCCTCCGTACGAACAAGGAGCGCACCGCCACGCCGTACGCCCCGGCGGTAGCGGGCACCGTACGCGCCGACACCTACGACCCGGGCCGCGCGACGTACCGCCTCGCCTACAGGTCGACTCGCCGTCCCGGCACCACCGAGCTGTCCCTGCCGCCGAGCACCACCGGCTGGCGGGTCGAGGTGTCGGGCCGCACGGCACACCCCAGCGCCCGAAGTGTGCCGCCCGGGCAGGCGCGACAGGTGCGCGTGTGGGCGTTCGCCGGAACGGAGGTGGAGGTGACGGTGCGGCCGGGCGCCGAGCGCCGGGGCTGAGCTTGTCCTACCTTCCAAGTGTGGGTGTTGAGCCGGTCGTTCGTGCCTTCGCCGACGGCATCAACGGCTCACCGCACCCACGGCACAACCGCGGGCCCGCATAGATGTCCACGGAGACCGCCAGCCGCAGCCGAGGTACTCGCGCCTTACCGGCACCGTACGCAGGGCAACGACACCCGCCCATCCTTCATACCGCCGCGGAATCAGTCCCCTGCGGACCCTGTCAGCTCGGGTGCATACAGCGTGGCCAGCGGTTCAGGACCGGCATACCGGCGGCACTGGCACCGGCGAACCGGCTTGTCATCGACACCTTCAGCAGCACGGTTTCCCTTAGTGTCCTTGACCGACGCGTAGCACAGCCCGTCCTTCGCGTCGTGGTAGGCCAGGTGATGCCCGCATCCACAGACCGGGTCCGGTCCGGCCAGGGCCCTCTCCCTCGCCTTCCGCCGCTCCGCCACCGCCTTCTTCATACGGTCATACGCGCCCCCGGTCACATACCCGCTCGCCAGAATCACGAAAGCGATCTCAAACCCGGTCACTGACCCCCCAAACCCTGCTGCGGATTACCGAATCATCGCAGGCTCACTCGCGAATCGACGGCATGCTTGGGAGGAACAACGCTGCCCTGCACGGGAGTTGACGCAAATTGTCATGGCGGGACCCGACACAGCTTCTCAACTCCGAGCCCCCATACCCGGTGCGGTGCGGTGTCTTCATCCGGTGGGCCGTGCGGTAGCGATACGCCCCGACCAGTGTCAAGGCCCCAGCGACCCGCTGGGCCGGTCCCGCTGGTCAGCACGACCAGGACGCGCGCCGGGCTGTTGCCCGTCGGCTTCTGCACGACGACAACCGCCCCATCCGCCTGCCGGCGCCGCTGGGCGTCCTCGTGTCGGACCTCGTGGCTTCGCGGTCGCGCTCTGTGCTCCGGCATGAGAGCGCATGGCTCTTCCCGGGACGCACTGCTGGCCAACCGATCCGCGGAAGACACGTCGCTGGGTGGGGCTCATTCCGGCGGTGGGTTCGTCAAGGAGCAGGATGCGGGGGTCGTGGACGACGGCGTAGGCCACGCCGACACCCCGCCAGCTGGCCGCCGTACAGCTGTTTGGTTTTCGTGTCGGCGCATTCTTTCGTCTGCACCCGGTCCAGGGCGGTAGCGGCTGCGGCTGCGTCCCAAGCGGCTGATTGACACCGGCGGCGAGCTGCAACAGCGTTAACCTACGACGAACCTGTGCCCACCCCGTCCTCATGGGACGGGAGGCCCTGAGGTGTTTACTCGCCCGCCGCGAACTCTCCTTCCAGTGTACGAACTCCTGGAAGGAGTCCCGGACCCTGCCTTCGACGCCAAGCGGGCCGGATCGAGTACGCGATCACCGAGCGGCCGGACCGCATGTTCGCGTTCGACGAGTTCGGGCCTTTGGGAATCCACGGCATCACCTACTTCCACGGCTGCTATCCGTCGGTGACGAACAGATGGGGGCATCAACCGGCGCCGCAAATGCATCGATCACACCTGGGCCGCGCTGAGAACGATCCGCATGGACCGCCCGGACGGCGCCCCGACCTACCATCCAGACCAGGGCCCTGCATGCCTACCTGCGCTGGCGGCTGGGGCGGCAGGCCCCTACCCACCGGGACCTGACCATTCAAGCCGGTGTACCTCCTGGTCACAGCACAAGCCGCGGCCGCAACGTGACGGAGCCCGGGAGCATGTCCAGCTCCCGGGCTCCAGCTTGCCACCCATTTGCGCACACCGGCGGCGTTTAAGAACCGCGGGTCATGTTGAGATCGACGTGCTCTGCCTTTGAACTACAGCGCCACGAGAGAGGCGCCGGAGGGACTTGAACCCCCATCCGTCGATGTTCGCCCACGCTCGGTCGATCCGGTGTTCGGCGGCGAATACTGAGACTGGAGCGAGAATCTGAGTTTCATGGGGCCGCCTCTGCCAGGCTTGGGCCACCCCCGCACGTGGTGCGGGGAGAGGGATTCGAACCCCCAACTGACACCCCTTCATCAGCTTCAACATCAGTTTCAGCTTGCGCTCATCGCGCACCCTCCGCTCGCGACGGAGGGCGTATGTGGGGCTACCGGAAGAGGTAGCCGAATATCGCGTCGCCGACCCGCTGGTCGGTGACCTCGGTGTTGTTCGCCTCCTCGCGGGCGAACTTGACGGACTGCTGGAGCTTCTCGACGCGGTCGAGAAGCTCGTTGACCCGTCGGGCGGGCAGCGCGCCGGAGAACTTCACCGTAGTCCAGTAACCGACCGGGACGTCCTCGTAGTACACCTCGACCTGCGCCGGGTGCTTCTCCGTGGCCTCGGCCTTCACGTGGTTGCGCGGAACCTTCTTCGTGCGGATGGTCCGCACCGGGTCCGTCTTCCACGAGTCCGTCGAGGGGTCCAGGTTCCACGACTCGGAGGCGTCGAGCACCGGCAGCTTGCGCACGAAGGTGTGCAGGTCGGTGAGTTGCTTCTCCAGGAACAACAGGTACGGGACGGGTACCTGGGGCAACAGCACCGTACCGTCGACCACCACGTCCGCGGCCGCGGACCGGTTCGCCCAGTCCTTCGTCGCGGTCACGTCGAAGAGCCGCGTCAGCGTCCCGGCGGTCACCCGCAGAGCGTCCTCGGCCTTGATCTGCACCCGCGTGGACTCGGGCGGCAGCTGCTCGCCCTCTTCGTCCTTGGGCTGGTAGGTCCGGGAGATGCCGGCCAGCAGGGCGGGCTTCTGCACGTCCTGGTGAGCCTGGGTGAGCTCCTGGAGAGCCTTGGACTTGACGCCCTTTTCGACTGCGATGATCTGATTCAGCTTCGGCACACGGTGAACCTACCAACTCCGCGCCGCACGCACATCTGATTAAACGCCTGACTGAGAGGTCGGGGCGGTGGGTGCGAGCCCGGACCGGGGCGCGAAGGTCATCAACCGTAAGGTGGCCGCCCTGCCGGCGGCCCGCGCGGTGCACCGCGAGGCGGAGGGTCACGGCTCCTGCCGGGTACGTACCTCGGTGGTGCGACAACGCGTCGAGGCACAGTGTCGGCCGTCGCAACGGGGTGGATCCTAGCTAGCTATATGGCGGGCCCGAGCCCCAAGGGCCCTGCGCAGCCCGATTTTAGGTCGAATTGCTCAAGGCCCTGGTCGGCGTCCGCGTCCGGAGCCACCGTCCGTGCTGGACACGCGCCCGCTGCCACAGCGGCGCGTACCGCACCACCACCCCTGTGCGGCGAGCCGTGCACACGCGTCAACCGAACGCCACCGGTCCGATGGCCGCGCCGCCCATCTGCCATGCTGCTGGAGCCCCCGTCTGTGCGGACGGCAGCTTGTCATCGGACACGAAGGATCCCAAGGCGCCCCGGAGCGCTGTCTGTTGCGCCGCGGAGGCGGACCATGGCGAGCCTCGGTCTGCTGTTGGCGTCGCGTGGTGACGGCTCGGCGCACCGCGTCACGCCGCCCCCGGCCGTCGGTCAGGACGCCGAGGCCCGGGGAGGTGTGATGGTCTGCGATCGGCACTGTGGTCAGGATGCTGCCGCAAGAGCAGGCGGGGGCTCTGCTGGGCGGGGTTGCGCCCGCGCGGCGGGGCTGCCCCCGCCGTTGGACGGCCTGCGTGGTGAGATGCCTGTTGCTCCACCCGTCGGAGGTCGGCCCGGCGGGTTGGAAGTGCTCTTGACCTCGATCGTCATGTGCTTGCCGTTGTGGTGCACCAGGTAGTCGGGCTGCCAGGCACCCAGCTCCGCTGCGGTCTTGCCGTTCCGGGCCGCTTGCGATGCAAGGTAGCTGTGCACCCCGTTGGCCACGATGTGCTGCCTCGTGGCCGGATCGAGCAGCGACAGGAAATCCCACCACTGCTGGTCGTTTCCTGAGGTGTGCCCGGGCTGTGCCGTCGACGGAGCAGGCAGCAGCCGGGAGGTCGTGCGTTGTAGCCGCCGCAGCGTGGCCTGCCTGCGAAGCCGGCTCCACTCATCAGGCAGTTCGCCGGCTGCGACTGCGAAGGAGCGGCGTGTGATCTTCGTGAAGGCGCTCAGCCACGGTGTGTGCCGCTCGGGTGGGATACCGCAGCCGGTCAGGAAGGCCTGTAGCTGCTGCTCATCGGCCGGGATGGCGTCGCGGTTGACGATCCGGGCGAGGCTGCTGACCGGCAGCGCGAGCGCGTTGCCCGAGCGGTCCTTGATCGAGCGAAGACTCGGCGCTCCGGCCTGCTCCCACACCACTTCCAGCGCCCTGCTCATGTCGCCTTCGTCACCGATGAGTTCGGGTCGCGGCGCCCGCAGCTGCGCCAGCCGGCCACGTTCCTCGACGCGGGCCTGGCGCCACAGCTCGTCCGCGGCCCGCACCGCCTCCTGTCCACCGCCGCAGCCCTCGACGTAGGTCTCGACCGTGGTGCGCCTGGGCACCGCGCCACCACTGGCCGCCCGCTTCAGTGTGGCAGGCGACAGCCCTGTGAGGCGGGCCAGCGTCTCGTACGTCACCCCGGCCGACTTCCGCCAGTCGCGCAGGTGCACGGCCAGCCGGCCGCGAGCGGGATGACTGTGATCAACGGGCTTCTCTCTGCGCCCCATGCTGCCTGTACCTACTTCCCGGCCGTGGCACGCAGCACCGCGGCGGCCAGCCCGCCCAGACGACGACGGCTGCCTCCCGCGGCGACGACCGCCGCGGCGCCCAGAGCACCACACCCCCCGAGCAGGAGGAAGATGTCCTCGAGCGGCATCCCGGTCATGTGCAGGGCGACACCCAGGGCGGGGAACGAGACGGCGGTGAAAGCCTGCGGCGCACCGAACCGAGCCGGAGTATCCGTCTGGTCAGCCCTGCATCGAGGCGTACGGGGGCTGTTGCTCGACATACGAAAGTCCTCTCGCGAGCCCCGGCGCCAAGGCGGCGGATCAGGGCGCATGGTGAACTGCTACTGGCTGCAAATCCCTTTGCTACGAGGGCGATTGGCGTCGCCGCTCGTGCACGGGCATGCCGTCATCATTCCAGGCCCACGCCGTCTTCCGCAGGGAGATCGTCGACCAGAATGACCGTTATGTGCCCTATGCCCGTTGATTGGTTCTGGGATGTCCAAAGGAGCGGATCTCTCCACCTCGGCTCCCCGTGTCCCTTGAAGACCGGGCGGCCAGAGCTGCGGCCACGGTGCCGTGAGATCCGACCGCGTGCCGCACGTGAATGGTCCATCTGTGTCCATGCTCTGCTTGCCGCAGCCCCTGTCTATAAGTGATGGTGAATCACAGAACGCGACGAGGTCGGTGCTCCCGGCCCGCGAACGTCCTTGAACTGCTACTGGCTGCAACCGGCGCTGACAGGGACACCGGCAGATCCACGTTGGCGCGTGATCTGTCCGCACGAAGCCGGCATCCGCCTCTCGGTGGTGCCGGCGTCGTCGTCTCCAAGCCTGTCCCGCCGCCCCCGGTGTTTCCATGCGGCTCCACAGTGCGAGCATCGCACCAAGGCACGCGACCCGTCTGGGCCGCCGCCGCTGCTGTCCGTCCCCGTCACCGGCGCCCGCCGCCCACCCGGCTTATCAGAGGCGGGCGGCCTCACGCGGCAACTGGGGCGCGTGGGGCGCAAGTTGGGCCTGCGGGTAGCTGCGTGACCGAGCCCGACCGGGGTTCGACTTCGAGGCGTTCGTCCTCGAGAACCAGCCTCCTACGGCCGCACCGCAGTCAGGAATGCGGTGATCGACCAATGCGGCCTCCGCCGTGAATCCCCGGGCCTCGCCGTCCCGCCCCGGCTTCACGCCTACCGGAGATGCTGACTTCCCCCGGTACTCGGTGCTACCGTATAGTGGTACTCGTTAGCACGTAGTACCGGCAGGTTTGAGGAGCACCCGCGATGGATGACCTGACGGAGATGTTGAAGGGCACGCTCGAAGGATGCGTGCTCGAAATCATCGACCGCGAGGAAACCTACGGATATGCCATCACCCG
>NZ_JODF01000037.1:0-67498 GCF_000717945.1 Streptomyces sp. NRRL S-920
CGCACCGTTCGATCATGAACCGGATCCGGTGGGGGTTGTCGCATGTCGCGGTGACGGCCGAGGACCGGATGCTGTTGAGCACCACCGCCGGTTTCGACGCGTCGGTGCCGGAGTTGTTTGCTCTGTTGCAGGTGGGCGGGGCGGTGGTGGTGGCGCGGCCGGACGGGCGGCGGGATCCGGCGTATCTCGCGGAGTTGATCCGGCGGGAGGCGGTCACGGGCGCGTTCTTTGTGCCCTCGCTGTTGGAGGCGTTCGTGGCCGAGCCGGCGGCGGGGCAGTGCGACAGCCTGCGGTGGATCGAGGTCGCCGGTGAGGCGTTTCCTCCCGCGCTGGCCAACAGTGTCGTCGAGCTGCTGCCCGGGTGCGAGGTCCACAACCTCTACGGCCCCACCGAGGCAACGGTCGAGGTCACCGGTTCCCGGTATGTGCCGGGCGCGGACCGGCTGCCCATCGGCAGACCCATCTGGAACTGCCAGGTCTACGTCCTGGACGCGGCGCTGCGACCCGTCCCGCCCGGCGTCAACGGCGAGCTGTACCTGGCCGGTGCGTGCCTGGCGCGAGGGTACCTGGGACACCCCGAACTGACGGCGGACCGGTTCGTGGCCTGTCCCCACGGCGAGCCCGGCGGGCGCATGTACCGCACCGGGGACGTGGCGCGGTGGACCAAGGACGGCCAGGTCGAGTACATCGGGCGGACCGACTTCCAGGTCAAACTCCGCGGCCAGCGCATCGAGTTGAGCGAGATCGAACAGGTGCTGACCGGACCCGGGGCGCCGACCTCGACGCCGCCGAACTGCCCGCGTACGTACGGGAGAAGCTCCCGGACTACATGGCGCCGGCAGTGGTGGTCCCCCTGGCGGAACTCCCGCTGACCGCGGCCGGCAAACTCGACCGGAACGCGCTCCCCTCCGAGTACGAGACCCTCCCGGACAGCGGGGAGCCCCGCAACGCCCACGAGGAGAAGCTCTGCGCCCTCTTCGGCGAACTGCTGGGAGTGGAGAAGGTCGGCATCGACGACGACTTCTTCGTGCTCGGCGGGCACTCCCTCATGGCCACCCGGCTCAGCGCCCGCATCCGCAAGCAGTTCGGGGTCGACATGCCGGTGCGGACCATCGTCCGGTACCCCACCGTGGCCGAACTGGCCGCGCTCGTGCTCACCGGCGGCATCCCCGCCGAGGACGTCGATCCCTATGCGGTGGTGCTGCCATTGCACGACGACCCCGGGACCGGAAAGTCCCCGGTGTGGTTCGTGCACGGCGGTGGCGGCCTCGGCTGGGTGTTCTTCGCCTTCGCGCCGTACGTACGGGACCGGGCGGCCTACGCCCTCCAGTCCCGGGGGTGGAACGACACCGACCCGCTGGCCGGATCCGTTCAGGAAATGGTCGACGACTACCTGGCCCAGATACGCGCGACCCAGCCGGAGGGGCCCTACAACCTGATCGGCTGGTCCTTCGGCGGCCCGATCGTGCACGCCCTCGCGGAGGCCCTGGAGCGCGACGGGCACCAGGTCGCCCTCATGGCGGTCCTCGACGCCATGCCGTCGAGCGGCTTCAAGGAACTGTCCGGCATGGAGGAGAACGCCTTCCGCAAGGAAGTCGCGGAATTCCTCGGCGAGTTCATGAACACCGGAAACCTGGACCACCTGCTGGACACCATGGGGAAGGTGGGCGCCAACAACCGTGCCCTCATGAAGGACTACGACTCCCCGGTCTACGGCGGGGACATGCTCTACTTCCACGCGAAACTGGGCCGGGACTGGGGCTCGTACGCCCCCCACTGGAAACGGCACGTCCTCGGCTCGATCGAGGAATTCGACGTGGACGCCTCGCACGAGTACCTACACATGCCCAAGGCCGCCGGCCAGATCATGCGGGTCATCGCCGGCCGGCTCGACTGACGACGGGAGTGCTCGACGTGACGGAAAGTTCCGGAACGGCCGCCGCGGGCCAGCGCGGGACCGCGCTGGTGTGCGTGCCGTTCGCGGGGGCAGGGCCCTCGTTCTTCCACCCCTGGCGGGCCCTCGCCGGGCGCCGGTGGCACGTGGTCCCTGTCGAACTCCCCGGCAGGGAGCGCCGCATCCTGGAAGCGCCGCACCGGAACGTGTCCGAGGCGGCCGAGGACTGTCTCGCCGACGTCGTCACCGGCGTCGGCGACTGCGAACGGGTCGTCCTGTTCGGCCACAGCCTGGGAGCCGTACTCGCCTACGAGCTGGCCCATCTGCTGAAGGCCCGCCATGTCCCCGTCGAACGGCTGGTCGTCAGCGGTTCGCCGGGGCCGTGGACGCAGCGGGAGAGACGGGCGACGGGCCTGCCGCAGGACGAGTTCCTCGCCAGGGTCGAGGAGTTCGCGGGCTTCCGACACGAAGCCCTGGACCACCCCGAGATGCGCGAACTGATCCTTCCCACACTGCGGGCCGACTGCGAGATGCACGAGAACTACGTTCCGAGCAGCGACGAACTCCTGTCGATCCCGGTCTGCTCGCTGCGCGGAAGCTCCGACGGCCTCGTGGACGCCGACCAGGCGCAGGAGTGGCAGAAGGCGACCACGGGGGAGTTCGGCTACGCGGAGTTCCCGGGTGACCACATGTATCTGGTCGACAGGGCTGCGGAGATCCTCGAACTGATCGGGGCCCAAACCGCCGGCGGGCGCTGACCTCACCGCCCGCCCCACGAAAGGAAGTGGACGCATGACGGACTCCTGCCCGCACGCCCATGACAAGGGGGTGAGGGAAACGGACAAGCCGATCGTCAGCCTGCTGGCCCCCGAGTTCGAGGATGATCCCGTGGGGTCCCTGGCCCGCTTGCGGGAGCGCGCACCACTCGTACGCGTCGGATATCCCGGCGGGCAGCGGGTGTGGCTGATGACGCGCAGCGAGGAGATCAAGTCCGTGCTGAGCGACCCGCGCTTCGTCGTGGACGCCAGCAAGGTGCCCGGCCACGAAGGCCCCAGCATCACGGAACTGATGCTCTCCTCCCTCGACCTCTCGGACGAACTGCGCGACTCCTTCGGGGCGAATCTGGCCCTCGAGGACGGCAAGGACCACGCACGGCTGCGGCGCGTGCTCGCGCCGGCGTTCACCATGCGGCGCCTCAAGGCGCTGCGGCCGGGGATCGAGGAGATGTCCGCGGAACTGCTCGACGCGCTGGCCCGCAAGGGATCCGGTGATCTGCTCCACGAGTACGCCGCCCCCCTCACCAGCGGGGTCATCTGCGAACTCATCGGGATGGACAAGGCCGACCAGCCCCAGATCCGGAAGTGGATGGGCGAATACGCCAACGCCGACGCCGACTTCACCACCAGCCTCCAGGGCTTGTGCACGTACACCAAGGGGCTCATCGAGCGGCGCCGGGCCGAACCGGCGGACGACATGATCTCCACCCTGGTGAGCGCGGTGGACCAGGGCGGTGGCCTGCTCAGCGAGGCCGACATCACCTCCCTGGTGGTGAATCTGGTGAACGCCGGATATCACGCCATGAACGACTTCATCCTCAACGCGATCCTGCTGCTTCAGGACAACCCCGAACAACTGGCCCTGCTGCGTGCGCGACCCGAGCTTCTGCCCCACGCCATGGACGAACTGATGCGGGTGGTGCCCTCCATCCCGAACGCCGGCCCGCGGTACGCGACCGAGGACATGGAGGTCGGCGGCGTCCAGATCCGCAGGGGCGACGCCCTGACGGGCTCCCTCCACTCCGCCAACTTCGACCCGCGCCACTTCCCCCGGCCCGAACAGTGCGACGTGCGACGGGTCCCGAAACGGGGCGAGGGCCACCTCTCCTTCGGGTCGGGGCCCCACCGCTGCATCGGCGCGGCACTGTCCAACCTCGAGGGCGAGGTGGCCCTCGACCATCTGCTGCTCCGGCGTGACGGCCTGGAACTCGCCGTACGGCGCAGCGCGTTGCAGTACCGGGAGGTCATACCCGGCGGCGCCCGACTGCTCACCTCGTTCCCGGTGCGCCTGTAACGGTCACTTCGCCCCCGTACGACAACGTCGGCCTTCACGCCCCCGACCGGGGCGTGAAGGCCGACGTCGGCGCGGCGGGGGTCAGCTCTTGACGGTGCCTTCGCGCAGCCGGTCGATCATGTGCCGGGTGGACTCGATCGGGCTCTCCTCGGGAAGACTCCGGGCCGGGAGCGCCTCGTTGAGTGCGGCCACCTTCTGGTTCCACTCCTCCTGGCCGGCGAAGGGGATCGTCTCGCCCTTCTGATAGGCGGGAAACCTGCGGTAGCTGTTGAGGCCGGCGGTGTCCGTGCCGCGTACGAGCAGCGGATCGAGGTAGATCCCCTCGCTGTAGATGTGCGTGGCCGTCGAGATGTAACCGATGTCGAGTCCGCACCGCCGCTTGGCGGAGGTGTTCGCCTCCGAGCAGTGCAGCAGGTGCGGGTGGTGGATCGAGACGTCACCCGGCTGAAGTTCGATGTCGACGACTCCGCACTTGTCCGCCCACTCCCGCACCAGCTCCTCGTCGGAGGTGGAGAACAGCATGTTGGGCCTGTCGGTACGGGCCGACGGCTGGTGCAGCGGCAGTTGGTGGCTGCCGGGAATCATCCGCAGGCAGCCGTTCTCCGTGGTGCTCTCGTCGATGGCCAGCCACACCGTCAGCGCCTGCATCGGCTCGAGCGCCCAGTACGCGCCGTCCTGGTGCCACAGCACCGGCTGCCCGTCGTAGGGGGGCTTGCAGATGTAGTGGGCGGTGAAGCAGGCGAGGCCCGGGCCGAGGAAGAACTCCGCGATGTCCACCAGACGGCGGTCGGAGACCAGGCGGGCCCAGAAGGCGTCGTTGCGTATCAGGGGGTGGTGGAAGTGTTCGGGGCGCAGGTCGGGGTACTTCCGCGTCAGCCACTCGACGTGGGCCCGCGCCTCCTCCAGGACCTCCGGTGGCACCACGTCGCGGATGATCGAGAAGCCCTGTTCGTCGTACTCCGCCGCGGCCTTCTCCAAAACGCCTTCGCCAAGTCCAGTCATGCGCCAGCTCCTTCTTCTGTGCCAGGTGCTTGCCGTGCGAAACAATGTCGTGCGGCCGCCACGGCGCCCCGGCCCGCCGGCTTCTAGCGGCCTGCGCGGCGCACGAAAAGGGAACGGTGGACGCGGTGGGCCCGTGGGCTCATCACCACTCGAACGTCTCCCCTTGACGCCGCTTCTCGATGCAGTACGTGCGGAAAGCCTCGGCCTTCGCGACGACCTCGTCGTCCTTCGACCGCCGGGCCGCCTCCACGAACCAGTCGAAGACGGTGGCGGCGTGCGAGCGCCGCCGGAAGTGGAGGTCGGCGAAGCGGCGGAATCCCGACCGCATGTTCGCAGGGGTCAGGTCCCGGCAGGATTCCAGGAGTTCTTCGAGTTCGGCCGCCGTCGGTTCGGGCCGGTCGATGATGCGGATCGGCTCGGCCGGAGGAATGGCACCGCGGATCTCGACCGGCTCGTCCGCGCCCGCGAAGTCGAGGCAGAGAGACAGCCGGGCGATGTCGGAGGTACTGCCCGCCGAATGCGGGTCGGTGGTGTGTATTTTCCACACCTCGCCGCGCCTGAGGTGATAGACGGTCTCGTTCTCGGAATGCAGCGATTCCTCGGTCGTACGCAGCGGAATCTGCACCCGTGTGCCCGGCTCCTCGAACTCCAGGAAGTCGACGTGCGGAGCCATCGCGCCGTCACGAAGACTGAAGACGCGCACCCATTGCAGCCGGTCCAGGGAGAAGTGGTTGCTCACCACGGACATGATGTTCGGCAGCTGCCTGCCCAGCTCGGTGAGGGTGAGACGGTCACTGTGGGGCCGGAAGGCGATGTCGGACTTGACGCCGCTACCGTTGGCCAGAACATGGCACGACCACGCTCCGAAAGTGAGGGCGTCGTACTCGCCCTCGTATTCGTGGCGGTCCACCACGGACAGCTCGGAATCCAGGTCGTACGAGTTGATGGGCAGCACCGCGAGCCGTTGCGACTTCAGCAACGAAATCCCCTTCAACGGAATGATTGCTTACGCGCCCGCCAGCTGCCGGGCGTAGCTCTGAGCCGTCACGGTATTTCCGCGAAAGATTCCTTGGCAACGACATGGCCGCGCCCGCGTCCGGCGACGCGATAGGGCCCTCGCGCTCCGGGATCCGGTCGGTCCGGCCCATGACACCGGTGCGCCGGCCGGTGCAGGATCGGACGAGTCACACCTGTCCTGTCGGCGGGACAACCGACCCCCGGCAAGAGATCCGTGCTGCCCCGCTGGCGGGACAGCGCAAAAGGGAAGGCTGGCAATGGAATGGGGGCCGCAGGACCACCGGCGAGGTGGCCGGGACGAGGCGTCGAAATCACCGGCCGATCCTTCGGGCGCGTCGGAGGGCCTTGTTCAGGAGATCGCGCAGCTGTGGGGCGAATACCTCAACGGTGGCGAGATCGGAGCGGAGGACGACTTCTTCGCTCTCGGCGGCAATTCACTGATCGGAATCAAGATCATCGACCGGGTTTCCCAGGACTACGGCGTCCAACTGTCGGTGCGCGCCTTCTACCTGGCGCAGACGCCGGCCCGCGTTGCCGACCTTGTCGAGCAGGGAAGGGCGCACACGTGAGGTTGACGCCGGGCTCCTGTCCGGTCACCGGCCTCGACGGTGTGAACCTGTTCGACCTCGACCTCTACGAGACGGGCGACCCGCACCCGCTCTGGGACACGATGCGCGCCGAGGCGCCCCTGCACCACCAGCTCCTGCCCGACGGACGGGAGTTCTGGTCGGTGACCCGCTACGACGACGTCTGCCGTGTCCTTGGAGACCATCGTGAGTTCACCTCGGAGCGCGGCACCGTCGTCACCCACCTCGGGCAGGACGACGTGGCCGCCGGACTGCTGATGACGTCCACCGACCCGCCCCGACACACCCAGGTCCGCCGGGCGATCGGCAGCAGACTCACCGCACGTGCCGTGGCCTCCTGGGAGGAACGCATCCGGCGCGCGGTCGTCCGCTTCCTCGAACCGGCGCTCGCCGGGGACCCCTGGGACCTCGCCGAGCAGGCCCTGCGCCTCCCGGCGATCGTCACGGGCCCCCTGCTGGGGATACCGGAGCGGGACTGGGACGAACTCGTGCAGCTGACCGCGATGGTGACGGCCCCCTCGGACCCGCACTTCCGGCACGGAAGCGAAGCCGCGACGCTCGCCATCTCCCACCACGAGCTGCTCGCCTATGTCACCGACTGGGTCGGGCGACGGCGAGCGGCCGGAGGCGAGGACGGCAGCCTGCTCGACCACCTGATGAGCGTGCGGGCGGGCGATGCCCCGCTGACGGACGAGGAGATCGCCTACGACGGCTACAGCATCCTCCTCGGCGCCAACGTCACGACGCCGCACACCGTGGCGGGCACGGTACTCGCGCTCATCGGGCACCCCGAGCAGTTCGCGAAGGCGCAGGTCGACCCCTCACTGGTTCCCCAGCTGGTCGAGGAGGGACTGCGCTGGACCTCGCCCGCCTGCAACTTCATGCGGTACGCGACGGGGGAGACCCGGATCGGCGCGGGCACCGTCCCCGCGGGCGGCGCGGTCGTCGCCTGGATCGGGTCCGCGAACCGGGACGACGCCCACTTCCCCGACCCCCACCGGTTCGACGTCACACGGACCCCGAACCGCCACGTCGCCTTCGGGTTCGGGCCCCACTACTGCATCGGGGCGCCGCTCGCCCGGATGACCCTGCGGATCTTCTTCGAGGAACTGCTCGGCCGGTTCGCATCGATCGACCTCGCCGGCGAACCCCGGCACCTGCGGTCGTTTTTCATCGCGGGCATGACCCATCTCCCCATCGTCGCCCGGGAACGGACCACCGCATGACCCCTGGCCCCGCCACCGCCGCGTCACCGTGGTTCGCCCGGCCGCACTCCGCCGACCGGCTCGCCCGGATCTTCTGCTTCCCCTACTCCGGGAGCGGAGCCTCGGCCTTCAGCGCCTGGCCCGCGTCGATCGCCGACACCGAGATCTGCCCGCTCCAGTTACCCGGCCGTGAGAACCGGCTCGGCGAGCCCCACTACGGCACCTACGAGAAACTCGCGGCCGACTTGGCCGAGGCACTGCGGCCACGGCTCGACCGGCCATACGCGCTCTTCGGACACTGCGCGGGCGCGCTGCACGCGCTGGAGACCGCCGCCCTGCTCCCCGGACTCGGGCTGCCGCGGCCGGACTGTTTCGTCGTATCGGGCCAGGCGCCGCCGCACGACGGCCCCCGTGACCGGATGCTGAGCATGACCGAGGCAGAACTGCGCGACGAGCTGGAAGCGGTCGTCCGCAGCCGGGGCATCGACCCGCGGCCGGACATCGTCGACGTGGGGCTGGCCGTACTCAAGAAGGACCTCGCCGCCGCGCGGGCGTACCGGCGGACGGAACCGGTCCCGCTGGGCTGTCCCCTCGTCGTCCTGCACTGGCGCGACGACCCGGAAGTGAACCTCGACCAGCTCCAGGGCTGGCGGCAGTACTCGGACACCGTGCGGTTCCACGTCATCGACGGTGGCCACCACGACTTCATGAACGCCCCGCGCGCACTACAGGAGTTGGTGACCTGCTGGCGGTGAGTGCCGGGGAACAGGCATCAGCCGAAGAAGCCGGAAAGGGGCAGCATGAGGAGCACAGCCGCTGACATCGCGGTGGTCGGGATGGCGTGCCGTTTTCCCGGCGTGCGGAACCTGGAGGAGTTCTGGCGGCTCCTGCTCGACGGGAAGTCGACCGTCGGCGTCTTTCCCGAGCAGCGGGCCGTCGACGTGCGGCCCCCGTCCCACCCGGACGCGGCCACGGTGAACGCGGGTTCGTTCTTCGACTCCGTCGACCTGTTCGACGCGGACTTCTTCGGCATCCCGCCGGCGGAGGCCGTCGCCATGGACCCCGTCCAGCGACTGGGCCTCGAACTCGCCTGGGAGGCCGTCGAGGACGCCCGCGTGCCGGCGGCCGCGCTCGCGGGCCGCGGGGTCGACGTAATGGTCGCCGGCGCACCCTCCGGGTACGAACTGCTGCGCAAGCTGTCCGGCAGCGACCGGGACGACCACTACTCCGCGCTCGGATCGAGCGGAGCGCTGATCGCGAACCGGATCTCGCACCTGTTCGACATCCGCGGCATGAGCTTCTGCGCGGACTCCGGCCAGTCCTCCTCGCTCGTCGCCCTGGCGCTGGCCTGCGACCGCATCAGGAGCGGTGCGGTCGACATGGCGATCGCGGGCGGCGTGCACCTCATCGCCGACCCGGAATCCGGACTCGGCCTGGCGAACCTGGGAGTCCTCTCGCCCGACGGGCGCTGCTTCACCTTCGACGAACGGGCCAACGGGTTCGTCCGCGGGGAGGGCGGAGCCTTCGTCGTCCTCAAACGCCGTGACCTCGCGGTCGCCGATCACGACCGCATCCACGCCCTGGTGCGCGGCTGGGGCATCGGCAGCGGCGGCGCCGCCTTCCGGATGCCCGACCCCAGCCCCGAGGCACAGGCGGCGACCGTGCTGGCCGCACTGGAGAGCACCGACGTGCCGTTCGACGGAGTCGAATACGTCGAGGCCCATGGCACCGGCACCCGGCGCGGCGATCCCGCCGAGCTGTCCGGCCTGCGCACGGTGTCCCGGCGGACCGGCAGGAGCCGCCCCCTGGTGGTCGGTTCGGTGAAGACGAACGTCGGCCACCTGGAGCCCGCGGCGGGCATCGTCGGCCTGGTGAAGGCGGCGCTTTGCGTGGCGCACGGCCGGCTGGTCCCGAGCCTGAACCACCGGACGCCCCACCCCTCGGTCCCGGACTTCCACGAGGACTTCGAGGTACCGCGAGCGGCGCGGCCCTGGTCGAGCACGCCCGGCCGGCCGAGACGGGCCGGGGTGTCGTCCTTCGGCATGGGCGGCACCTACGCGCATGTGATCCTCGAACAGGCCCCGGAGGAGCAGGCGGCTCCCGGCGCCGCGCACGGTCGAGGGGCCGCCGCGGGCGCGGGAGTACTGCCGTGGGTGCTGTCGGCGCGGTCCGCGCCCGCGCTGCGGGAACAGGCGGCGCGGCTACGGGACCACCTGACCGCCCACACCGCCCTTTCCGCCGCCGACGTGGGACATTCGCTGCTGACCACACGGACACACTTCGCGCACCGCGCGGTGGTCCTGGGCGACGGCCGGGCCGAGTCCCTGGCCGCACTCGACGCCCTCGCGGCAGGCGGGGAAGCGGCGCGGTCGGTACGAGGGACGGTCGCGGAGCACACCGGTCCGGTCGTCTTCGTGTTCCCCGGGCAGGGATCCCAATGGGTGGGCATGGGACGGCAGTTGTACGCACAGTCCGAGGGATTCGCCCAGCGGATCGACGAGTGCGCCCGGGCGCTGGCGCCCTGGACGGACTGGTCGCTGATCGACGTCGTGACCGGCGCGGAACCGGCCGCCTCGCTGGACCGGGTGGACGTGGTGCAGCCGGCGCTGTTCGCCGTGATGGTGTCGCTGGCGCAGGTGTGGCGGTCGTTGGGCGTGGTGCCCGACGCGGTGGTGGGGCACTCGCAGGGCGAGATCGCCGCGGCGTGCGTATCGGGCGGCCTCACCCTCCAGGACGCGGCGAAGATCGTCGCCCTGCGCAGCAGGGCACTGACCGAACTGACCGGTCTCGGCGGGGGAATGAGCGCGGTGTCCGCGTCCGCCGACTGGGTGCGCGACCGACTGCCGCGGTGGTCCGGGAGGCTGTCCACGGCCGCGGTCAACGGGCCGGGCTCCGTGGTGATCTCCGGGGACGGCGCGGCCCTCGACGAGTTCGCGGCGATGGCCGCCGGTGAGGGGGTGCGGGTGCGCCGGGTCAAGGTGGACTACGCCTCCCACTCCCGCCACGTCGAGCGGGTCCGTGAGCGCCTGCTGGACGCCGTCGCGGACATCGCGCCGCGAAGCTCGTCCGTGGCGTTCCACTCCACGGTCACCGGGGCACCCCTCGACACTCGCGCGCTCGATGCCTCGTACTGGTACGAGAACCTGAGCCGCACCGTGCTCTTCGGCACCGTGGTGGAAGACCTGATGCGCGGCGGCGGTGTGTTCGTCGAGGTCGGCCCGCACCCGGTGCTCGAAGTGGCGGTGGCGCAGACGGCCGACTCGCTGGCGGTGAGCCCGCCGGTGGTGGGCACCCTGCACAAGGGCGACGGAGGGCTGCGTGACGTCCTGCTGTCGGCCGCGGAACTCCACGTGCGCGGCGTGCCGGTCGACTGGCAGCCGTTGTTCACCGCCCACCAGCCGCGCAGCATCGGACTTCCCACCTACGCGTTCCAGCGGCAGCGGTACTGGCTGACGGAGCCCGACACCGACGGCACGGCCACCGCGGCCACCGGTCTGGACTCCGAACGCGCCGTCCTGAGTCTGGTGAGCGCCGAGGCGGCGGCCGTACTGAGCCGGTCCGCGGATCTGCCGGACCGGGGCGTCCGGCCGGACCCGGACGTCTCCTTCAAGGACCTCGGCCTCGACTCGTCGATGGCCGTACGCCTTCGAAACCGCCTCGCCGCGGCGGTGGGCATGCGGCTGCCGGCCACCGTCGCGTTCTCCCATCCCACCGTGCGCAAGCTCAGCCGGCACCTCTTCTCCCTGCTCGCACCGGAGCCCGCCGATCCCCAGGCTCTCCCGCAAACGCCAACCCAATCCGGCGCCGAAGGCCACAGCGACGACGAACTGTTCGAACTGATCGACCGCGGATACGCCTAGGCCCGCGCAGCAGCACGTACTCGCCCGTCAGGTCCGTCCGTCAGATCGTTCAGGGAGGCATGAGTGGAGGACGTCGGCAAGCTCCGGTCCTACCTGCGACGCGCCGTCAGCGATGCGCAGGCTCTGCGGGAACGGGTGCGCGAGCTGGAGGAATCCGCTCACGAGCCCGTCGCGATCGTGGGCGTGGCGTGCCGCTTCCCCGGGGGCGCGACATCCCCCGAAGGACTCTGGACCGTGGTGTCCGACGAGGTGGACGCCCTCGGGGACTTCCCAGGGGATCGCGGATGGGACGTGGCGAAGATCCACGACCCGGACCCCTTGGCGCGCGGCAAGTCCTACCTCCGCACGGGCGGGTTCCTGCCCGGGCTCGCCGACTTCGACGCGGCATTCTTCGGGATCAGTCCGCGCGAGGCGCTGGCCATGGACCCGCAGCAGCGGCTGATGCTGGAGATCTCGTGGGAAGCGCTGGAGCGGGCGGGAATCGCGCCTGACGGACTGCACGGTTCGGCGACCGGCGTGTTCACGGGGATCTACGGGGTCGACTACGGCCCGCGGCTGGGCGAGGAGGCGGCCGCCGAGGTGGAGGGCCTGCGGATCACCGGCACGTATCCCAGCGTGGCCTCGGGCAGGGTGGCGTACGTGCTGGGCCTGCACGGGCCGGCCGTCTCGTTCGACACCGCGTGCTCCTCGTCGCTGGTGGCCGTCCACCAGGCCGTGCGGTCCCTGCGGTCGGGGGAGTGCACACTGGCGCTCGCCGGCGGGGTGTCGGTGCTGCCCACCCCCGGTCTGTTCGTGGAGGGCTCGCGGCAGCGCGGCCTGGCCGCCGACGGACGGTGCAAGTCGTTCGCCGAGGCCGCCGACGGCACCGGCTGGGGCGAGGGGGCCGGCGTGCTGGTGCTGGAGCGCCTGTCCGACGCGCGGCGTCACGGGCGGCGGATCTGGGCGGTGATCCGGGGCTCCGCGGTCAACCAGGACGGGGCGTCCAACGGGCTGACCGCGCCGAGCGAACCGGCGCAGCGGCGCGTGATCCGGGCCGCCCTGGCCGACGCCCGGCTCTCGCCCGGTGACGTGGACGCGGTGGAGGCGCACGGCACCGGCACACGGCTGGGCGACCCCATCGAGGCGGAGGCCCTGCTCGCCGCCTACGGGCAGGACCGGGCCATGGACGATCCGTTGTGGCTCGGTTCGCTGAAGTCGAACATCGGCCACACCCAGGCAGCGGCGGGCGTCGGCGGAATGATCAAGATGATCATGGCCATGCGGCACGGAGCGCTGCCCAGAACGCTTCACGTGGACCGGCCGACACCGCACGTCGACTGGTCCTCCGGAGCCGTACGGCTGCTGACCGAGGCCAGGGACTGGCCCGGCGTGCCGGGGCGTCCCCGTCGCGCGGGAGTGTCGTCCTTCGGCGTCAGCGGCACGAACGCGCACCTCATCCTTGAGCAGGCACCGGAACAGAGACCCGAGCAGGCACCCGAGGAGGAGTCCGCCTCGGTCCGCCCGGCAGAGGACCCCGCCGCGGGGGCGGTGCCCTGGGTGCTGTCCGCCCGGTCGCCCAAGGCTCTGCGTCAGCAGGCCCGGCGGCTGCGGGACCACGTCGCCGCGCACCCCGGCCTGACGGCCCCTCAGATCGGCCGCTCGCTGATCGGGACGCGCTCGCTGTTCGAGCACCGGCACGTGGTGACCGGGGCGGACCGCGAGGAACTGCTGACCGGCCTCACCGCCGTGGCCGAGGGCCGGGGACACCCCGCCGGTGCGGTCCAGGGCGTCGCGAAGCCGGTCGGCAGGACGGTCTTCGTGTTCCCGGGCCAGGGGGCTCAATGGGCGGGAATGGGCGCGGAGTTGTGGCAGACGTGCCCGGTGTTCGCCGAGCAGATGCGGGCCTGCGCCGAGGCCCTGGACCCCTGGGTGTCCTGGTCGCTGACCGACACCGTGCGCGGCGGCCCGAAGGCGGCGGACCTGGACCGCATCGACGTGGTCCAGCCGACGCTGTTCGCCGTGATGGTGTCGCTGGCGCGGGTGTGGCGGTCGTTGGGAGTGGTGCCGGACGCCGTGATCGGACACTCCCAGGGCGAGATCGCCGCGGCGTACGTCGCGGGCGCCCTGACGCTGCCCGACGCGGCCAGGATCGTGGCCCTGCGGTCGCGCCTGCTGGCCACGACGGCCGAGGAGGGCGGCACGGCCGGGATCGTGGCGGCCGAACACCGAGTGCGTCAACTGCTGGACCGGCTCGGGTCCCGGGCCGTGATCGCAGCCGTCAACGGACCCTTCTCGACCGCGGTCTCGGGTGACACGGCAGCGCTCCAGGAACTGCTCGCCGCGTGCGAGGCGGAGGGGGTACGCGCCCGCTGGATCCCGGCGAGTGTGCCTGGACACTCACCGCTGCTGGACAGGTTCGAGGCCCGGCTCACCGAGGACCTCGCCCCGATCACGCCCGTCTCCTCACAGGTGGCGTTCCACTCGACGGTGACCGGCGGCCTGCTCGACACGGCGGAGCTGGACGCGGCCTACTGGTTCCGGAACCTGAGAGAGCCGGTCCGGTTCGAGGACACCCTGAAGGGCCTGCTCGGCCAGGAGCGCAACGTGTTCGTCGAGGTCAGCGCGCACCCGCTGCTCACCGTCAACATCCAGGAGATGCTCGACGGCGACGAGGACGCCGACGGCGTGGTGGTGGGCTCACTGCGCCGCGGCGACGGCGGCCTCGCGCGGCTGTACCGAGGTGCGGGCGAGGCATTCGCCTCGGGCCTCGACGTGTCGTGGGAGGCGGCGTTCCCGCACACGGACGGCCGATGGGTGGAGCTGCCGACGTACACCTTCCAACGGGAGCGGTACTGGTTCGACGCCCCGCACGGCACCGGCACCACCACGGACCCCTCGGTCGTCGACGCCGTGACGGCAGTGCCCGGCGAAGAGCAGGGCGACGCGGTGGCGGACAGCGGACGGCTGTCGCTGCTGCACCGGGTGGAGTGGGAGCCGTACCCCGTTGCCGTCGCCGCGGCCGAGGCGCGGTACGCGGTGATGGGAGCCCCCTTTGAGATCGCCGCATCCCTGGGGCACGACGTTACCGTCGTCACCGGCCTCGACGAACTCGCGGACTGCGGCCGGACGGTCCCCCCGATCGTCCTGGCCTTCGTCGACCGGCCGGAAGCCGGTGACGACCCCTGCGCCACCACGGAGCGCAACCTCCACCAGGTACTGCGATGGACCCAGGCCTGGCTCCGCGACCCGCGGTTCTCCGGCGCACGCCTGGTCATCGTGACCCGTGACGCGGCCCACGACGACACGCACCGGCCCGACCCCGCCGCGGCGGCGGTCCAGGGCTTCGTCCGCAGCGCGCAGACAGAGAACCCGGGCCGGTTCGTGCTCGTGGACACCGACGACCGAAACGCCTCCTGGGCATGCCTTCCGGCCGCCGCCGGGACGGGAGAACCCGAGCTGAGGGTCCGGGACGGAGCGGTGTCCACCCCGCGGCTGACGCCGGTCCACGGGTCCGCACCGGCCGGGGCCGCTCCCCGCCTCGACGCCGGAACGGTACTGATCACGGGAGGCACCGGCGGACTGGGCGCCCTGCTGGCCCGTCACCTCGTGCACCGCCACGGGGTCCGCCGACTGGTGCTGACCAGCAGGCGCGGACCGGCGGCACCCGCGGCGGCCGGGCTCCGCGACGAACTGGCCGCCGCGGGCGCGCACGTGGAGACGGTCGCCTGCGACGTCACCGACCGCGCGGCCGTCGCCGCCCTGATCGCGTCGGTGCCGCAGGAGCATCCCCTCACCGCCGTGGTCCACTGCGCGGCCGCACTGGACGACGGAGTCCTGGCGGCGCAGACCGCGGACCGCGTCGACGCGGTGCTCGCCCCGAAGGCCCGCGGCGCCTGGCACCTGCACGAGCTGACCAGGCATCTGGGCCTGTCCGCGTTCGTGCTGTTCTCCTCGGTCGCGAGCGTGCTGGGCACAGCCGGGCAGACCGGCTACGCGGCTGCCAACGCGTTCCTCAACGGGCTGGCGGAGCGTAGGCGCGTCGAGGGCCTGGTCGCCGACGCGCTGTGCTGGGGCTACTGGGAACACCCCAGCGAACTCGGCGCCGGACTGCGGAAAGCGGACATCGCCCGCCTTCGGAGGCAGGGCGTGCGACCGATGCCGCCGCACGAAGGCCTGGCGCTCTTCGACACGGCGATCTCATGCGAGGAGCCGGTACTGGTACCGGCGCGCCTGGACCGTTCCGCGCTCGGTGCGCTGCGCGGCGGCCGCACCGGCTCCCCGCCCCCGAGCGGCGCCGAACCGGGTCGTGCGGAGCAGCGCGACACCGCCGCCCCGGACCTCGCCCGGCAGATCAGGTCCCTGCCGCGGGCCGGCGCCGAGGCGGTGTTGGTCGAGGCCGTGCGAGCGGAGACCGCACGCGTCCTCGGCCACGACGGGGCCGTGCCCGTCGAACCCACCGCGGCGTTCCGGGACCTCGGCCTGGATTCGCTGATGGCGGTCGAACTGCGGAACAGGCTCGCCGCGGAGACCGAGCTGAGACTGCCCGTCACGCTCGCCTTCGACCACCCCAATCCGCGGGCCCTCGCGGAGTACCTGACGGCGTGCGTCGACCCGGGCGCACCCACCGTCCGGGAGTCCTCGGCCCAGCGTCTGACGAGCGAGATCGCGGCGTTGGGCAACCGGCTGGAGGAAGCCCTGCCGGACCTCGCGGGCGACGACCGGGCCGCCGTGTCCAAGCTTCTCGGCGAACTCCAGGGCCGGATCCGTCCGATGTCGGACGACGCGGCGGCCGGAGGGGTCGCCGACCGGATCAGCGCGGCCTCGGCCCAAGAGCTTCTCTCGCTGCTGGACGAAGAACTCGGTTAGCCCATACGACCGCGAGACGCGCGGTCCGGCAGGCACCGCACGACCGACCGACCGAACGAAAGACACTCCCAGGGAAGAGCGATGACTGACGACGACAACGCTCATCTTCTCGACTACCTCAAGCGGACCTCGCTCGAGCTGATCGAAACACGCCGGCAGCTGAAGGAGGCGACGGAGGCCGCCGCCGAGCCGATCGCCATCGTGGGTGCCGCGTGCCGCTACCCGGGGGAAGTGGCCTCACCGGACACCCTCTGGGGCCTCGTGCACGGCGGCCAGAACGCCGTCTCGGACTTCCCGGCGGACCGCGGCTGGGATCTGGAGCGTCTCCACGACCCGGATCCCGACCGCCCGGGGACGTGCTCCACGCGGTCGGGCGGGTTCCTGCCGGACGCCGGTGACTTCGACGCCGACTTCTTCGGGATCAGCCCGCGCGAGGCGCTGGCCGCCGACCCCCAGCACCGGCTGCTGCTGGAGACCTCCTGGGAATCGCTGGAACGGGCCGGCATCGTCCCGTCGACCCTGCGCGGCAGTGCCACCGGAGTCTTCTCGGGCCTCGCGTACTTCGGCTATGGAAACCACCACGTCACCCCCGAGGCCATCTCGGGCTACGGACAGACCGGCGCGCTGCTGAGCGTGGCGTCCGGGCGGGTGTCCTATGCGCTGGGCCTGGAAGGACCGGCCCTGTCGATCGACACCGCCTGCTCGTCGTCGCTGGTCGCGGTCCACCAGGCCGTACGGTCCCTGCGCCAGGGCGAGTGCTCGCTCGCCCTGGCCGGAGGCGCCACGGTCATGGCGACGTCCCAGGTGTTCCGGGAGATGTCGACGCAGGGCGGCCTGGCGGCGGACGGCCGCTGCAAGGCCTTCGCCGACGCGGCCGACGGCACCGGCTTCTCCGAGGGCGCGGGCGTACTGGTACTGGAGCGGCTGTCCGACGCGCGGCGTCACGGCCGACGGATCTGGGCGCTGATCCGGGGGTCGGCCATCAACCAGGACGGCGCGTCGAACGGCATGACCGCGCCCAACGGCCCGGCCCAGCAGCGGGTGATCCGGGCGGCCCTGGCGGACGCCCGGGTACGGGCGAGCGATGTGGACATCGTGGAGGCACACGGGACCGGCACGACCCTGGGCGACCCCGTGGAGGCACAGGCCGTCCTGGCCACCTACGGACAGGAGAGGGACCCCCACCGGCCGCTGCGGATCGGCTCGTTGAAGTCGAACATCGGCCACACCCAGGCAGCCGCGGGCGTCGGCGGAATCATCAAGATGATCATGGCGATGCGGCACAGGGTCATGCCCAGGACGTTGCACGTGGACCGCCCGACACGCCACGTGGACTGGTCGGCCGGGGCGGTGGAGCTGCTGACCGGCGCCACGCAGTGGCCGCAGACCGAGGGGCGCCCCCGGCGCGCGGCCGTCTCTGCCTTCGGTGCCAGCGGCACGAACGCGCACCTGATCCTGGAGGAAGCCCCCGAAGAGGCCCCGGTTCCTGCCGCCGCTCCCCTCCCCGGCGGCACGGGAAGCCTGGTGCCGTGGGTCGTGTCGGCACGCTCGCGGGAGGCGCTGCGGGCCCAGGCGGAGAAGCTGCGCGCCTTCGCCGCCGCCGGCCAGGGCCCCGACCTCGCGGATGTCGGGTCGTCACTCGTGTCGTGCCGGTCGAGCTTCGATCACCGGGCGGTCGTACTGGGCAGGGACCGGGACGAACTGCTGAGCGCTCTGGCCTCGCTGAGCGACGGCACGGAGACCGCGAGCGTGGTCCAGGGCGTCGTGGCCACCGGCCGGGGCGGCACGGTCTTCATGTTCCCCGGCCAGGGATCGCCGTGGGCGGGCGTGGCCGGGCAGCTCTACGCGGACTTCCCCGTCTTCGCCCGGAGCCTGGACGAGGTCTGCGAGCGTCTCGACCGCCGACTGCCCTTCGCGCTGAAGCCGCTGCTCCTGGCCGACACGAGAGAGCAGGGCCGGCAGGACGCACAGCGCACCGACATCGCGCAGCCCGCGCTCTTCGCCCTCCAGGTGGCTCTCTACCGGCTCGTCACGCACTACTGCGGGCAGCCCGACCGCCTGCTCGGGCACTCGGTCGGGGAGATAGCCGCAGCACATGTCTGCGGTGCCCTCGACCTCGACAGCGCGGCCGGGCTCGTGGCCGCGCGGGGCCGGATCATGCAGGAGCTGGCCGACCGCGGCGCCATGCTGGCGGTGCGTGCCTCGGAAGCCGAACTGACCCCGCTGCTCGGCGAGTTCGGCCGGGTCGGCGTCGCCGCCGTCAACGGCCCGGACTCGGTGGTGGTCTCGGGCGACCGTGACGAGATCGCCGTGCTGCGGGAGCGGTTGAAGGCCCGCGGCACCTCCGCGAAACCGCTCGACGTCGACCACGCCTTCCACTCCCCGCTCATGGACACGGTCCTGGACGAGTTCGCGGCGGCGATCGACGGGATCCCGGCGGGAAGCATGGCGATCCCCGTGATCTCCACGCTGTCCGGCCGCGAGGCCACCGCCGAGCAACTGACGTCCGTCGCGCACTGGGTGGACCACATACGCCGGCCCGTGCGCTTCTTCGCGGCCGTGGAGTGCGCCCGCGCGGCCGGTACGAGCGTCTTCCTGGAGGTCGGGCCGGGTGCCGGTCTCACCGGGATCACCAAAGAGGCGTTCGCCGCCGTGGAAGCGGACGACGCGACGGCCTTGTCCGTGTCGCGGCGGGGCCGTGGGGCCGTCGACACGCTGATCCGCGCGCTGGCCCAACTGCACGTCGTGGGGCGGCCCGTCGACTGGGACGCCCTGTTCGGAGCGCGTCGCCGCGTGGATCTCCCGACGTACGCCTTCCAGCGTCGGCGCTATTGGCTGGACTTCCTGGCCGCGACGGGCACGACGGGCACGACGGAGGTGTCCGACGCCGGTCTGACCGATCCGCGCCACCCAATGCTGGGTGCCGTGGTGGACCACCCCGGCACCGACGACACGGTCTTCACGGGCCTGTGGTCGCTGCGCACCCACGCGTGGCTGACCGACCACGCCGTGTTCGGCGCCGCCGTGGTACCGGCCACGGCCTTCTTGGACCTCGCGCTGTCGGCGGGCGGGTTCGTCGGCTGTACGACGGTCGAGGAACTCTCCCTGGAAGTACCCCTGGTGGTTCCCGCGTCGGGCGACGTGCAGGTACGGATCGTCGTCGAGCCGGAGGACGGAACGGGGCGCCGCTCGCTGAGCGTGTACGCGCGCCCGGCCGCGCAGGGCAGCCCGGCCGGCCCCTGGACCCGCCACGCGACAGGCGGCCTGACACCCACCCTTGCGAGCACCGGGACGACACCCGCGCTCCTCGCTTGGCCGCCCGCCGGAGCGGAACAAGTCGATATCAGCAATCTGTACGACACCTTCGCCGACGTGGGCTTCGACTACGGGCCCGTGTTCCGCGGCCTGCGCGAGGTGTGGCGGCGCGGCGACGAACTCTTCGCCGCGGCCACGCTGCCCCCGGCGGCCGACGACTCCACCGGCCCCGGATTCACCCTGCACCCGGCCCTGATGGATGCCGCGCTGCACGCCGTGGTCGCCGGCGGAGTCCTCACGTTCGCGCCGGGCCGGGGGTGGCTGCCCTTCTCGTGGTCCGGAGCGGTCCCGGCCGGGAAGTGCGGCTCGACCGTGCGGCTGCGGATCTCGCCGGTCGACGACGGCGTCGTGACCGTGACGGCCGCCGACGAGAACGGCCGCCGGCTCGCTCGTATCGATGCGCTGGCGTTCCGGCCGACGAGCGCCGAACAGCTGCGCACGGCGGGCGGTGACCCCACACCGACCCTCTACGAGCTGGAGTGGGCGCCGGTCCGGCCCCGGGCGGGCGACGTCCCCCATGAGCCGTTGGCCGTCCTCGGTACGGGCGACGGCCTGGCCGGCGAACTCCGCGCGGCCGACGGCATCGAGGTCCGCCCGCACCCGTCCATGGACTCGGTCGTCGCCGGGGAACCACCCCGGCACATCATCCTGTGCCCCGACGACTTCGCCGATGCCGATGCCGATGCCGATGTCCATGCCGATGCCGGTCTGCTGGGCTCGGTCAGCGCGGCGGACGCCCGAGCCCTCGGCTGGACGCAGCGCTTCCTCGCCGAGGCGTCGCTCGCGCGATCAACGCTGGTCGTCCTCACCCGCCTGGCTCTCGACACCGGCCGGGGCGAGAGCGTCGAGAGCCTGCCCGGCGCCTCCGTATGGGGGCTGATCCGCTCCGCGCAGTCCGAGCATCCCGGCCGGATCCGGCTGGTGGACACCGACGGCGAGACCACCTCCTGGGCCCAGCTCCACCACGCGCTCACCCTCGACGAGGACCAACTGGCCGTCCGTGACGGGACGTTGCTCACCCCCCGTCTGGCGCCCGCCCCGCCCGCGAGCCACCGCGCAGAGCCACCGGCGACCGGCGCCCACCGTCTGGGCATCGTGGACAAGGGGACCCTGGAAAACCTCACCTTCGTCCCCTGCCCCGAGGTGGAGGCCCCCCTCACCAGCGGTCAGGTCCGGATCTCCGTACAGGCCGCGGGACTCAACTTCCGCGACGTCACGATCGCGCTGGGGCTGGTGAAAGGCACGACCTTCGATGCCGGGATCGGCAGCGAGGGCGCCGGAACCGTACTGGAGGTGGCGGACGACGTCACCGGTCTCGCCCCCGGCGACCGTGTGATGGGCATGTTCCCCGGCGCGTTCGGCCGCGTAGCGGTGGCGGACCACCGCCTGCTCATGCCCGTCCCCGACGCGTGGAGTCACGCCGAGGCGGCCTCCGTACCGGGAGCGTTCCTCACCGCCTACTACGCCCTCTTCCAGGTGGCGCGGCTGGAGAAGGGGCAGCGGATCCTCATCCACGCCGCCGCCGGCGGGGTGGGCATGGCCGCCGTCCAACTGGCGCAGCACATCGGCGCCGAGGTCTACGCGACCGCGAGCCCGGCGAAGTGGCCCGCCCTGCGCGAGATGGGACTGGACGACGCCCACCTGGCGTCGTCACGGGACCTTCAGTTCGCCGACGCGTTCCTCGCCGCCACCGGCGGCCGAGGCGTGGACGTGGTGCTCAACTCCCTGGCGCGCGAATTCGTCGACGCCTCCCTGCGTCTGCTCCCAAAGGGCGGCGGTTTCGTCGAGATGGGCAAGACCGACATCCGCGATCCCCGGCAGGTCGCCGCGGAGCACCCCGGCGTCGGCTACCGGGCCTTCGACCTCTACGAAGCGGGACCGGCGGCGATCCACGTGATGTTCCGGGCGGTCATGGAGCTGTTCACCGCCGGGCAGGTGCGGCCGATCCCGGTCTCGGTCCGCGACATCAGTGACGCGGCCAAGACGTTCCGCGAGATGAGCCAGGGCCGTCACACCGGAAAGCTGGTCCTCGACATCGGCGGCGGTCTCGGCGGCGGAACCGTACTGGTCACCGGCGGGACCGGGGGAGTGGGCTCACACGTGGCCCGCCACCTCGTCGCCGCGCACGGGGTCCGCAGCCTGGTGCTCGCGAGCCGTCGCGGCAGCACGGCGTCCGGGGCGCCCGAACTGGTCGCGGACCTGGAGAAGGCGGGCGCGCTCGTCAGCGTCGTGGAATGCGATGTGTCGGATCGCGCGGCCGTGGCAGATCTGCTTGCACGCATGCCCGCCGGACATCCGCTGACGGCGGTGGTGCACGCGGCGGGCGAGCTGGCGGACAAGACCTTCGCGTCCCTGACCGCGCGGGACCTCGACGACGCGCTGCGGGCCAAGGCGGGCGGCGCGGTCCATCTGCACGAACTCACCCAGGGCCGGCCGCTCTCCGCGTTCATCGTCTTCTCCGCGCTGGCAGGCACGCTCGGCACACCGGGGCAGGCGAACTACGCCGCCGCCAACGGCTTCCTGGACGGCCTGGCGGCCCACCGCGCGGCCGCCGGCTTGCCCGGCATGTCCCTGTGCTGGGGATGGTGGGAGCAGACCAGCGGCATGACCGAGGACCTGGACGAGACGGACCTCGCGCGCGTCCGGCGCCTGGGCGTCGCCCCGATGCCGACACCGGAGGCGCTGGCCGCCTTCGACGCCGCACGGACGCTCGGCACGGCCGTCGTGATCCCGGCCCGGCTGAACCTGCCGGCGCTGCGCGACACGGCCGGTGACGAGCTGCCGCTCCTCCTGCGCGGCCTCGTCGACGGCGGCCGCGCACGCCCCGCGAGGGACGGCGCCGCCGGCGTCCGCGGCCTGCCCGCCGCCTTGGCCACGCTGCCGCCGGAGCAGGCGGAACCGGTTGTGCTGGACTGGGTCCGTGACCAAGTGGCCGTCGTGCTCGGCCATCCCACCGGCGCCGACATCGACGCGGATTCGTCGTTCACCCACCTCGGCTTCGACTCGCTGACCTCCGTCGAACTGTGCAACCGCCTGGCCTCCCGGACCGGACTGCGTCTGGCGACCACCCTCGTCTTCAGTTATCCGACCCCCCGCGAGCTGGGCGGGCACCTCCTCGGCCTGCTCCGCCCGGCGCCACGCGCGCATCCGGCCGGGGACGAGGAGATCCGGGACGTGCTGCGGACCGTCCCCATCGGCAGACTGCGCGACTCGGGAATCCTCGAACAGCTCCTGGCCTGCGCGGACCCGACGGAACCAGACACGGCCGAGCAGGCCGAGGAACCAGTCACCGACGCGGCCGCACTGGCGGCCATGGACCTGGACGCGCTGGTCGACCTGGCCCTGGACGAGCTGAACGAGCTGAACGAGCCGGACGAGCCGGACGAGAGGGGCAACTGACGTGAACCACCCCCTGGATCGCCGCGCGGACGGCTCGGACCGGGTCCAGCAGGCACTGCGCACCCTGCTGGAGGAACGAGACCGCCTCCGGCGGGAGAACGACGCCCTTAAGGCCGGTCGCGGGGAGCCGGTCGCCGTGGTCGCGATGGCGTGCCGCTACCCCGGCGGCGTCGCGACGCCCGAGGACCTCTGGGACCTGGTCCGCGAAGGCCGGGACGCGGTGGGGGAGTTCCCCGCGGACCGCGGATGGCGCGACGTCTACGACCCCGACCCCGACGCGGTGGGCCGCTCCTACGTGCGCCACGGAGGATTCCTGGCCGACGCCGCCGACTTCGACGCCGACTTCTTCGGCATCAGCCCGCGCGAGGCGCTCGCCGTCGACCCGCAGCAGCGCATGCTCTTGCAGACGTCCTGGGAGGCCTTCGAACGGGCGGGCATCGTCCCCGCGTCGGTACGCGGCTCGGACGTCGGCGTCTTCTCCGGCGTCAGCTCCTCCGAATACGGGTCGCGTTTCCTGGAGGCAGGCGGGGGCGACCTGGAGGGCTATCTGATGCACGGCAGCGCGCCGAGCGTCGCCTCCGGCCGGGTGGCGTACGAACTCGGGCTGACCGGACCGGCGGTAACGGTGGACACGGCGTGCTCCTCGTCCCTGGTGGCCCTGCACCTGGCGGTGCGGTCGCTGCGCGCGGGGGAGTGCTCGCTGGCTCTGGCGGGTGGCGCGTCGGTGATGTCGACACCGGCGATCTTCCTGGAGTTCTCCCGCCAGCGCGGCCTGTCGGCCGACGGGCGGTGCCGGTCGTTCGCGGACGGCGCCGACGGAACCGGATGGGCGGAAGGAGTGGGGGTGCTCCTGCTGGAGCGGCTGTCCGACGCACGCGCCAACGGCCACCCCGTGCTCGCCGTGATCCGCGGTTCCGCGGTCAACCAGGACGGTGCCAGCAACGGCCTCACCGCCCCCAACGGTCTGGCCCAGGAGAAGGTGATCCGGCGGGCACTGGCGAACGCGGGCGTCACGGCCCGCGAGGTGGACGCGGTCGAGGCGCATGGCACCGGCACCGCGCTCGGGGACCCCATCGAGGCGGGCGCCCTGCTGGCCGCCTACGGGCACGACCGCGCCGCGGGCCGGCCGCTGTGGCTCGGGTCCCTGAAGTCGAACATCGGTCATGCCCAGGCCGCCGCCGCGGTGGCTGGGGTGATCAAGATGGTGATGGCCATGCGGAACGGCTTCCTGCCGAAGACGCTGCACGCACATGTGCCCTCACGGCACGTCGACTGGTCGTCCGGAGCGGTCGAACTGCTGGTGGACGGACGGGAGTGGGTCCGTGGGGAGGGCCCGCGCCGGGCCGGGGTGTCCTCCTTCGGAGTCAGCGGCACCAACGCGCACGTGATCCTGGAGGAGGAACCGGGGCCGCGCCCGGACCGCGCCCCCCAGGCGGCTCCGGGCGTTCCCGTGCCGTGGGTCCTGTCGGCCAAGGACGCAGCGGCCGTGCGGCGGCAGGCCGAGAAGCTGCGCGCGTTCGCCATGGCCGAGCCGGACCTGGATGTCGCTGCCGTCGGGTGCTCACTGGTCTCCAGCCGGTCACGGTTCACGCACCGCGCGGTGGTGGTGGGCCGGGACCGGGACGAACTGCTGAGCGGCCTGGCCCTGCTGCGCGACGGCGCGGAGTCCGCGGGAGTCTTCCGCGGCGTGGCCGGTGACCCAGGTGGCGCCGTCTTCATGTTCCCGGGGCAGGGCTCGCAGTGGGCCGGGATGGGGCGGCAGCTCTACGCCGACTTCCCGGTCTTCGCCCGGTCCCTCGACGACTGCGCGGCCGCCCTGGCCGAGTGGGTCGACTGGTCCCTGCTCGACGTGCTGCACGGCGCACAGGGCGCGCCGGGCCTGGAGCGGGTCGATGTCGTCCAGCCGGCGCTGTTCTCCGTCATGGTGTCCCTGGCCGCCCTGTGGCGGTCCTGGGGCGTGGAACCGGCCGCGGTGGTAGGGCACAGCCAGGGCGAGATGGCGGCCGCGTACGTCTGCGGTGCGCTGTCCCTGCGGGATGCCGCCCGGATCGTGGCGCTGCGCAGCAAGGCGCTCAAGCGGCTCGTCGGTCACGGCGGGATGGCTTCGGTCTCCGCGTCCGCCGCGTACGTCACGGAAGGCATGGCTCCGTGGCAGGACCGGCTGAGCCTCGCGGTCGTCAACGGGCCCCGCTCGGTGGTGGTCTCGGGGGAACCGGCCGCCCTCGACGAGTTCGTCGCGAAGATGACGGCCGAGGGAACCCAGGCACGGCGGATCCCGGTCGACTACGCCTCCCATTCACCGCAGGTGTCGCGTGTCCGGGACGAGGTGACGGAAGCGCTGGCCGACGTGCTGCCGCTCGGCGCGAAGCTGCCCTTCTACTCCACGCTGCACGGCCGCAGGATCGACCCCGCGGAGCTGACGGCGGAGTACTGGTACCGCAATCTGCGCGAGAAGGTCCTCTTCGAGTCCTCCGCACGGCGGCTGGTCGACGACGGATTCCGGCTGTTCATCGAGATGAGCCCGCACCCTGTACTGACCGTACCCGTGCAGGAGATCCTCGAGGCCAGGGACGACGCGATGGTCCTGTCGTCGTCGCGTCGCGACCGGGGCGAGACGCAGGCACTGGTCGAATCGCTGGCCCGACTCCACGTGCGGGGCGGGGACGTGGACTGGCAGGCCCTCATCGGGCGGCGCCCGCGCGTGGACCTTCCGACCTACGCCTTCCGCCGCCGACGGTACTGGCTGGAATCCTCGCCCGCCGAGGCCGCAACGCCCCTCGCCCCGACGGAGCAGCCGCCGGAGGCCGACGAGCCGCCCGACTCCCTGCCGGAGCGGCTCGCGGCGCTCACCGGCGGCGACGCCGCGCGCCTCGTACTGGACCACGTCCTGGAGAAGGTCGCCGCCGTCCTCGGACACCGCTCCGGTGAGAGCGTCGACCCCGACCAGGGCTTCAAGGACATCGGATTCGACTCGCTGCTCTCGGTGGACCTCACCAAACGCCTCGCCGCCTCGACGGGACTCAGGCTGCGCCCGAACCTGGTGCTGCTGCATCCGTCCCCGCGGCTGATCGCCGAGCACCTCACGACCGCCATGACGAACCGCGCCACCGTCCCGCCGACGGGACAGTCTTGACCACCTTTTTCACGTCGGTGAAAGTGGGAAAGAACCGCGAAATTCCAGTTTCCGCGCACGTTTGGCTGAGAGGTTGATCCGTGTGGGTTCGTTCGACGTGTCGGCTGCACACAAGGGAATGTGGCTGGCGCAGAAAATATCCCCCGAAAGACTCAACCACGCGCTCACCATCTGGGACGTGAACGGCGCGCTGGACGAGGCGGCGATGGAATCCGCCTTCCTGCATGTCATGGGCGAGGCCGAGGTGCTGCGCGTCAATTTCGTCGACGACGGCAGCGGTCTGCGTCTCGTCCCCCGGGAGTTGGGGGACTGGCAGCCGTTCTTCCTGGACGTCAGCGCCGAGGCGGACGCCGAGCACGAGGCGCGCGAGGCGCTGGCCGAGATGCTGCGGCATCCGTTCGACCTGGAGCACGACCTGCTGTTCCGGCTGGGCGTCGTCAGGATCGCGGCGGACCGCTCCCTCGTGGCGATCGCCTACCACCACCTCATATCGGACGGCTTCGGCGCGGGCGGCCTGCTGTCACGGCGCCTCGCCGAGGTCTACACGGCGATCCGGAAAGGCGCGGACGTCCCGGAACCGCCACAGCCCTGGGACGCGGCGTCCTACGCGGACGTGGCGACGCGGTACCTCGACTCACCGGAGTTCGCCGAGGACACGCGGTTCTGGCGCGACTACCTCGCGGACGCGCCCCCGCCCGCGCAGATCCCGCGCATCGTCATGTCCGACGAGCTGCGGGCCGAACTCTCGCAGCCCGTGAGCAGAGCCGACCGCTGGTCCCAACTGAGCGCGTCCATCGGCATGGTGAGCCGCACACTGACCGTTCCGCACACCGAGGCCGCGGCATGGACCGAGGCGGCCACGTCGCTCGGCGTGTGGATGTCGGCCATGGTGACCGCGGCCGCGGCCACGTACTTCCGCCACCGCTGCGACGAACCCGAGTTCCTCCTCTCGCTGGCCGTGGGGAACCGCACCGGGACGCTGCGCGGAACGCCGGGACTTGCGGTGAACGTGGTCCCCGTGCGCGCGAGAGTCCCGCTCGGCGCGAGCTTCGCGCAGACGGCCGAGGCGATCGTCGACGAGACCTACGAGATCATCGGCCACACCACCTGCCACTACTCGGAGATACAGCGGGCGAGCGGAACCGACGCGAGCGGCCGCGGCAGTTTCGGCGCCGTCGTCAACGTCGTCGAGTTCGCCGAGGAACTGGACTTCGACGGCTCTCCCGCGCGCCACCTCGGCGCGACGACCGGCACCTTCGACGAACTGTCGATCGGCGTCTACACGGACGGCGGCGCGGACAGCGACCTGTTCCTGCGGCTCGACGCCCCGGCGGGCATGTACTCCGGAGCGGAACTGCGCTTCATCGGCACGGAACTGATCGCCTCCGTCCGCGCACTGCTGGCGGACGTCTCAGCGCCCGTCGGAGCGCTGGACCTGACAAATGCGGTACGGGACGACGGGCCGCCAGCGCGCCAGGGCAGCGGTGAACCGCTGCCGGATCTGTCGGTGCCGGACCTGTTCGCCCAGCAGGTGAAGGCGGCTCTCGACGCGACGGCACTGGTCGGCAAAGGCTCCCGGCTCACCTACCGGGAACTGGACGAACAGGCGACCCGGATCGCCGGGGCACTGCGACGCCGGGGTGTCGGACCGGAGACGGTCGTGGCCGTGGACCTGCCGCGATCCGTCGAACTCGCCGTCGCCCTACTGGGTGTCGCGAAGGCGGGCGGGGCGTACGTGCCGGTCGGCCCGGAGCTGTCCGCGGAACGGAGCAGAGCGCTGGTGCACGACGCCGCGGCGCACATCGTGCTCACCGACCCGGAGACGGCCGCGACCCGCGGGGTCGAACACGACGTCCCCACCGTCGTGTTCGGCGACCTCCTGTCCGAGCCGGCCGACGAGGGCATGCGGCCGACGCCCGGCACACCGCGCCCGGACAACGTACTGGCCGTCATGTACGACCGCGGAGCGGCCCCAGGGGTCGCCCTGACGCACCGGAACCTGCACCGCCTCGTCCGGGACGCCAACTGGCGGAAGGGCGGCCGCGGCCCCGTGCGGTGGCAGTCACCGCACGGCTCGGACGCGCTCGCCCTCGAACTGTGGACGCCCTTGCTGAACGGCGGCCGGGTGGTCGTGGCCCCGGAAGCCCAGGACGCCGACCTGCCGGCCGCCCCGGGACCGGCGCACGAGGCAATCACGATCCGCCTCTCGACCGACCGGTTCGCACAGATCGCGGCGGAGCGCCCCGAGGACCTCGCCGGGGTGCGCGAGGTGTGGGTCAGCGGCGACCGGCTCCCCGCCGCCGCGGTCCGCCGGGTGCGGACAGCGGCTCCTGAACTCGCCGTCGTCCAGGGATACGGTGCGCCGGAATCACCCCTGTTCGCCGTGGGCCGCCAGGAACCGGACGGCGACGACACGGTGGGCTCTACGGCGGCACTCGGCCACCCTGCGGACGGCACCGCCCTGTACGTACTGGGCCCGGGCCTGGCACCCGTACCCGCCGGCGTGGTCGGAGAGCTGTACGTGGCGGGACCCGGCCTGGCGCGTGGATACGCTGGCCGCCCCCGGCGGACCGTCGAGCAGTTCGTGGCCTGCCCCTTCGGCCCGGCGGGCGGTCTGATGTACCGGACGGGCGAGCGGGTCCGCCGTGACGCCCGTGGCCGGGTCGACCACGTGGGCCAGGTCGGCGCCCTGACGTATGTGCAGGGAGCCCGCGTCGAACCGGCCGAGGTCGAAGACGTGCTGTGCGAACACCCGGAGGTGCTCCGGGCAGTGGTCGCCGGGGCGCCGGACCCCTCGGGGCAGCGGCGTCTCGTGGCCTACGTCGTGCCGGTGGGCCGCCGGACCTCCGACGGGAGCGCGGCCGCCGGTGAAGGAGGCGACGCCCTGGACGACCGGCTGCGCCGTTTCGTCGCCGAGCGTCTGCCGGACTTCATGGTTCCGTCGCTGTTCATGGTGGTGGAACGCCTGCCGGTGACCACGGACGGGAGGGTGGACCGGGTGTCGCTGCCGGCGCCCCGGTTCGAGGACACGAAGTACCGGGCGCCGCGCAACCGTACGGAACAGGTGCTGGCCGAGGCGTTCGCCGACGTGCTCGAAGTGGACCGCGTGGGAATCGACGACGACTTCTTCGATCTCGGCGGCAACTCACTGCGGGCCATCAGGCTGGTCGGACTGATCCGGGCGGAGCTGGGCCTGGAGGTCTCGATCCGCACGCTGTTCGCGGCACGGAGCATTTCCGGGCTCGTGGCCGTGGCGGAGCAGCTTTCCCATTCCAATCGGCCGGCTCTGCGCAGAAGGACGCGCGACGGGCACGTTCTCTGAGTTGTCCCCTGTGAGTTGTCCACTCTTTCGCCGCCGGGGCATCGCTCCGGACCCCCCTTTTTTTTCACACATCCACGCCGGAAGAAGATTTCTCGATGAGTGATCGTGAACGCGATATCTACGACGTGGTCGGCGTTGGATTCGGTCCGGCCAACCTGTCCCTCGCCATCGCGCTGGAAGAGTCCCGGGCCCAGGGCGGGGACAGGGGTGACATCAGCAGCCTCTTCCTGGAGCGTCAGGCCTCCTTCGGATGGCATCGCAACATGCTGTTGCCGTCGGCGACCATGCAGATCTCCTTCCTCAAGGACCTGGTCACCTTCCGCAATCCCACGTCGAGCTTCAGCTTCATCTCGTACCTGCACGCCTCGGGCCGGCTCCCGCAGTTCGTGAACAACCAGGACTTCTTCCCCACGCGCCAGGAGTTCCACAAGTACCTGGAGTGGGCGCAGTCGAGGGTGGCCGACCACATCGTCTACGGCTCGGAGGTGCGGTCCATCCGTCCGGCGTCCCCCGTCGCTCCGGAGCGCTCCGAACTCCTGCGGATCGAGGTGACGGACACCGCGGGCGGCGACAGCCGGACCGTCAGGGCGCGCAACGTCGTGATCTCCACCGGCCTGGTCCCCAGCATGCCCGAGGGCGCCGAGCGCGACGACCGGGTCTGGCACAGCTCGGAGTTCCTTGCGAAGTACCGCAGGATGAACCCCCGCGACCTGCGCAGGGTCGCGGTCGCCGGGGCCGGCCAGAGCGCCGCCGAGATCGTCAGGTTCCTCTACGACGAGCTTCCGCAGGCCCAGGTGTGCGCCGTCGTCCCGTCCTACGGCTACTCCATCGCCGACGACTCGCCCTTCGCCAACCAGGTCTTCGACCCGAGCGCCGTGGACGACTACTACTTCGGCTCCCCCGAAACACGGAACGCCTTCTGGCGTTACCACCGCAACACCAACTACGCCGTCGTGGACGACGACGTGATCCGGGGGCTCTACCGCAGGTCCTACGACGACGAGGTGCGGGGAGACAGACGGCTGGAGTTCCTGAACCTCACGCGGGTCACCGGAGTCAAGCGCGTCGGCACCGAGACCCGGCTGTCGCTGCGGCGTGGCCCCGACGCCGAGGTGCGCGAACTCGACGTCGACGTCCTCGTCTGCGCCACCGGCTACGACGCGATGGAGCCGACCGGCCTGCTCGGCGATCTCGACGGCCTCTGCCTGCGCGACGAGGCCGGCCGCTACCGCGTGGAGCGTGACTACCGCATCGTGACCGAACCGGAGATGCGGTGCGGCATCTACCTCCAGGGCGGCACCGAGCACACCCACGGGCTCACGTCCTCGCTGCTGTCGAACCTGGCGCTCCGCAGCGGCGACATCGTCGACTCGATCGCCGCCCGACGGACGGCGTATGACGCGGGGGCCGTGGCCGTCACCACCGAGACTGGAGGTGACATCAGTGCAGGAGCAGTGGGTACGGCGCTACAGGGATGACGACAAATGCGCGACGAAGCTGATCTGCTTCCCGCCGGCCGGCGCCGGGGCGAGCACCTTCCGCACATGGGCCCAGGGACTCCCGACGGACATCGGGGTGCTCGGCATCCGCTACCCGGGCAGGGAGGACCGGCTGAACGAGCCGGTGCCCACCCGGCTGGAGGACCTCGCGGACGACATCGCCGACGCGCTGGGCGACCTGACGGGGCATCGGCTCGTCCTGTTCGGCCACAGCATGGGCGCCTCCGTGGCCCACGAGGTGGCGCTGCGGTTCCAGGAGCGAGGGCATCCACCGGCCGCCCTGTGCGTGTCGGGCAGGCGGCCGACGCACGCACTGGCCGGCCGCCCCATGATCTTCGGGACCGACGAGGAGATCATCGCGCACGTCGTGAGCTTCGACGCGAGCCGTGCGGAGATCTTCGCGGACGAGGGCCTGCGGGAGATCGTGCTCCCCGCGCTCCGCGCGGACTACCACTTGGTGGACGAGTACGACGGCGGCCCCCGGCCGCTGCTCGACTGCCCGGTGTACGGCTACACCGGTGAGGAGGACACCCAGGTCACCCCGGAGCAGATGCGCCGCTGGGGGGAACTGACCCGCGGTGACTTCCGGCTCCGGGTGTTCCCCGGGGGCCACTTCTACCTCCGCGCCGAAGAAGCCCCGCTGCTGGCGGACATAACCCGTGTCCTCACCGCGGACACGTCCCCCTCGGCGACCGCTCCATGACGAGAACGACGTTCGGGGTCACATGTCCCAGGTGGCCATGAGGCTCTTGACTCCGTGGATGTCGGCCGCCTCGGGGCGCAGGGGGACCTGGTCGGCCGGGACGGCCAGGCGCAGGGTGGGGAAGCGTTCGAAGAGCGCGGTGAAGGCGACGCGGAGTTCGATGCGGGCGAGTTGGCTGCCCAGGCACATGTGCACGCCGTGGCCGAAGGCCAGGTTTCCGCCGTCGTTCCTGCGCAGGTCGAGCGTGTGCGGGTCGGCGAAGCGCTCGGGGTCACGGTTCGCGGTGTTGTACGACAGGATCACCGTGGTACCGGCCTTGACCGTCCGGCCGCCCAGCTCGACGTCCTCCAGCGCCGTCCGCTGGAAGTTCTTGGCGACACTCACGTAGCGCAGCAGTTCCTCCACCGCCGAGTCGGCGATCCCGGGATCGGCGCGCCAGGCGGCCAGCTGCGCGGGGTGGCGCAGGAGCGACCAGGTGCCGAGCGACAGGACGTTCGCGGTGGTGTCGAAACCCGCCGCCAGCAGGGTGAGCGCCATCCCCTTCAGTTCCTCGTCGGTGAGATCGCCCTCGGTGAGGTCGCTGAGTACGTCGTCGGTGGGGTCGGCTCGCTTGGCCGCCACCAGCTCCGCGAGGTACTGCTGCATCAGGGCGTAGGCGGTGATGAGGTCGTCGTCGCTGGTCTCCCCGCTGACGATCGAGTCGATGTGTCCCTGGAAGCGGGTCCGGTCCTCGTCCCGCACCCCCAGCAGCTCGCAGATCACGATGGCGGGAATGGGCTTGGCGAACGCGGTCACCAGATCCACCGGAGGCCCGGCCTTCTCCATGGCGTCCAAGTGGTCCGCGGTGATCCGCTCGATGTGCTCGGTGAGCTTCCGTATCCGCCGCACGGTGAACTTCCCCGCCAGCGGTTTGCGGTAGCGGCTGTGCTGAGGCCTGTCCGTGAGGAGGAACTCGCCGGGCGGCGACGGGGAGACCTCGATGCCCGTGACATCGACCGTCGGGTGCAGCATGAGTTCCCGGCGCGAGCTGAACCGCGGGTCGGCCAGGACCCGTCTGACCAGGTCGTAACCGGTGACCAGCCAACCGAGCTGGCCGCCGGGGAACGTGTATCGGCTCATCGGTCCCCGCCGGCGGGCGTCGAGCAATTCCTTCGGTGGATCGAAGGGACACCCGGGCCGTCGTGCCCTCGGCATTTCCGTCACGGTGTGTACGTCTTCACCCATGCCCGTTCCTCGCCTGCATAAATAGGTTCCTTCGGCGACGCTTTTATTGCCGCCGACCGGAAAAAAACATTTCCCTCTTCATCGGCGGGCGTCGGCGTCCCACCGCTCGTGCGGCGACACCGAAACAACACCGTCCCACGGAACGCCGCACCACACCATGAGCATGCGACAGCTCCCCTCAACAGCCGAAGAAGTGCCTACTGGATTTCCGGTTCGTCGTGCTAGGTTCCAGGCCGTTCGGACTTCTCCATAAGAGAACCGCACGCGGCCAGGAGACGCGGGGTGTCGGATTCCCCTTCCGTGCGACTTCCGCGGCGGCGCGACATTCGGCACATGTGTCTCGTCGGCGGGACAGGCGCGGCGTTGTCCAGCAGCAGAGGACGGTCGGCCTCAACGCTCCCGCCGAGGCGGTGTGGAAGATACGGTGACCGGGGGTTCAGCCATGCGATACGAGATCATGGGGCCGCTTCGTGTCATGGACACAGAAGGTCCGTCGGCCATCAAAGCACAGAAGGTCGAAATACTGCTCGCTGTTCTCCTGGTGCGTTCCGACCAGGTAGTCGCCCTGGATCAATTGATCACGGAGATCTGGGGAGACGATCCGCCACGTCGTGCGGTCGCTGCTCTGTACGTCTACGTCTCACAGGTACGCAAGTTCCTCTCGCGCCCGGGACGGGAAGACGGCCCGGTCCTCACGAAACCGCCCGGATACATGCTCGAACTCGGGACCGACGGACTCGACGTCCGCAGTTTCGACGAAGCCGTATGGAAGGGGCGGGAGCATTTCCGCACACGGAACTTCGAGGTCGCGACACGGAGTTTCGAGAGCGCTCTTGAACTCTGCCGGGGACCGGTGCTCGACGGCGTGTTCCGGGGGCCGATTCTCCAGGGATTCCAGACCTGGTTCAACGAGGCGAGGCTGGAATGCATCGAAATGCTGATGGACGCGCGCCTCGCCCTCGGCAGGCACCGCGAGCTGATCAGCGACCTGTACCGGCTCGGCACGGAACATCCCCTGCGAGAGCCCTTCCACCGTCAGCTGATGCTGGCGCTGCACCGCAGCGACCGTCAGGCGGACGCGTTGCAGGTGTATCAGCGAGCCCGCCGCACGCTCAACGACGAGCTGGGGCTGGAACCCGGCCGCGCGCTCCAGGAGATGCAGCACGCGATCCTCGCCGCGGACCACCGCCCGGTGCTGCCGGAACACGCGGGCCGGCCGTGAACCGCGTACGGCGACGGAGCGACGACGTCGGCGGGCAGCGGCCCGCCGGCTTGCACAAGTGACGTAACGGCCGAGCCACGGCGGGCGACTGCGCGCGCACCGCCGACAGTCCCGAGGGGTGAAACGCTTGCGAGTCCTGTTTGTGACAGGTCCCTGGAACTCCCATCTGTACCAGATGGTGCCGCTCGCCTGGGCCCTGCAATCGGCGGGCCACGAGGTGCGGGTGGCCAGTGAACCGGAATTTGTGGACAGCATCACCGAGGCCGGACTGACGGCGGTCTCCGTCGGCCCGGACGAGACGTTGCAGCAGCGCCTCCTGCGGGTCCGCGGGGAGAGCGCCCCGACCATGGCGCCCGAGGTGCCGCCCTTCCTCACCGACACCCTGTACGAGATGGGCTACGAGGAGCGCGACAGGCTGCCGTGGGAGCAGATCGCCTGGCTCCTGGACACCGTCGTAGTGCCGGGCATGTGGCTGGTGAACGACGAGATGGTCGACGACCTCGTGACCTTCTGCCGTGCCTGGGAACCCGATCTCGTACTGTGCGACGTGATCGTGCACGCCGGCGCGGTGGCCGCGGACGTGGTCGGGGCGGCGCACGCGCGAATGGTGTGCTGGCTCGACCTGTTCCTGCGCATCCGCCACGACTTCCTGCGCGCCCAGCAGGAGAACCCGGCCCTGGAGGGGCGGGACCTGGTGCGCGACTGGTACGAGGGGTGGGCGACGAAGTTCGGGCGCGAGTTCAGCGAGGAACTGGTGACGGGCCAGTTCGCGGTCAACGTCATGCCCGAGCGATGGCGGCTCGAACCCCACGAGCGGACGCTGTCCATGCGCTACATCCCCTACAACGGCCGTTCCGTGGTGCCGTCCTGGCTCTACGGCCCGCCGCGGGCCCCGCGCGTAGTGATGACGTTCGGCATCTCCAAGGTGCCGTGGATCGACATGCCGGGCATGTCGGTCGAGCACCTTCAAGAGGCGCTGGACGCGGTGGCCGATCTCGACATCGAGCTGATCATCACGCTGCCGGCCGAGGAACGGGACCAGCTCCGCAGGATCCCGCACAACACGAGGATCGTGGAATTCGTCCCGCTCAACGTCGTCCTGCCCACCTGCACCGCCGTGATCCATCACGGCGGAGCGGGCTGCTTCAACGGCGCGATGGTGCATGGGATTCCCCAGCTCATCGTCGAGGGCTCGGTCGACGCGGTGGCCAAGCGAGGTGTGCTGCGCGAGACCGGAGCCGGACTGTCGCTCGCGCTGAGCGAACTCACCGGGCCGCGAGTGCGGGAATGCCTGACGCGGCTGATCGAGGAGGACGGGTTTCGCGAAGGGGCCGAGCGGCTGCGGCAGGAAGGCCTGGCGCAGCCCGCCCCCACCGAGTTCGTCGCGGCCCTGGAGGAGATCACCGCCGAGTTCCGCTCACGGCGTGCCGACGGCTGACGAACCGCGGCCGGCACCCAGAGGCCCGCCCCGCCCTGTGCTGATCATGGCGGGGCGGGCCGGTCGGCGTCCGCTCAACCGACGCCGCCCCCCACGCCTTTGCCTGCCTCCCTGAGGGGCTCCCACCACTGCCGGTTGTCCCGGTACCACGCGAAGGTCGCGGCCAGCCCGGACGTGAAGTCGTGCCGGGGGCGGTAGCCGAGTTCCGTGCGGGCCCTGCTGTCGTCGACCGAGTAGCGCCGGTCGTGCCCCTTGCGGTCCGCGACGTACCGCACCCGGCTCCAGTCCGCGCCGCAGGCCGCGAGGAGTCGGCCCGTCAGCTCGCGGTTGCTCAGCTCGACGCCCCCGCTGATGTTGTAGACGCGGCCCGGCGCCCCGGCGGTGCGGACCAGCTCGACCGCGGCGCAGTGGTCCTCGACGTGCAGCCAGTCGCGACGGTGCAGTCCGTCGCCGTAGAGCGGGACGTCATGGCCGTCGAAGAGGCTGGTGAGGAACAAGGGAATGATCTTCTCGGGGAACTGGCGCGGCCCGTAGTTGTTGCAGCAGCGGGTGACGCGCACGTCCAGCCCGTGGGTGCGGTGGTAGGACAGCGCGAGGAGGTCCGACGCCGCCTTGGAGGCGGCATAGGGGGAGTTGGGGTCGAGCGCGTCCTGCTCGGTGCTGGATCCGCTCTCCACCGATCCGTACACCTCGTCCGTGGACACGTGCACGAAGCGCTCGACCCCGTGCCGCAGCGCCGCGTCCAGCAGTGTCTGAGTACCCGTCACATTGGTGCGGACGAACGCGTCGGCGGACGCGATCGAGCGGTCCACGTGCGACTCCGCGGCGAAGTGCACGATCTGGCCGGCCTGTCCGACCAGCCGGTCGACGAGGGGAGCGTCGCAGATGTCACCCCGGACGAACGTCAGCCGCGGATCGCTCAGGTCCAGGTTGTCCAGGCTGCCGGCGTAGGTCAGCTTGTCGAGCACCGTGACCCGCGAGACATCGGTCCCGCGCGCCGCTCCCGCCGCGAGCAGCATCCGCACGTAGGCGGAGCCGATGAACCCGGCTGCGCCGGTGACCAGGATGTTCACAGGTCCTCCGAGAGGGCGGTGGGCGGCATGCCCCTGCTGAAGGAGCGGGCTCGGTCCATGACGTACTGACCGTACGGCGAGCCGCTCATCTCCGCGCCGAGCGTGTGGCAGTCATCGGGCGTGATGTAGCCCATGTACATGGCGATCTCTTCGATGCAGGCCAGTCGGGTGCCCTGCCGGCGCTGCACCTCCCGCACGAACGTGCTCGCCTCGAGCAGCGTCTCGTGGGTGCCGGTGTCCAGCCAGGTGACACCTCTGCCCAGCCACACCAGCTCGGCGGTGCCCTGGTCGAGATAGCTCTGTAGCACGTCGGTGATCTCCAACTCGCCCCGCGCGGAAGGCACCAGGTTCTTCGTGATGTCGGTGACCTGGGTGTCGAAGAAGTACATCCCCGGGATGGCGAGGTTGGAACGGGGACATGAGGGCTTCTCCTCGATGGACACCAGTCTGCCGCGCGCGTCGACCTCGGCCACACCGAACCGCTGCGGGTCGGCGACCTCGTGTCCGAACAGCACACAACCGCTCATCTTGAGCGCGGTGCGGCGCAGCAGAGACGGCAGGTTCGCACCGTGGAAGAGATTGTCGCCGAGCATGAGCGCGCACTGCTCGCCGCGGATGTGGTCCGCCCCGACGCGGAACGCGTCGGCGATGCCGCGCGGCTCGTCCTGCTCGGCGTAGTCGATGCACAGCCCCAGGTGCCGGCCATCTCCGAACAGCGTCTGGAAGAGCGCGAGTTCGGTGGGGCGGGTGATGATGAGGATGTCCCGGACGCCCGCCAGCATGAGCATGGACAGCGGGTAGTAGATCATGGGCTTGTCGTAGACCGGGGCGAGTTGTTTGGAGCCCACGAAGGTGAGGGGCTGTAGCCGTGTCCCGTTGCCGCCCGCGAGAATGATGCCTTTCATCCTCTTCGCTCGCCCCCTCAAGGCCGGTGTTCCTGCATCTTCCGGCGGCGGTCCAAAGCCGGTCTAACGCGCGTCTCAGGCGCTCGCGTCACCGGCCGCAAGATCCGCTTAAGGCATGTCGTCGAGGATGGGCCCGTGACGACGCAGACGCGACTCAGCCATGGCCCACCACCTCCCCGCGTCCTGCGGAGCCGACAGGACACGCTCCGGGTCCCGCTTCCGCGCAGCCCGGAGCCGGAGCCCCTGCGCCACCACTTCCAGCGGCTGGAGGACGTGTTCAGCCGGGAGGAACCCCGCCGCCACGCCTACAAGTACGTGTGCTGGCTGCTCTCCCGGCGTGTGCCGCCGGGCGGTGAGGACGGCCGCAACCGGCTCCTGACCACGGCCCGGTGGGACGAGAACCAGGTGCGGGACCGGGTGCGCGACCTGGTGGCCGGGCAGCTGGCGTCCCGGGGCACCTCACTGGTCGTCGCCGAGGAGGGCTTCGTCAAGAAGGGCAGCAGCTCGGCCGGCGTGAGTCGCCAGTACTGCGCGGCGTCCCGCCGTGTCGACAACTGCCAGATCGGGGTGTTCCTGCTGAGCAGGGACGCGCTGGGGAACACCATGGCGATCGACCGGGAACTGCTGATACCGCCCCGGTGGGGGGACGGTCCCGTCGCGCGCCGGCACGCCGACGTCCCCGACACATCCCACGGTGTCTCCCGCGAGGAGGTCGCCCTCGCCATGATCGGCCGGGCGCTCGACAGCGGGATGCCCGCACGCCGGGTGGTGGCCGACGCCCCCTTCTACGGCGACAGCGCGGCGTTCCGCCGCGCCCTGGAACGCCGGCGCGTGCCCTATGTGCTGGCGAGTAGCCGCAGCGGGCCCCTGGTGTCGCAGCGGACCGCCCCCGACGGGTACGTCCACTGGCAGTTCGCGCGCCGCGAAGGAGGCTCGTACCTGTGTTACGTACCGGCGCACACCGATCTCGGTGACTGTGCCCGGGTGGCGGCCGCCACCGACCTCTGCGTCCGCTCCCACTTCGCCTCCGCGCGGCAGGAGGCGGGACTCGACCGCTATTCGGCCCGCAAGTGGCGGGCCTGGTACCGGCACATGACCCTCGCGATGTTCGCGCACGCCGTGCTGCGCATCGACGCCGCCCGCCCCCTGTCCCCCTGCTGATCCGAGGAGAGCATGTGCGTTCCCGCCCGCTGAACGTGGAAGGTGTCGTCGAGTTCACCCCGGAGGTCCATCGGGATCAGCGGGGATCCTTCGTCTCCCCCTTCACCGCACAGTCGCTCGCCGCGTACGCGGGACGGGAGTCCTTCGCCGCCGCACAGCTCAGCTACAGCACCTCGCGGCGTGGCACGGTGCGAGGCGTCCACTTCACGCGGTGCCCTCCCGGCATGGCCAAGTACGTGTGCTGCCTGGCGGGTGAGATCCAGGACTTCGTCGTGGACCTGCGCAAGGGATCCCCCACCTTCGGCCACTGGGACACCACCCGGCTGGACGGGGCGACGATGCGGGCGCTCTACATCCCGGCCGGGGTGGGCCATGCCTTCGCCGTGCTCCGCGACGACACCGTCATGTCGTACATGATGTCCGGCCCCTACCGGCCCGCCCTCGAACTCGCGCTGTCCCCGCTCGATCCGGACATCGCGCTGCCGCTCCCGGACGACTTGGACCTGGTGCTGTCGGAGCGGGACCGCGCCGCGCCCACCCTGAAGGAACTCGACGAGCGCGGTCTGCTTCCCGTCTCCGTGTCCGGTCAGCCTTCCCAGCGCATGTAGCCGATGGGGGCCTCCCGGCCGGGTACGTCCAGCCAGCGCAGATCCGCGCGGTCCAGACCCAGCGTCTCCTGCAACGCGACGGTCTCGCCCGGCCACTTGGGGTGCGCCAGCTCGTCGAACGCGATGATGCTGCCCCGCACCAGATGGGGCCGGATCATCTGAAGCACATCGCGTGTCGGTTCGTAGAGGTCCAGGTCGAAGTAGGCCAGCGACACGATGGTCTGGGGGTTGTCCGTCAGGTACTCCGGAACGGTGTCGCGCACGTCGCCGGGCACGACGAAGGTGCGCTGGACGTGGCCGTGCGGCTCCAGGGCCTCATGGCAGGCGAGCACCTCACGCAGGTGCTCCACGAACCCCTCCTCGGTGGCGAACCGCCCCAGGACGGCGCTCGGGCTGACCCGGTCCACCTCCCCGATGTCGGGGAACCCGGTGAACGTGTCGAAGCCCACGATGCGCCGTGTCGCGTTGTACGGCTCGTGGATGCCGCGCAGCGCGGTGAGCGCGGCCAGGTGCCGGCCGTGCAGGACGCCGAACTCCATCATCACGCCCGGCACGTCACGGGCCAGGCGGTAGAGCGCGTCCATGGACAGCAGGTCCGCCACTTGGTGGCGGCGCAGGTAGATGCCGAGATGGTCGATCAGATACACGGCCGGGATGGGAGTGTCGGACATCAGCTCGGTGAGCCGTTCCCGCGCGGACCTCTCCTGCTCCGACTCGTGCGGCAGAACGCGCGGGTCCTTGTGCTGGGTCGGGGTCATGGTCATGTGGGTTCTCCTCCAGCTTTCGATGTGTCTGCGGGGGTACGCGCGCTCACGTGAGCCAGGCGTCCGGGGCCGCTCCGCCGTGGCCGACCGGCGGGAACAGTTCCTCGAGGCGGGCGGTCTCCTCGTCCGACAGCGGTGAGTTCAGCGCCTTGAGCGCGTCCTTGACGTGGGCGGTGGTGCGCGGGCCGATGACCGTGGACGTCACCCCGGGCCGGGACGTCACCCAGGCGAGGCCCACCTCCGCCGGGTCACGTCCGAACTGCGCGCACAGCTCCTCGTACCGCTCGATCGTGTCGCGCATCGTCTCCAGCGCGACGGCGGCCCGCCCCTGCCCCGACTTGACCGCACGGCCCTCGGCGGTCTTGCGCAGGACTCCGCCGAGCAGACCGCCGTGCAGGGGGGACCAGGGCAGCACGGCCACCCCGTACGCGCGCGCCGCGGGCAGCAGTTCCAGCTCCGGATAGCGCACCGCGAGGTTGTACAGGCACTGTTCGGACACCACGCCCAAAAAGTGCCGTGCCCGCGCGGCCTCCTGGGCCGCCGCGAGATCCCAGCCGGCGAAGTTGGACGAGCCGACATAGCGGACCTTGCCCTGCTGGACCAGGATCTCCATGGCCTGCCAGACCTCGTCCCAGCCGGCGTCCCGGTCCACGTGATGCATCTGGTAGAGGTCGATCCAGTCGGTGCCCAGCCGGCGCAGCGACGCCTCGCAGGCGGCGATGATGTGCCGCGCGGACAGCCCCTGTTCGTTGGGGCCCTCACTCATGGGGTTGCCCACCTTGGTGGCCAGCACCACCTGGTCGCGGAGCGCCGGGCGGGACGTCAGCCACCGGCCGATGACCTCTTCGGTGTAGCCCTTGTACTCGCGCCAGCCGTACATGTTCGCGGTGTCCACGAAGTTGATGCCGTTGTCGAGCGCGTGGTCCATCAGCTCCCGGGCCTCGGGCTCCGCCACGCGCCCACCGAAGTTCACCGTGCCGAGACAGACGCGGCTCACCCTCAACGCCGTACGACCCAGCCGCACATGAAGACCGCCGTCGCCGGTGGCAGCGCTCATCGAAGCCCTCCGTGGGACAGGGACCGCAGACAGGCCAGCGCGCTGCGGGCCTGCATGTTCAGGTAGTTGCTGTGCAAGGTCAGCTCCTCCAGCTGCCGAAGCGTGAGCCAGCGATAGCCGGGTGGCTCCGGCAAGCACTCGGTCTCGACCACGAGGTGTCTGTTCCGGGTGTGGTAGAACCGCCCGCCTTCGTCGGACAGCGTGGTGTCGAACCGGACGGCGTCGGCAGGGGCGTTCTGGAGCAGGTCCAGGAAGGGCGGGCGTTCCTCGGGGGGGAGCCGCGCCGCGTCGTCGGGAGCGCACTGGACGGTGGGCGCCAACTCCGCGGCGTCCCCGAGACCAGGCTCGGCCCGGACCTGCATCAGCACATGGAGCTGTCCCTGTATCCGGTTGACGGCCAGGGCCAGCAGCCCGAGGGAGCTGTCCCGGAACATGGGCTGGCACCACCGCCCGACCTCCCGGCCGACGGCTTCCACGCGGACGCCGATCACCTCGAACTGGCCACCGGTCAGGTGACGGAGGCGGCCGCGGGAGAACTCCCACTCGGCGAGTTCGTCGAGACGGGAGGTGCGCACCCGCATCTCATGGCGGGTCCTCGCCTCGGTGATCCAGCTCAGGACGTCCACCAACGGGTGCAGCGCGAGGCGGTCCCGGTCGGTGGGGGAGTCCATGCCGTCGGCGCCGCTCCCGTCGTCCTCCAGGGGAAGGCAGGCGAGCACGGACCGGGTGTCCATGTTCACCAGGTCCTCGACCGCCAGTAACCGGTTCAGCTGGCCGAGGGTGAGCCATACGAATCCGTCCCGTGCCTCCACGGGTTCAACGGTTTCCACGATCATGTTGCGGTTGCGTTTGCGCAGAAACCTCGCGCCCTGCTCGGACTGGCGCACGTCGGCGATGACCTGTCGTGGCGCCTGCCCCTGGAAGAACTCCAGATACGGCACCCGCCGACCGCCGTGCACTCCCGTGTAGTTGCTTCGGGTCGCCTGGACGGTGGGGGATATCTGTAGGCCGTTCCGGTTGCCCGGCTCCGCCTTGAGCTGGGCGAGGAAGTGCGGGATCCCGTCGATCTCCCGTACCAGGAAACCCAGGACTCCGGTTTCCGGCTGGTTGATAATGGGCTGTCCCCACTGCCCGCCGGAACCGGACGGCGTCACCTGAAGACCCTCGACGGAGAAGAATCCGCCGCTTTCGTGGACGATGAAACCCGAATTTCTGTCGAAATGCCAGCCGTCCAGCCGGTCCAGGGGCACGGTCTCGGTGGCGGTGAAAACACGTTCGCCCGTGTCCTTGAGAGTCTGCTCGAGTCCCGCCAAATCCGGCACCGTGCGCGCCGTTTCGGCGATCCTGCGTGCCATCGTCCGGCGGTTGTGTGCTGTGTTGTGTGCCGTCTTGTGTGGCATGGGGACGGTGGCGGCCTGCGCAGCAGGCGACGTGCTCATCGGTCCTCCTGTCTCGGCCCTGGAACGGGCCGGTCACACCACGAGTGGGGGTCTTTCGGGGACGCGAAGCGCTGATCATGTTGGCAGCCGGTCAACCCGCCGTCAATTCACCTGTCGTCCGCGGGCCCGCAACTGCGGAAAAAGCTTCTCCTTCCGCTGTGCGGGCCATAGTTCCGCACCTGAGGGCGGATACCGCAACCGACGTACTGCGGATATCCACTGAGCGGGCGAGAGGTCTATGGTGACGGGGTGGAAATATCCAAACCGTCGGACGAGGCACGCCTTTTCGCGGTCAGTGATCTGCACTCCTCGGTCGGCGACAACGCCTTTATGCTCGACCGAATCCAGCCGCGGACCGCCGATGACTGGCTGATCGTCGCCGGAGACGTCGCGGAGCACCTGGCCGACATCGCGCGTACGCTGCGCGCCCTGGCCGACCGCTTCGCCAAGGTCATCTGGACACCCGGGAACCACGAGCTGTGGACCCACCCCGGGGACCCCGTACAGCTGCGCGGAGTCGCCCGCTACCAGCGGCTCGTCGAGGTCTGCCGGGCAGCCGGCGTAGTCACCCCCGAGGACGAGTACCCGGTGTGGACCGGGCCGGGCGGTCCGCTCCGCATCGCGCCGCTGTTCGTGCTGTACGACTACTCGTTCCTTCCGGACGGCGCGGACGACCCGGCCCGGGCCCGTGCCGACGCGCTCGCCACCGACATCTACTTCGTCGACGAGTACCTGCTCGATCCCGACCCCTACCCCACCCGGGAGGCGTGGTGCGCCGCGCGGTTGACGGTGAGTGAGCAACGCCTGGCCACAGCCGACGACCCGGCGGTGCCGCTGGTGCTGGTCAACCACTTCCCGCTGGTCCAGGAGCCGACCCGGGCGCTGTGGCACCGGCATCTCTCCCTGTGGTGCGGCACGCTCGGCACGGCCGACTGGCACCGCCGCTTCAACGTGGCGCAGGTCGTCTACGGTCACCTGCACATCCCCCGGGTCACCTGGCACGACGGGGTTCCGCATCACGAGGTCTCCATCGGCTACCCACGGGAGTGGCGACGCCACGGCCATCCGCACGGGCTGCTGCGCCGCATCGCCCCACGCCGGCTCTCCCTGTCCGGGAGCACCGGATGATCCCGACCCGTCACAGGGAACGCACCACGGTGCGCCCCCTCGCACGGCAGGCCAAGGAGGCGGTCTACAAGACCTGGTATCCCGCGGCCGCGACCGTCACACGGAGTCCGGCATGATCCCGCGTTCAGCCGTCGTGATGGGGGGCACCGGCTCCTTGGGCCGGCACATCTGCGCAGCCCTGCTGCGCACCGGCGACTACCGAGTGACGGCCGTGGCCCGACATGACGGCCCCGTTCCCCCTGGCGTCCCGCTGTTCCTCGCCGACCTGCTCGGCAACGACGAACAGGCGCTGAGCGAGCTGGTGGCCGGCAGCGATGTCGTGGTCAACGCGGCGGGCGCCGGCTGGGGCGGCACGCCGGACCAGATGGCCGCCGCGCACGCGGTCCTGGTCGAACGGCTCCTGCGCCTGGTGCCGCCACGGACCCGGCTGGTGCACCTGGGGTCCGTCCACGAGTACGGGGCGATCCGCCCCCAGCAGGCCGCGGACGAAGACCACCCGGAACAGCCGACGACGGTCTACGGCCGGACCAAGCTGGTCGGTACCCGGTCCATCCTCGCGGCAGCGGCCGAGGGCCGCAGCGACGCCGTGATTCTCCGCGTCACGAATGTATGCGGGCCGGGTGCTCCGGCCACCAGCTTCCTCGGCTCTCTCATCCGGCGTCTCAGGGAACTGCCCTCGGGCACCCCGCTGGATCTGCGACTCACACCGGACCTCCGTGACTTCGTCGATATCCGAGATGTCGCCGACGCCGTGGTGCGGGCTGTCACCGCACCGGTCTCCGGCCTCGTGATCAATATCGGCCGAGGTCACGCACACGAAGTGCCCGCCGTGGCCGAGCTGATGATCAAAACCGCTGGCTTTCCCCGCCACCGAGTGCGGATCGGGGCGACAGCCGCGGCGGGAAGCACGGGGGGCCACGGTTCCTGGACGAAGGTGGACGTCGCCCGCGCCCGGGCTCTGCTGAGCTGGTCGCACTCGATGAGCCTCGAGGACTCTCTGCGCGACCAATGGGCTGCCGCCGTGCCGTCGAGCGACGCGGTGCCCGGCACCGGGACGACCTGAAGGCAAGGCCCTTTCGGTCCTTGGGCGTGCGTCAAGAAAGCGTTAAGGCGCACGCTCCGCCAAACCGCCGAGGAGCGCGTGGATCCGGCTGCGCGCGAAGTCGATCGCTGCACTATGGGCGGTCTGTCTTGTCGACAGGACACGCCGGGAAAGCGTTTTCGATCTGGTTCTCGCTCTTGACCGGCTGAACAGCCTGCGAGAGCGTGAAGTTGCTTGTGTTACGGGAGTGAGCGCCGGGTCACCTGAGGGCAACGGAGTCAGACCGTGGATCGCAACGTGGGTGCGGCCGGACCAGGTCAGTCGTCGACAGTGGCGGGAAGGAAGCCGAACTGTGGATCTATCCCGATCTGGAACGAAGATGGCAAGTCTGTCCGGACTGCGGCTCATCATGGAAGACATCGCCACCACCGTCGGATCGGCAACGGGGAAGAAGTGGACCAATCTCGGCATAGGAAATCCCGCGGCCATCCCAGAGGTCCAGGACACCTGGCGGCGCATGACCACCCGAGCCCTCAACTCCTCCTTCAGTGAGGTCAGTTGCGGATACGGATCGTCGCGGGGACTCCCGGATCTCATCGACGCGATCGCCGAGTACTTCAACGGCCGCTACGGCTGGGACGTGACCCCGCGCAACATCGTGGTGGGCCCCGGCAGCCAGATGCTGTGCTTCGCCGCGGCGGCACTGTTCACCGGGCCGGGAGCGGACCGGGACACCCGACTCGTCCTGCCCATGACCCCGGACTACACGGGTTATCAAGGCCTTTCCCTGGTGCCGGGCGGAGTCGGCGGAATCGCCCCCGTCGTACAGCCGGTGGGTGAGCGGTCCTTCCGCTACCTGTTCGACGAGCCGGCGCTCGATGAACTGACGGACGTCGGGCTCCTGCTCCTGTCCAGCCCGAGCAACCCCGCCGGCCGCAGCGTCTCGCCCGACGAGACCGAACTCCTCCTCGCCGCCGCCGGACGGCATGACGTACCGCTCGTGATCGACAATGCCTACGGTGCCCCGTTCCCCGCCATCGGTGGGTTGGCCTCGGCTCCCGTGCGGGACGAGCGCGCCGTCAATGTCTTCTCCATCTCGAAGGCCGGACTTCCGGGCGAGCGCCTGGGCTTCGCCGTCGCCGATGAGCGGCTGACCGAGCCGATCGTCTCCTTCATGGCCAACTCGACGCTCCACGCTCCCCAGTTGGTTCAGTCCGCACTGGCTCACGCTTTACGCACCGACGCCCTCGACACGCTGGTCGCATCGGTCATCACCCCCTTCTACGCCGAGCGCAGGAAGTACGCCGAGACCCTCCTGGCGGAGACCCTGCCCGAGGACATCGCCTGGCGCCTGTATGCGTCGGACGGAGGCATGTTCTGCTGGGTGTGGGTGGACGAGGAGTGGTTCGACGACCTGCGTCTGTACGAGACCCTCAAGGGCAGGGGCGTCTTCGTCGTACCGGGGCGGTACTTCTTCGTCGACACCCCGGACGGCGGGGGCCGGGAACGTCACTCCCGACAGTGCTTCCGCGTCAGCATCACCGCCGAGCGGGACGCGATCGCCGCCGGTGTCGAGGTGATTTCCGCCGTGCTGCGGGACATGCGAGCCGAGAGCGGCCAGCCGACACGATAGCCGGTCACATTCCATCAGGCGCAGCCCGTGCTGACCGCTGACATTGTCGTGTCTGGAATACGCATATGGTTTTCCCTTTGTTTTTGCTCTACTTATTGCGCTTAGTGGCGGTCGTGTTAGGTTGAACTAGTTCTCTTTACAGGTTCCCCCCACGTAACCCGCTTACTACCTAAGGAGACTGCATGCTTGGGGACGCGTCACTCCGTGCTAATCCGGCCTTAGCGAAAGGAGGAACTCATCCGCGAACACAATCCGACGCCTCGGCCCTGGTCACCAGGCGGGGATTGCTTCTCCCTAAGCGGATGGCATTCGAAAAGTGGGTCGGAGTTGGCAGCTACCTGTCCAACATAATGTCGGCCTCGTCCTGGTGCCTGGGAGACTGGCTGGTCTATGGCGAGGCCTCGTTCAATGGCAGGTACCGCGATGCGATCGAGCTGACGTCACTGGACTATCAAACGCTGAGGAATCATGCGTGGGTAGCGAGATGCTATCCAATGTCTCGGCGAAGAGAAAAGCTGAGCTTCACCCATCACGCGGAGGTGGCGTCTCTTTCCGGCCCCGAGCAGGACTTCTGGTTGGGCAAGGCGGAAGAGCACGGGTGGTCTGCGAAGAAGCTCCGTCGCGAGGTCAAGGACAGTCTTGCGGAGCGCGGGGGCCGTAAGAACGAGAAGCGCCAGAGCGGCCGAGAGCTGAACGAGGGGCAGAAATCCGGAGAAGAGACAGCAGCTTCGACCGACGGGGCCGTGTCGCTCAAGGTATCGGTTCCGGCTGACCGTCTTGAATTCTGCCGGGCGACAGCAAAAAGACTGGGACTCGATCTGGAGGCGTGGGCCGCGCAAACTCTTATGGCAGCCGCGGAGGCATCGGTCAGGAGCGAAGTGCCGCAGCAGCGCCAAGCGGAGCTGGTGCCCAGTCGTCATAGGGTCGACCGCAGCATCGTTCTCCGGGGAATTCCCTGCGAAGTGTCGGACGATGCCGCTTCTCGAACAGAAATTTCGGGAAACTCTTCCTTTGTGTCGGGTCAGACCGTCCGCACAGCATGAATGGTGCAATCAAAAATGCGGCATGGTTCTGGTGCGCGCAGGCCTTCAATGACGAGGTGAGAAACTGATGGTCGAACCTATGCACACCGTGACGGAAATGCCGATGGCGCGACGGCCCGGGTGCCCCTTCGATCCACCGGAGGAAATGCTCGAGGCCCGTCGGCACGGCCCGATGAGCCGCTACACCTTCCCCGGCGGACAACCCGGCTGGCTCATCACCGGGTACGACCTGATCAGAACCGTCCTGGAGGACTCGAGATTCAGCGCACGCAAGGATCTCCTCCTCCATCCGACCATCGACATCACCGGGATGGAGATACCGCCGGCGGCGCCCGGCGAGTTCCTGCTCACGGACGACCCGGAGCACAGCCGCTACCGGAAACTGCTGGCGGGGAAGTTCACCGTACGGCGGATGCGCATGATCACCGAGCGGATCGAGCAGATCACCGCCGAGCAGTTGGACTTCATGGAGAAGGTCGGGCCACCGGTGGATCTGGTGAGCGTCTTCGCCAAGCCCATCCCCGCCATCGTGATCTGTGAACTGTTGGGGGTCCCCTACGAGGATCGGGCTCGTTTCCAGGAGCACATCGGTCTGTTCCTCAGCGGTGAGACCAGCGACGAAGACATGATCGTGGCGGTGACGGCGGTCCATGAGTTCGTTGCGGAGGTGGTGGCCGCCAAGCGCGCAAATCCCGGCAACGACGTGCTCAGCGATCTCCTCGACACAGACCTGACGGACGAGGAGTTGCGGGGGATCGGCCTGGTCCTGCTCTCGGCCGGACTCGACAGCGCGACAAACGTGCTGGGTCTCGGCACATGGGCGCTGCTGGAGAATCCCGAACAGGCCGCCGCCCTGCGCGCCGACCCCGAAATCGCCGACTCGGCGGTGGAGGAACTCCTGCGCTACGTGAGTGTCGGCAAGACCTTCATGCGGACGGCGCTGGAGGACGTGGAACTCGGCGGTCAGACGGTCAAGGCCGGTACCACGGTGGTCCTGTCGTACAACACCGCGAACCGTGACCCCGAGCGCTTCGCTGACCCGCACGCGCTCGACCTGCGCAGGAACGACGGCAGCAGCCTGGCCTTCGGCCACGGTGTCCACATGTGCCTGGGCAGCCAACTCGCCCGCATCGAACTGCGCGTCGCCTTCACCGCGCTCTTCAAACGCTTCCCCACCTTGCGCCTGGCCGTCCCGCCCGACCAGGTCCCCCTGCGTCCGGAGACCGCAGACGTGCATGGGGTCAAGACCCTCATGGCCACCTGGGACGTGTAACCGGCCCGGGACCCTACGACGGAACAAGTCCGCGTCCTGTCCCTACGGATGACTGACCCGTGGGGACAGGACGCTTGACGTGCCCGACGTGCCCGACGTGCCCGACGTGGCCGACGTGCCCGACGTGCCCGACGTGATCGGGCCGAGGGCTCGGACTGGCCTGCCGATCGTCGCCCTGCCCAACTCCAACGACGCGCAGGCCGCCCACCCCGCCGTGGCCCGGCACGTCGACTTCCTGCGCGACGCCGGAGTCACTGTGCTGCTCGGCGAGGAAGGCTTCACCCCGCACAAGCCCAAACAGGGCGACCTGAACGCCCACCCATGCCAGGCCGCCCTCGGCGCTCAGCCCGCTGAGGGCTTGGTCCTCGCAGCGGTGGAGCGGCACGTCGACCGCCGGGCGCTCGCGGGTGAGGGCCGGTGACGGCCGGCTCCCCGGCGGGGCGCCACGCCCACGTACGAATGCGATGAGGGTGCTCGGTGGGGGCTGAAGTGCCCGCCGAGCACCCTCGGTGGTGACTACCCGGTCTGCTGGCGCAGTGGCCGGGTGTGGAGCGGGATTTACCAGTCGGACCCGCTGCCGCTGCCTCCGCTGCCACTGTCGTTCTCGTCGCTGCCGCCTTCGCCGTCGACGCTGGCGGTGGTCAGGACGTCCACCTCCATCTTGAACTTGTGGACGTTGTTCGGGTCCCAGGGCTTCAGGAGCACCATGACCTGGACTTCGGCCTTGCTGCCGTGGACATCGTGGACGCGGGTCCGCAGGATCTTCTCGCAGGCGGGAAAGTCGTGCTTGTTGCCGTTGGCGTCGAGGTAGAGCATGCGGAAGCCCTGGATCGCGCACTGGATGATTGGGTCTCCCTGCTTGGTGCGGGAGATCGGCCCGGGGAGTGTGATCTCCCGGGACATGGTGACCGTGTTCCTGGCCGGGGCCGGCTCGTTCATCTGGAAGCGGGTGACCTCGAACGCGATGTTGCGGGGCGCCGCGACGGGCTGGTTGTTGTTGTTCACGGGACGCTGCTGAGGCATGTCGGTTCCTTTTCTGGTTGGTGCATCCGCGGGTGCGGGTGCGGTGTCCGGTGACCGGTCGGGGTCACCAGGTCTGGGTGGGGTCGTCCCACACGGACGACAGGTGCAGGACGTTGCCGAACTTGTTGCCCAGGCGCAGAGAGGCCCGCAGGCCGCCCTTGTCGGTCAGGGCGGTGTAGTCGTAGTAGCGGGGGCCGCCCTGGCCGGAGCCGGTGGCGGTCACCTGGACGTCGGCCACCCGCCAGTCGTCCTGGTCGTCCTTCGGCTTGAACCGGAGGTAGGCCGGGAAGGCGTCGAGGTCGTCGGTCGTCAGCTGCGGGGACCGTGGGTCGTTGTCGCGGGGGTTTTCGACGTTGCTGCCCTCACCGAATACGAAACTCTCCGGAGTTCCGTCCGGTGAGGGTTCGTGTGTGTCGTTGGGCTTGTCGAGAACGAATTCACGCCCGCCGATCCCGAGGTATACGTAACCGTCGGGGGGCGGTTCTTGCTGGGGTCATCAGGCGAAGGCCGTGCGATTCAGTTCCGCGATGCTCTCGCGGCGCCGGTCATCGAGGGTACGGCCCCATTTGGCGCTGGAGTAGTGCACGGATCGTCCGGTGGTGGGCTCACGGAAGTCGATGTTGCATCCGATGTCTGCGTGGGTGTGGTCGCACAGGCAGGTGCAGCGTTTGTGCGCGACTTCCCAGCCGAGGCCAGTGGGGCCGTGGCACAGGAGCCGGATGAGGTCGGGGCAGGGCGGGCCGTCGGTGGTCTCCAGCCGTACGTTGCCGCCTACAGCATGCCAGGCATCAGTGCCGTTGATCGGGCCTGGCCCGGCGGTCGCCCGGATGCGGCGGAGCAGGGGTGAGTAGATCGAGGGTGGATCGCAGGGCGAGGCGGTGGCTGCGGCGTAGGCGGCGCGTTCCTCGGCTGTCCACTCCGGCTTGGGCTGCAAGCAGGTCGTAGTCGGGGGCGAGGCGATTGACGACGCGATCCCACCAGCGGGGGTTGAAGCCGGTGAGCAGGATGCTGGCCGGCATGCCGGGGCGGTACAGGCAGATGTCGCCCCTCTCCCTGCGGTACCGGAGGCCGGGCACACGATAATCCAGTCCTGGGGACTTGAGAATTCGTCGTAGTGGCTTCAGCCGGGGGAGGAGGAACTCGGTCCAGTAGTAAGCCACATATCGCTCGTTAGCGAGTCGGAGGCCAAGCTGGTCCTCATCTGGCCGGACCTGGACGATGCCCAGAGGATGCTCGCAGACACCCGCCGATCTTGCAGCAGGCGAGGAAGACCTCGGTCTCCAGCAGCGCCTGTTCGGGACGGCGGGCTGCGGGTACGGGAAGCGGCTGGCCGTCGTCCTGGAGGAGTGCGCTGAAGGCTTGGTGGGATTCGCCGGTGCAGCGGCGGCGGTCTTCGGTGAGGGCCAGCTGGTCATGCTTGTTGAGGCGAATAGTGCGACACGGTATGTCCAGGTCATGACCGACCGTCGTGCGTATCCGAATGATCTGTCTGATGCGCGCTGGGAGTTGATCGAACCGTGCTGGCGGTTTGGCGCTACGAACCATGGCCGGGCCCTGGGTTTCGGTCGGCCGCCCGAACACGATCTGCGCGAGATCATGAACGCGATCCTGTACGTGGATCGACCGGGGTTCAGTGGCGCTACTGCCGCACGACCTCCGCCCTGGGAGACGATCTACGGCTGCTTTGCCAAGTGGCAGAAGGACGGCATCTTCGCCCGGTTCAACGGCCTGTTGCGGGAGTTGGTGCGACAGCAGGAAGGCCGGATCGCGAAGCCCTCGGCGTGCGTGATCGACGCACAGAGCGTGAAAACCTCCACCAGCGCCCCCTCCTCGAGTCAGGGCACGGACAACCCAAGAAGATCGTGGGGCGGAAGCGGAGCATCGTGACTGATGCGCCCGGCCTCTTGCTCGCGGTGCTGGTCACCGCGGCCGGCGTCCAGGACTCTGTGGCCGGCACCCCGTTGCTCGGCCAGGTCGCCACCGAACCGCCCGGCCTGCGCAAGGTCTGGATCGACGGCGGTCGCTACCTGCTCGCCGAAGCCCGCCGCCACCTCGCCCTCGTCCTGCGCGGCCACCACCGCGACCCTGGCCTGGACGACAAACTCGTGGCCGCCGCCATCTCCACCCTCTGCCTGCACATCAGCGAGCCGAAGACCGTACGCGGCTGGAGGCCGACTACCGCCTCAACACCGCCCGGTGGACCCTGGCCGACCTTCCCACCCACCGCTGCCCACCCGCTGCCGCGCCCGACCCGGACCGGCCCCCCAGCCGATCCCGGCGAGCCAGCTGCACCCCGACCTTGCCAGACCGAATTCGCATCACGGGATGAAACACCAGGAGAAAGCGACCTCTCAGCATCCCCGGTACGCCCGCTTCCAGCCGGGGCCGTCGAGGCATATGTCCGACAGCACCTGCGCAACCGTGAAGGCGAGTACGCCCTTTGTCACGACCCGCACGCGCTGCGCCTCCAGCGCCCGGCCGACCCCCTAAAGGCAACCGCTGGCCCGGGCAGGGCGGCCGTGCGGGGTCAGGGGGTGTGGCAGGGTGCCTTCTTCCTGTGCATCGTGGATGCAGGCCATGGCCGCGGCCGTCATTCCGAGTCGGCCGAGTACCTGGGTGGAGTTGAGCAGGATCCGGGTGTCGGCATCGGCCATGGCATTGCTGCAGCGGTCATGTTCGGCTGCCTCTTTGGCGGTCGTTGCGGTGCGTAGCTCTATGACGCGATCGGCCAGCACGTCGCGGGAAGACTCCATGGTGGCGATGCGGCGCACCGCACGGACGATGTCTTCATCGGTCATGTCGTCCATGTCCCCCCGCAGGCGGTGCCCGTCTGCCTCTCGTCACACCGCGGCCCCTGCCTGTGAGGCAGAACACGGCGCGCCACCCGTGCTTCTCGGCGGCGGGAAGGATGGACGGCCCCGCCACCGGGGGGAGGGTGGCGGGACCGTCGTGCTCGGAACGGGGGGAGCCGAGCTGCTGTGCCCTGGAACCGGGGCGGTATGCCTGATGCGGCGTCTTCGACTGTGTGCCGTAGTCCTCAGGCGGGTGGTGGCGACAGTCGTGCTCAGGTCCTCGGCGAGAGCGGTGTCGTTGGGTGCCGTGGCCGCCCAGGTGGTCGTCCGGGCGGACGAGGTCGGCGCAAACGCTGGCGAAGCCGGAAACCGGGTGGTGATATGGACGCGCAGCCCGGCGTGGGGGTGCCCGGCGAGGCGGCCGCCGCCGGTGAGGTCCACCAGGAGGTGGCCGTCGGTGCAGAGCGAACAGGGGGTGTCGCCGAGGGTGAGGCCACCGGGCGCGGGTGCGCGATGGCGTGCTGACGAAGTCTCCCGAAGAGGAAAGGTCCCGGAGGCTTCCTGGCGCCCGCTCTCACCGCTGCCGCTGTGCGCCGTGTACTGAACCGCGCTTCGCATGGTGCGCCGCCCACTCGCGGCCCTCGGTACCGGTGTATCGAGAAACGCGTACGTCACCGTAACCGTCCCCTGTTTCCATGGAGGCACGGACCACGGAGGGCCGTGCCGAGGGGGTGGAGCTTCGGCTTCGGGAAGGTCACGAAGGGGCATATGCCGTGTTACATGGGAACGCTCGTCGGAGGCTGAGGAACGCCGTGCTGGCCGCTGGTGTCGCCATGCTGATGGTGGCCCATGCCGGGTCCGCCACCGCCACCGCCGTCCCGGCGCAAAGTGGTGGGAACGTGCAGAAGGCGATGGAGGAGCTGGCCCAGATTCCCGGGGTTGTCGGAGTCGTGGGAGGGGCCTACGCCAACGGGAAGTCCCTCGGTCTGGGCAGTGCAGGCTCCCGGCTGCTGGACGGGGAGGGCGGCAGGATCCCCGCGAACGCCCGCTTCCGGATCTGGTCACAGACCAAGCAGATGGTGGCCACCGTGGTGCTGAAACTCGTCGAAAAGGGCGAGTTGGGGGTGGATGACAAGCTCAGTGACCTGCTGCCGGAGGTGGTGGAGAAGGACCTGGTGACGCGGGCCGATGAGATCACGGTACGGCAGATGATCCGGCACACCTCCGGCATTCCCGACTGGTACGCCGAGAAGCCGAACCCGGACGGGAGCGAGGGAGACCCCTCGTTCGACGTGTTCGACTTTACGACCCCCTACCGGCCGCTGGATCTGGTGCGGTGGAGCCGTGATCGGCCCCGGACCGGGGAGCCGGGCGAGAAGCGGGCCTACTCCAACACCAATTACACCCTTCTCGGCATGATCATCGAGAGGGTCACCGGTCATGATCTGGCCACCGAGCTGCGCACGCGCCTCTTCGAGCCGCTCGGGATGACCAGGAGCTACTTGATGGTCAAGCCGCCGGACGGCGTCAAGGGGCCGCACGGCCACGGCTACTACCCCGGCACCGATGGCAGGCCGCGCGACGTGGACCGGTACAACGCCGGCCTCGCGGGGGCAGGGGCCGGCGGGGTCGTCTCCACCGCGCACGACGTGAGCGCCTTCAACCGGGCGTTCTCCCAGGGCAAGCTGCTGCCGCCGGAACTGGAGCGAATCCTGACCGACCGGCCGACCGCCGCACACCTCCGAGGCAACAACAGCAACAGCAGTTGCAGCGATGACTTATTCATCACGGGCGGGTCGGCCCCAGGCTCCGTGGCCATGACCTTCTACTCGGCGGACGGACGTCGCCAGCTCGCGTTGTCGTTCACCCTGAGCGTCAAGCCCAACGCCGTGCAGCTCGACGTGGGCAAGGCCGTGGAGAGCATCTTCTGCCCGTCCTCCTGAGCGGCGGCTCCGCGCTCCTCGGCGGCGTCGCCTCAGGCGTGCGTCACGGCTGGGAAGAGCCGATGGTAGGCGATACCCCCGACGAAGCAGCCGCAGCCCTGTACGCGTACGTCGCTTCCACGCGAAATGACGGACAGGCTTCCCTTCTGACCACCTCAGAAGGGAAGCCCGCCACCGATGAGAGCATCGAGCAGGTGCTGGCGGAGATCGCCCCATACGCACGGGCCAACGCCCTGGACCTCAGCACGCCGGACTCCGGGGAGGGGCGGCCGTTGACAGTGATGTCCTCCAGCACGGGGCGAGGACGTCGATCCTCGCGCGCTGGTCGGCCGCCGTACGCGCGGACGGCCGTCGATCGCGGCGTGCCGCAGCGGCCGCTCAGAGATGGCCGTCCAGGACCTTCCGTACCTCGGTGATGGTCATAGGCCCTGTGCCGTGCGCCACCGCCTCTCCCTCCTTCAGCAGGACGTAGGACGGGGCTCCGGTGATCCCGTATCGCTCGGTTGCGGCCGGACAGCGCGTGATGTCGGCGCGGACGGCCGTCAGGCGGCCCGTGTAGGCGTCGGCGATGTCACTCACGACGCGGTCCATCACCTGGCAGGACTCGATTGCCTTGGGCCATGTCCCGGTGAAGTATGCGAGGACCGGAACTCCGCTCATCCCGAGGATGAAATCGAACTCCGCGTCCTCACGGGGGCGGTGAACCCGCTTCGACATGGAAGCTCCTGACCTTTCGTTCCGTCATTTCCTCCCCATCATCCCCCGCGCGGTGTGCCAGGCCGGCCCGGTCGGTCGCCCCGTTGATCTTTCGGAGGAGAGGCACGGGCCCGGCCGCCGGTCACCCAGACACCGTGAAAGCCTGATACCGCTCTTCTCTGGGCCGCATGAGCCAGCTGACGGCACCGCGCACCCGAGAGCCAGGCACGATTCCTGGACCGCTCGCGGACGCGCGGTCGTGGACGGTCGAAGTACGCGTCAGCCGACCCGAAGACCGACCGCCAGCGTCAGTTCAAGGACCCGGTGTGGCGACGTGAGATCCGGAAACAGCTCCCGCAACTGCGACATCCGGTAACGGACCGTCTGGGGATGGACGAACAACGCCGCCGCCACTTCGTCCCGTCTGCCCTGGTGCAGCAGCCACGTCCGCAAGGTTTCCTCCAGCCGCCGTGCGGTGGCGGCAGGCAAGGTCCGCAAGGGTGCGAGGGCTCGGGCACGCAGGTCTGCGAGCGCGTCCACGTCGGCGCTCAGCACCAGCTCGGGCAGGTGGTCCTCGGTGTCGCGGATATCAGAGGAGAGGGAGCGCGCGCGTACGGCTCGTGCGTACGAGGCGGACGCACGAGCCCATGGCCGGGCCGGGCCGACCACTGCGGTGCGGTCGGTCAGCTGCCGCAAGAGATGTGATCGGTCGGCATCGGCGACGAGCAGCACACCGGTGGCGTCCGGCAGATCGTCGAGGACGAGGGTGCTCGGGTCGAGCGCGCGGTAGGCAGGCCGGGCCTGATCCGCGGGCAGCAGGACCGCAGTCAGCGAAACCGGAGGCTGCCACCCAGCCCGTTGAGCAGAGGCCATCAGCACATCCGGGTTCGCGCCGGCGAGGAGGTCGCGGGCCAGCTGTTCCAGGTGGCGCTCGTGGGCCCTGCCTCGGGCGGCCAGTTCGTCGGCATGGCCCGCCGCGCTCGCGGCGGAGAGCTCGTCGATGTAGGCGAAGGTCAGCTCGGCGAACTTGGCGACCTCGGCGGCGGGCAGACCCGCGGGTACGGCACCTGCTGCCAGGCATCGCCAGGCCACGCGGGCGCCGACGCGGTAGGCGCTGAGCAGGGCGTCCATCGAACGGCCGTCGCGCACCTCGCCGCGGCCCAGCTCGTAAGCCGCGTCGTCGGCGTCACCGCCCGTGGTGTTCCCGCTCGCGAGGTCCAGGTAGTGGCCCAGGGCGGTGCGGACGGAGCGGCGGATGGTGGCGCCCATGCGGCCCGAAAGGGCGTTGGCGTAGGAGGGGACCTCGTCGATGATCGCTTGGACGACCTCGTCGGCGGTGGTCTTCAGTGCGGCCCGAAGTGCGGTGACCGTCGTCTCATCCAGGGCCAGTTCGCTGGCCCTCCGGATTGCATGGCTCACGTTTTTGTTCCCTGCGAACAATTCAGTCGACCAGATTTACGTCCTGCGGTCAGGACTTTACGCCTTGAGGCGCAGCAAGCTGGAGTCATGATGAGTGCAGCCCTCCGCAGCAGGGCGTGGAAACTGCTGGAAACGGTCACGACACCACTGCTGCCGTCGGACTACCTCGACCTGGTCAGCCCGCTGCGCGCGGGCGGTGACCTGCGTGGACGCATCGAGGCCGTGCACCCCGAGACGGGTGACGCCACGACGATCGTGATCAGGCCGGGGCGGGGCTGGCGTGGCCACACAGCCGGTCAGTACGTGCGGATCGGAGTCGACGTCGACGGGGTGCGCCTGTGGCGTGCCTACTCCATCACCTCGCCGACAAACCGCCGGGACGGCCGCGTCACGATCACCGTGAAGGCGATCCCGGACGGCAAGGTCAGCAACCACCTGGTGCGCAGGGCGAAACCGGGCACGCTGATCCAGCTCGATCAGCCGACCGGTGACTTCGTGCTGCCGCAGGCCAAGCCCGCCAAGGTGCTCTACCTGACGGCCGGCAGCGGCATCACGCCCGTGATGGGCATGCTGCGCGACATCGAATTCGACGACGTCGTCATGGTCCACTGCGCCCCGCAGCCGCAAGACGTGATCTTCCGCAGCGAACTGCACGACCTGGTCGCGGACAAGAAGCTGCGGCTCACCGAGGTGCACACCGAAACAGACGGCATCCTCGACATTGCCCGTCTCGACGAACTCGTGCCCGACTGGGCCGAGCGTGAGACCTGGGCGTGTGGGCCCGCAGGCCTGCTCGACGCCGCCGAAGAGCACTGGATGGAGCACGGCGTCCAGGAGCGCCTGCACACCGAACGCTTCCGCCCCAGCATCCTCGTCGCCGGCGACGGTGGCGAGGTCACGTTCAGCGCCACCGGCAAGACCGTCGACGCGGACGGCGCCACGCCGTTGCTGGACGTCGGCGAGGAAGCCGGCGTGCTCCTGCCCTCCGGCTGCCGCATGGGCATCTGCTTCGGCTGCGTCACGCCGCTCAAGGCGGGCGCCGTCCGCGACCTGCGCACCGGCGAGATCACCGAGGCCGAGCCGGGCGTCCTCATCCAGACCTGCGTGTCCGCCGCGGCGGGCCCCTGCGACATCGAACGGTAGGAGCACCTTGACCGCCATCGACCCCACCGCCCACCTGACCGCGGAGCAGATCGAGGAGCTTGGCCGCGAGCTGGACGCGATCCGTGACGAGGTGATCGCCAGTCGCGGCGAGAAGGACGCCGCCTACATCCGTAAGGTCATCTCTGCACAGCGCAAGCTAGAGCTGGCCAGCAGGGGCGTGCTGCTGTTCTCGCTCTTCCCGCCGGCCTGGCTGATCGGCACCGCCGGTCTGTCCGTGGCGAAGATCATGGACAACATGGAGATCGGCCACAACGTCCTGCACGGCCAGTGGGACTGGATGCGAGACCCGAAGATCCACTCCACCACCTGGGAATGGGATCACGTCTCCCCGGCCGACCAGTGGAAGCACTCGCACAACGAGCTGCACCACACGTACACCAACGTGATCGGCAAGGACAACGACCTCGGCTACGGCATCATGCGCGTCGACGAGGACCAGAAGTGGCACCCGTTCCACCTCGGCCAGCCGCTGTGGAACTTCATCAACGCCTGCTTCTTCGAGTACGGCATCGCAGCGTACGACCTGGAGCTTGGCAACAACCTGCACAAGCACCGCCGCAAGAACCCGGAGTTCCGCGCGCGGGCCAAGGCCGTGGGCCGCAAGATCCGCAAGCAGGTGCTTAAAGACTACGTGATCCACCCGCTGCTTTCGGGCCCGTCATTCCTCACCACGCTCGGCGCCACGTTCACCGCGAACGTGGTCCGCAACATCTGGTCCCACTCGGTGATCATGTGCGGGCACTTCCCCGAGGGCGTACAGGTCTTCGAGCGCCGGTCGATCGAGGGCGAGACGCGCGGCCAGTGGTACCTGCGCCAGATGATGGGCTCGGCGAACATCAGCGGCAGCAAGGCCATGCACTTCATGACCGGCAACCTGTCGCACCAGATCGAGCACCACCTGTTCCCGGACCTGCCGAGCAACCGGTACGCCGAGGTCGCGGTGAAGGTCCGCGCGCTGTTCGAAAAGTATGAGCTGGAGTACGTCACCGGCCCGCTGCCCAAGCAGGTGATCTCCGCGTGGCACAAGGTCTTCCGGCTCTCGCTGCCGAATAAGAAGCCCAAGGTCAAAACGCCGGTCCGCGAGCGGGAGCTCGTCGCGGCCTGATTCCCGGTATTTAGAGGTCGTTTTCGGCTGGTTTGCGCAACCTCACGCATCTCTTAACTCGTCCTGGGTCTCACGCGTGTCGATTTCGGGCACGCCTCCGATGCACGGAGAGGGCGTCCAGGCACATCTTGGGATGAGACAAGCTTCGCAGGATGAGACCGGCAAGTCGGACCTCCCAGGCGGCCCATGGAGCCCCTTCGTGCTTGTTGCCCGTCAAGTCATGCCTTGCCACAGGTGCATGTTGGGATCAAACAGGCTTCACAGGTGAAAACGACCTCTTCTCAACTTGCCGCGCCCTCTGCCGAGTCCGCGCCCTTGCCAGGACCGCTCAGCTCTCATTATCTTGACGTCAAGATTCATTGGTAGAGGAGAAGTTGTGGCTCTGGGAACGCTCGGATACTCCTTGGACGGCCTGCATCACGTGCAGCTTGCGATCCCTCCAGGTGCTGAGGACATCTGCCGCGAGTTCTGGGGAGACGTTCTCGGCATGACAGAGCTCGAGAAGCCGCCGGTGCTGGCGGCTCGTGGTGGGTGCTGGTTCCGAGGTGGTGGCCTGGAGGTCCACTTGGGGGTTGAAGAGGACTTCCGCCCGAACAGGAAGGCGCATCCGGGGATCCTTGTGACCTCGCTCCAGGCGCTCGCCAAGCGGTTGGAAGACAAAGGAGTGAGCGTCACCTGGGATGACAACTTTCCTGGCCACGATCGCTTCTATGCATTCGACAAGCTGGGCAATCGGCTCGAATTCCTTGAACCTGTCCGCGATTGCTAACGTCGCATGATCAGGGCGTCTTCTTCGTCCAGTGGCTGGTGCTGGGGCTCTTGCGGGTCAGGCGCCGGGTCATGAGCGTGATGAATGCCCAGTTCAGATGGGCTTCGGCATGCTGGGGAAGCCGCTCGTAGTCGCGGCAGTTTCGGCGGGCGTTCATGATCCAGCCGATCGACCGCTCAACCTTCCACCTGCGGGGAAGGACGACGAACCCACGTGCGCCCCGGGGCGCTGCACCGGCCGCATGGACATCCACAAGTCTCTGCCGTCCAGGCGGGCAGCAAGTCACGGGCGTAGGCCGAGTCCGCCCAGATCTGGGTGATCTGTGGGTGGGTGAGCCGCAGGCGCCAGAGCAGGTCGCGGGCGATGATCTCGTCGCGGACGTCGCCCGCCGTCACCGTGATCATCACAGGCAGGCCCAGGGTGTCGACCACGAGGTGTCTCTTGCGCCCGTTGATCTTTTTGCCTGCGTCGTAGCCGCGGCTGTCCCGGCCGACGGTGGAGGCCGCCTTCACCGACTGGGAGTCGACGATCAGCATCACCGGGAACGGGCAGCGGCCCTTGTCTGTGCGAATGTGACGGCGCAGTTGGTCGCGGATGAAGGTGACCACCCCGGCCTGGTTCCATCGCGCAAGTGAAGTAGGCCGCCGACGAGGTGCCCGTGGTTCGGGTCCTTTTCCGATGGCCCCTTCCCGAACGGTGCGGGCTAAGGCTTGTCCCGCAATGATCTTCGAGTCGGTGTAGACGCGGTGGCATCCGTGGTCGGCGCACGCGCTTCTGGCCCATGTCGGTCCGGAGGTGTCGCACTCGGGCGCCGTGCCATGACCTAGATCACGCGATGGCATGTCACTTTTCGGAGAGTCGGCCCGTCAACTCCGTGAACAGCCAGTTGTCCTTTACAAGGAACAGGAAACTTCGTGTTCGCCGCCTATCTCGCAGTCACTCTTCTCGCTTCGGTCACCAACGGATTCGCCGCCGTCGCGAACCTCGTCGGTCACGACTACCCCAGAAGTCAGGCGGACAAGATGGGGCTGCCACACTCGACGATGCGCCCGTTCGGCGTGCTGCTGGCGCTGGGCGCGCTGGGGTTGCTGGCAGGGTTCGCCGTGCCGGTGCTGGGCGCGCTCGCCGCGGGCGGCCTCGTGTTGTACTTCCTCGTCGCGTTCGGTGCCCACCTGCGAGCTCGCGACTACCACTTCGGCGGCTGGGCCATGTTCTTCTCCCTGGCGGTGGCCGCCCTGGCCCTGAACCTGTCGTACCACGGCTGAGCTGTCTTGATCCGCTCACCTCACATCGCTGACGGAAGGAAGCCAGCCCCGATGAACACTCCCAAAGACCCCCGCCCACTGCTGTACCGCGCGGCCGGCCAGCTCGCCGCACTCGTCGCCACCGTCGAACCCGGGCAGCTCGACACACCCACCCCTTGCCACGAGTTCGACATCCGCGCTCTGACCGCCCACGTCATGGGCAATACGCTTGCCTATCCGCACATCATGCAAGGCACCTACAGAGCAGCTGAACCCGGAAACGTCGCCGAGGTCCCGGGCGACGACTGGGCAGCGGCGTACGCGGACGCCGAGGAGCGGCTCATCGTTGCCGGGTGAGCCATGGACGACCGCGCGCTGGACCGCATGGTGGATCTGGGCTTCGCGACCCTGCCTGTGCGCGGCGCGCTGAGCGCGGGTGTCATGGAAATCGCCGCACACGCATGGGACTTGCGCCAGGCCCTCGGAAGTGCGCACGAACTCGCCCCGGAGCTAGCCGAGTTCTCACTGGCATTCGCCCACGAGGCCCTGCCGCCAGAACGGGTCAGCGGTGATTTGGTGATCAATGCGCACATCATGGACGGCGACACGGTCATTGTCAGGGTCAGCCGGACACCGAGAACCTCATAGGGCGTGGCGGCCTTGATCGATGGCGAGGCGACGGTCAAGCGACTCAAGCGGGACGGCTCGACCGTGTGGCTCATGCCGGAGAACGAGGCCTACGCCGATCCGTGGCGATGCGGCCTCCATCCTCGGCATGGTCGTGGCGGATGCGCAGCCTGTGAGCACACCTGTCGCGGCTTTCGGCAGGTCAACGAGTAGCCGGCTGCTGTGGTTGACTCCTTGTCTCACCGAAATGGGGGGACACATGAGCGACGAGGCCGACGTGACGTGGGAAGAGATCGCGGACAGCTGGCGACTGGACGAGCTGATCGAGGGCCGTACGCAGCCCACCACGAACGACGACGTCCTGACGCTAATGACGATCGGGGCGCTGCGTCCGCGGCAGCCGCCGAATGAAGCCGCGCGGCGAAGGGCCCTCGACGCCATGTTGGCGGCTGCTGAAGGCGACACAGATGCTGTAGAGGACCACCCTCCACGGGATCCTGCCCGGATCGAGCAGACTCTTCAGGCCACGCTGCAGGCCTTCGAGAAGGCCCGGTAGCAACGCGTGGAGTGACCGGGCACAGTCGGCCCGCCGCGCGACGAGACCGCGGAAGTCAGCGCGTACAGATATCGCCGTGACCGCGGGCACCACGAATCCGATCACAGCCCCCGGCGCATCCCAATCGGATGCGCCGGAGGTCGCCATAGGGCCAGCGGACTTACAGAAACTCCTTGCCCCAGCGCACGCTCTTGCATTCAGCCAAGCCGCTCGGCGTACTTTAGGGCGTGCCCAGGATCTCGATCCGCCCGCCAGTAAGCCGGTGGCTCCACATCGACCAGCCGAGACTGCACACGCCGGTGATGGCGCCGAACACGGCAAGGGCGTTGGTCCAGTTCATGGACGCAGCGTAGGAAGCCGACCGGGCCGGGCGAGGCGCTTTCTGCGAACCGACTGCCAGAGGAGCCCGGGCCTCACCCTCCGCTCTCCCCACCTTCCCCCGCCCACGTCGGCGGCCGGCCCCCCGGTACGGAGAAGGGCGTCCCTCCGGGACGGCTCAGCCTGGCTCGGCTCGCAGCCGGCTGGAGCATCCGGGCTGCGGGCGGCCCTCCTGCCCGGTCCGGACGCCGGGCCGAAGGACGTGCCCTTCGGGCACGACGGCACTGTCCGTCAGTACCACTTCTGCCCGTCCGCGCCCGTCCAGGTCCATTGCTGAACGCGGGCACCGTTACGTGTGGAAGAGTTCTCTACCTCCAGGGCCTTGCCGGAACCATAGTTACTGATCTCCCAGCTCCCAGCGGGCGGCTTGAGCCAGAGCTGTCCCTTGGCGGTCTTGGAGCAGTCCCAGAGCTGAACGGGAGCACCATTGTCCCTGCGACTGTCGGCCACCTCAAGGCACTTCCCATTATGGGCATTCCTGATCCAGTACTGTCGTCCTGGCCCCACCCATTCCCATTCCCAGGCGGCACCGTCCTGGCCGTTGCAGTCCCATTGCTGGGCCCGGGCACCATTCCTGCTGCTGGAGTTTTCAATCTCCAGGCACTTCCTGCTACCCCAGTTGACGAAAGACGTCGAGTCAGCGTGACTTATCGACGGCGTCAGCAGCATCAAGGCGCCCGCAGCTGCGGTTACGGCTGCGGTCCTCCCCGTAAACGTCATGACAGTCTTCTCCTAAACCAAGAAACACATAAGAGGCTCGCCGGGGTCAGCGGCGAGAAGTTGATCTTATGTCACGTTTACTGACACAGGGCCACATGTTGCTGCTGTCAGGCCAGTCTGTGGTGAACAGGACAGCGCTGGCACGGCCTCAGGGGGAGGGGGGCGGCAGCGCCTGTGGAGAGCGTCCGCTCCTGCGCGCCGTCGGCATTCCTCTGAGCACCACGGCGTGGACCGATGCCGATCCGTACGGGCCGGGGGAGTTGTGGAAGGTCGACCAGGAGCACTTTGTCTCCCAGGCAGGCAGCGGGGTCTCTAATTACCGGCCGTTCGTCGCGATGCTCACCGACCCCGGATGCGGCATGCCTCTGGCCCTGGAACACGAGGCGTGCCGCCGCGCCACCAGCCGCTGCGACGACTGCCGCGTCTACCTACGCAGCACAGGCATCCAGGACGTTTGGAGATCCGCTTCACTCGCAGGGCGGACTTCTACCTGGAGCGCGCCTAGAGGGACGTGTCCGAGTTCGAGCGTCCTCGGCGGCTGTACCGTCGGCTCCCGGCAACCCGCCGCTGAGCTTCGCACCGCGATCTAGCTCTGCCGGATCGCCACAGCTTCTTGCGGTTGCTGAACCAGTTCTGGCTGCCCGCCAGCGTCGTCTGGCTGACCGTCGCCCGGCGCTACGCCGTTCCGCGCGCTGCCCGCCTGCCGGCGCGGTCGGTGCCGCGGTTCGTCCTTCGTGCCCGGGCCCGATCGGGTCACCGCAGCCTACGTCGCGGCGTCCGTATTCCGCTCCCGCCTGTTCTGCCGCAACCATCTGCGCAGGCTGACTTCCAGCGGGCACCCGGCCGCCAGGCGGGCCTCGTCCGCGGCCATCTTCTTCACCGCGTCTCAGAGGAGATGCGCGGGGGCGCGAGCCACAACAGCGGCGCGCAGCGGGCTGTTCCCCGTCCGCTGCACCCTGTCGTCGGTCCGCTGCAGTTGCTCCGTGACGCGGCCCGCGAACTGCCATTCCACATCACCTCACCTCGGCGCATCCTCCCCTGAGCCCCCCCGTGTGGCGATGATCGCGGCAACGATGCCGCCCATGGCACTAATGACAGCCGCAACGGTGGCGTCCACGTCTCCCCCTTGCTCATGGGCGCCGAGTTACGCCCGGCAAGCACACTGGCAGCCCCCGGCCGGACGAGACCAGCGGGCATCTCCGCAGCTCAGAGGCAGTTTCCCCGCCTGCTGAAAGAGGAGTGGGCCATGGCACGGCGCCCCGGCGGCGGGCGGTGCCAGGGAGACGCCGCCCGCCGGCATGCCGAATGCATCTACCGGATCCTGATGGAGGCCCGGCCCGCAGGGCTGCACATCCCGCAACTGCTGGCTGCCTGGGAACTCTCCCAGCGCCAGGCCGAGGACGGGCTCGCGATGCTGCGCGACATCATCACCGAGATGAACTGGCCGCCCCTGATCTGGACCCGCGTTGACGGACCGAAATGCCCGCACGGTGAGGCCGTGCGGGCCTGTGGATAACCGGCTCGCGATGACGGTTCAGGCCCGTCCTGGTCCTTGGGCGCGGCTGGAGCGGGGCCAACTGGCGTCGGCCTCGCCGCGCAGCGCCGTTGGAATGAAGCCGAGAGGGCGAGGCGGGTAGGCCACCCCGTAGGTGCGGGCGAACCGGTTGGCGGGTGCGATAGAGCCCCCGAGCCGTTCCAGGAAGAAGGCCCGGGCCATCGACTGCATCTGTTCTTCGTTCACGTGCAGGATCCACCGGTTCGCGGCGCTGTCGAAACGGGCCGCCTCGGCGGCCGCCTCCAGGCCAGGAACCGGGCCTTGACGCAGACGTCCGTTCAGCGCCAGGTAGCGCCGCACCGCTTCCAGTTCCGAGGGGCGCAGCAGCACGGTCTTCAGCCCCGGCCCCGTCGCAGCGGTGCCCGGGGCAGCCCGTACCCGCGCGTACGTCAGCGCGTCCCACCCGTTGTCTGTCAGCCGCACCGCCCACCGCACCGGATGGCCGGCCTTCGCTGAGAGCTCGGCCCGGTCCTCGAGTGAGGCTTCTTCGGCGAGCCCGAGTTCCAACAGGGGCGCCATGGTCCGCTCATCAACGCCTTGGCTCAGCCCGGCCCACTCCTGCGTGTGCTGTGCGTCGGCCAGCCGCCACAGCAGAATGCTGTGCTTGTCAGAGCGCCCCATGCTCTGCCCCTCCCGCCGCTGTGCGCTGCCGCGACGCCAGCGCCCACAGCCCGGCCTGCGGGCACTGTCAACTGAACCGGACACGGAAGGGTCAGGCACCTCAGGCGCTGTCCACGACGCCGAGATCCTTGTCGGGATGGCAGTGGGGGCAGGCAAGGACCTGCTGATACAGAGCCTCGCGGGCCTGCTCCCGTGAGACGCCCAGCGCCCGCGGCCACTTCGGTGTGTGCGTAGTAGCCGCCGACGTGCACGCCCGCAGGCAGTCCGTCACCGACGCCCTCCTCAATGATCCAGCCCGGAACCGGCGGCCGACGTCGCTCACCTTCGGCCTGCTCGGCCTGGCGCTGCGCCTTTTCCGTATCAGCGGTCGAGTCATCGCGGGCTCCGGGCGGCCAAGTTTCTGGAGTCATCCGACGGCGACAGGCACTGAGCCATACCCGGAGCCCTGGGCCCTACCGATCCTGCGAACGACCAGCCCGAGTCCGCCCCCAAAACGTAGGACAGGCGCTCACTCTGCGGAACCGAGAACCCCGATGGGGACGCCATGCAGATTGGCGAGCCCGGACTGGGCGCCCTGAGCGTCTGGGAGATCGGCGCCGCCGCATTGGTTGAGCGGGCTTCCGAGAGGAAGGCCAAGGAGGTTGCCGTCGGCTGTGCCTGTGCCTGCTGTGGTGGCCCCGTTGGCCTGGGAGCGGGCGTTGTGGTTGGCGCAGCTCGTGCCGAAGGCGGGGGAGAGGAAGTCACCGATGCCGCCGGCGGAGGCGGGGGCGGCGGCGAGGATGCCGCCCGCTACGGCGGTGGCGGTGGCGGTGAGGGTGAGTGTGGTCAGTACCGGGGGACGCGTCATGACCGGTGAACGAGCACCGCGGCGGCTTGTCACGACCTTGGCCGCCAGCTCAACCGTCCCGCCCGCCCACTCGACGCTCACCCGTAGCTGAAGTGCCGGAAGGTGCTCGGGCCGGCTCTCCAAGGGGCGCATAGGGTATCGGTCATGGATATGAGGGCGCTGGCCGAGGACCTAGTGCGGGAAGCCGAAGGGCTTATCCGCGAACACGTGTGGGTCCTGACACCCGACCATCGCCTGGTCGTTGCGAAGGCCGCCGCCGACCTGCACGCCGCCGTCGGCGCTCCCCAGACCCAGGAGGCACTGCCCGCCGTAGAGCGCCTGGAACACCTGCGGGAAGCACTCGCCGCTGTGGCCATCGCTCTTGCTCACGTCCACGGGCATACAGCCTGGTTCCTCGGTGCGGCTGCCAACGTCCTCACGCCCATCTTGCACTGGCGCGCCCTGCCTGCCGGAGACAGCCAAACATTCGGTGCCGTCCCCTCGCCCCCGGAGCGGTATGCGGAAGCCGAGGGCGCAGTCCGCATACTCCAGAGGGCCTTCGCTAGCGTCGCCTCCTGCTGAGACCAACCGTCCCATCAGCGGAACGGCCTGACCGCTACGCGCGCGGACACGGTCGGCGGGACAGGTCCTAGGCGACGATCGCGGCCAGGAGCACGACCGCGGATAGAAGCACAGCGAAGGGCCATCAACCGGGCGAGCCCTGCGACCGACCCCATGACCCTCCAGGCAAACCTGGTCACGCGCCCCGCCCGCTCGACGGCGTCCTCAAAGTCGTTGTCATCGTCCCAGTCAGGGTTCACTGGAGCCTGCCTTCAAGGTGCTAACAAAGGCGTTGGACGTGGCGGTGGGTGATCAGGCAGACGGCGAGGCTGAGGAAGGCTTCGTGGATGTCGTCGCGTCGTTCCCAGCGGATCAGGCGGCGGTACTTGTCGCCGCGGTCGGTCAGCAGCGCGTCGGGGCGCCGACGCGGTCTGCCGACCTGGCCCGCGACGGGGGGAATCTTGTCGAGCAACGGCTCGAGTTGGGTGACGTCGTTGCGGTTTCCGCCGGTCAGCGACACCGCGAGCGGGATGCCCTGTCCGTCGACGATGAGGTGGTGTTTACTGCCCGGCCGTGCGCGGTCGACTGGGCTGGGCCCGCTTTTGGGCCCCGTCGGGCGGCCCGCACGTGCGAGGAGT
>NZ_JODF01000038.1:0-65194 GCF_000717945.1 Streptomyces sp. NRRL S-920
CACCTTGGAGATGTCCAGGTAGCTGGTGGCCGGAGTGTCACCGCCCAGCGCGAACGCCTCATCGGCCGCCCGCACATGCAGAGCGTCCCGGTCGGGATCTGCGTAGACGGCAACACTCGCGATCCCCGCATCCCGGCATGCCCGGGCAACACGGACAGCGATTTCGCCACGGTTGGCGATGAGCACCTTGCGCACGATGGCTCCCTCCTTGAAACAAGCCGAGTTTAGGGACTGCCGACACGGCCTTACGACCCGTCCCCAAGGGTGAGCTTGCCCACACGGAGTGTGATGCGAGGTCCCCTCGTCCCGCGAAAACCCTTGTCGTACCGGAGTACGCAGGGGTCCTGCCCGGCAGCCTAGCCCTCCGGTGTGGCCAAGGTCTCTGTGAGGCCGCGCTGCGGGACGCCCGCATTCTTTGTGGAGTCCCTACGAATGGCCCAATGATTCTTTGCCCGCCGCACAGCCCTTGTCCCGGCGTTTACCGGTGGGTAGCGTGCGCGACAGCTCGACGTACCAGCGGTAACAGAGGGACGAAAGAGGGGTGGGGGCCGTGATGCGCAGACCGGTGGCCTGGGCGGGCGCGATCGTTCTCCTCGCGGAGGCGGTCGGCATCGCGCTCCTCAACTGGTTCCTCGGCCTCGTCGTCGACAAGCAGGAGATGTCGCTGGCGGGCCTCGACCCGCACGCGATGACCGTCTCGACGTGGATCGCGGGTCTCGTCTTCGGCGGCTACCTCGCGCTGTGCGGCGTCATGCTGGCCTTCGTCGGCGGCCGCGACCGCGCCCCCGGCCGCTTCGGGCGCCTCCTGCTGATCAGCTGCGCCGTCGTGCACGGGGTGCTCGGCGCCTTCTGCGTCGGCCTGGTGGGCTGGCTCGCGTTCGCGTTCATGATGGTCGTACTCGGCCTGATCGTGCTGCCGCTGGTGGCCTACGACAGGGTCGGCCGGGCTACGCCCACAACTGCGTGATGCCCACGCCCAGTTGGTCGAGCAGGCGGCGCAGCAGCGGCAGGGAGAGGCCGATCACGTTGCCGTGGTCGCCCTCGATGCCGTCGATGAAGGGTGCCGAGCGGCCGTCCAGCGTGAACGCCCCCGCCACGTGCAGCGGTTCGCCGCTCGCGACGTACGCGGCGATCTCCTCGTCGGAGGGCTCGCCGAAGCGGACCACCGTCGACGCCGTCGCCGACGCGTACTGCCCGGTGGCCGTGTCGTAGACGCAGTGGCCCGTCTGAAGGACGCCCGCGCGCCCGCGCATGGACTTCCAGCGGGCGGTCGCCTCCTCCGCGTCGGCGGGCTTGCCGAGCGCCTGCCCGTCCAGCTCCAGGACCGAGTCGCAGCCGATGACCAGGGCGCCCTTGGCCTCCGGCCGCGCGGCGACCACGGAGGCCTTGGCCTCGGCCAGGGCGAGGGCCAGCTCGGCGGGGGTCGGCGCGGAGACCTTGTCCTCGTCGACGCCGCTGACGATCACCTCGGGTGCCAGCCCCGCCTGCCGGAGCAGACCGAGGCGGGCGGGGGACTGCGAGGCGAGCACGAGACGGCGTGGCTGATCACTCATGCGGTCAGCGTAGGCGCTCGCGGCCTCGGGACGTTCAGTGGATGCCGAGGACGAACATCGCGATCAGCATGGCGAGGGCGAGGACCAGGCCCGCACGGCGCATCTTGGCCTGCATGTCGCGCATGTCCTTGGGCGGGTTGTTCTCGGGGTCCGACCACAGCATGACTCCGATACTGCGGCGGGGCGGGCCGGGGCGCCTGAGTACGCGTACTCAAGTTCCCCCGCCCGGCCCGGCCGGCCGACCCGCGTACCCGATACGACTACGCGGGCCAGTACGTGCGGCCCCACGCCGTGGGACCGGGCGCGGGCAGCCGGTGGCGGGCCACTCGCGCGGGATCGGCCCACGCGTCGGGCGGCGAGGGCGCGCCGGACGGCTGGTTGGCCACCGCCGCGGCGCGCGCCTGGACCACCGCGAGTGCGGCGGCCAGCTCCTCCGGGGTCGGGTTGCCTCGTACGACCTTGATCATGACCGCTCCCTGGGGGGACTGGAGGGGGACAGGGGGCTAGAGGGGGATGTTGCCGTGCTTCTTCGGGGGCAGGGACTCCCGCTTCGTCCGCAGCTGACGCAGTCCGCGTACGAGATGGGAGCGGGTCTCCGACGGCATGATCACGGCGTCGACGTAACCGCGCTCGGCCGCGGCGTACGGGTTGAGCAGGGCGTCCTCGTACTCCTGGATCAGCCGGGCCCGGGTCTCCTCCTGGGCCGCCTCGTCACCCGCCGCGGCGATGGTGCGGCGGTGCAGGACGTTCACCGCGCCCTGCGCGCCCATCACCGCGATCTGCGCGGTCGGCCAGGCGAGGTTCAGGTCGGCGCCCAGGTGCTTGGAGCCCATGACGTCGTAGGCGCCGCCGAAGGCCTTGCGCGTGATGATCGTGATGAGCGGGACGGTGGCCTCGGCGTAGGCGTAGATGAGCTTCGCGCCGCGGCGGATGATGCCCGTGTGCTCCTGCTCGACGCCCGGCAGGAAGCCCGGCACGTCCACGAAGGTCAGGACCGGCACGTTGAAGGCGTCGCAGGTGCGCACGAAGCGGGCGGCCTTCTCGGAGGCGTCGATGTCCAGACAGCCGGCGAACTGCATCGGCTGGTTGGCGACGATGCCCACCGGGTGGCCCTCGACGCGGCCGAAGCCGGTGAGGATGTTCGGCGCGAACAGCGGCTGCGTCTCGAAGAACTCGCTGTCGTCCAGGACGTGTTCGATCACGGTGTGCATGTCGTACGGCTGGTTCGCGCTGTCCGGGATCAGCGTGTCCAGCGCGCGGTCCTCGTCCGTGGGCGTGAGGTCCGCCTCCTCGGGGAAGGCGGGCGGCTCGCTGAGGTTGTTCGAAGGCAGGTACGACAGCAGGGACTTGACGTACTCGATGGCGTCCTTCTCGTCGCCCGCCATGTGGTGCGCCACGCCCGACGTCGAGTTGTGGGTACGAGCGCCGCCCAGCTCCTCGAAGCCGACGTCCTCGCCGGTGACCGTCTTGATGACGTCGGGCCCGGTGATGAACATGTGCGAGGTCTGGTCGACCATCACCGTGAAGTCGGTGATGGCGGGGGAGTAGACCGCGCCGCCCGCGCACGGCCCGACGACCAGGGAGATCTGCGGGATCACCCCGGAGGCGTGGGTGTTGCGGCGGAAGATCTCGCCGTACATGCCGAGGGCCATGACGCCCTCCTGGATGCGGGCGCCGCCGGAGTCGTTGATGCCGATGACCGGGCAGCCGGTCTTCAGCGCGAAGTCCATGACCTTGACGATCTTCTGCCCGAAGACCTCGCCGAGCGCGCCGCCGAAGACGGTGAAGTCCTGCGAGAACACGGCTACGGGGCGGCCGTCGACGGTGCCGTAACCGGTCACCACGCCGTCGCCGTACGGCCGGTTCTTCTCCAGGCCGAACTGGGTCGAGCGGTGCTGCGCGAACTCGTCGAACTCGACGAAGGAGCCCTCGTCGAGCAGCAGGTCGATCCGCTCGCGTGCCGTCAACTTGCCCTTGGCGTGCTGCTTCTCGACCGCGCGGGCCGATCCCGCGTGCGTCGCCTCCTCGATGCGGCGCTGGAGGTCCGCGAGCTTTCCGGCGGTCGTGTGGATGTCGATCTCGGACATAGGGATGCGGCTCCCTGCCTGCTCAAAGGTGCGTATGGCGGCTTACGGCTGGCTACTGCCCCGTAGCGTATCGGCGCGGATACGGTTCGGCAGTGCGGCGTTTACCACACCTAGGGTGGCTTGCATGACGCCGTCAGATGCTGAAGACAATCGCTGGTCCGACCTCGGACGACCGCCCCTGAACGCCGCCTCCCTGCGGCGGACCCTGCTGCGGGAGGGCGGGCTGTGGACCTCTCTGGACGTGGTGCCCGCCACCGGGTCCACCAACACCGACCTCGCGGCGCGGGCCGACGAACTGGCCGAGGGGGCGGTGCTGGTCGCCGAGGAGCAGCGCGCGGGGCGCGGGCGCCTGGACCGGCAGTGGTCGGCGCCGGCCCGCTCCGGGCTCTTCTTCTCCGTCCTGCTCAAGCCCGCGAAGGTGCCGGTCGAGCGGTGGGGGTGGCTGCCGCTGCTCACCGGCGTCGCCGTCGCGACGGGGCTCTCCCGGGTGGCCGGGGTGGACACCGCACTCAAGTGGCCCAACGACCTCCTGGTGACTGTCGGTGAGGAGGAGCGCAAGGCCGGGGGCATCCTCGCCGAGCGGGCCGGCGCGTCCGGCGCGGGCGTCGTCATCGGCATCGGCCTCAACGTGACGCTGCGTGCGGACGAGCTGCCCGTCCCCACGGCCGGTTCCCTCGCGCTCGCCGGGGCGGGCACGACGGACCGGGACCCCTTGCTGCGGGCCGTGCTGCGCTCCCTTGAGCAGTGGTACGGGGTGTGGCGGAAGGCGGACGGCGACCCGGCCGCCTCCCGGCTCCAGGAGGCGTACGCGGCGGGGTGCGCGACGCTGGGCCGACGGGTGCGCGCCGAGCTGCCGGGTGACCGGGCGATCATGGGCGAGGCGGTGGCGGTGGACGGCGACGGCCGCCTGGTCCTCGCCACGGAGCAGGGGATGCAGGAGCCGGTAGGAGCGGGCGACATCATCCACCTGAGGCCGGCCCCGTAAGGGCCCCGCAAGGGGCGCGGGGAACGGCGCGAGCAACCACGACGAACCCGCAGATGTCCCGCAGGGGCCCGCGCGGAACCACCCCGCACAGCACCCAGGCCCCCGGCCAGGAAAGGGCAGGCCCCCGACTCCCGGGGAGTCGGGAGTGAGCTGCGGCACACCTGCCGTAAAGTTGGCGCCGGTCGATACCTGACCGCGGCAGATCGGAAGGGCAGCAGGCGTGACCGTCGATGACACGGGCTCCGGCGCGGGCGCACAGCGCGGCCCCGACGCCGCCGGGACGGACGCCTCCGCGATCCCCGAGGTGGAGGACGACAAGGCGGACGGCGACTCCGCGAAGAACCCCCTCGCCCTCCAGCTCGAACAGCTGATCCTCGGAGCAGACCGCCGCTACACCCCCTTCCAGGCGGCCCGCAGCGCGGGCGTCTCGATGGAGCTGGCGTCCCGCTTCTGGCGAGCCATGGGCTTTCCCGACATCGGCCAGGCCAAGGCGCTCACGGAGGCCGACGTGCTCGCGCTGCGGCGGCTCGCGGGCCTCGTCGAGGCGGGACTGCTGAGCGAGGCCATGGCGGTGCAGGTGGCCCGGTCGACCGGGCAGACCACCGCGCGGCTCGCCGAGTGGCAGATCGACTCCTTCCTGGAGGGTCTCACCGAGCCTCCCGAGCCGGGCATGACCCGCACGGAAGTCACGTATCCGCTCATCGAGCTGCTCCTGCCCGAGCTGGAGGAGTTCCTCGTCTACGTCTGGCGCCGCCAGCTCGCCGCCGCGACGGGCCGCGTCGTGCAGGCCGCCGACGACGAGGAGATGGTCGACCGGCGGCTCGCCGTCGGCTTCGCCGATCTGGTCGGCTTCACGCGGCTGACCCGCCGGATGGAGGAGGAGGAACTCGGCGAACTCGTCGAGGCCTTCGAGACCACCGCCGCGGACCTCGTGGCCGCGCACGGCGGGCGGCTCATCAAGACCCTCGGCGACGAGGTCCTGTACGCCGCCGACGACGCGGGCACGGCCGCGGAGATCGCGCTGCGCCTCATCGAGACCATGGCCAACGACGAGACCATGCCGGAACTGCGCGTCGGGATGGCCTTCGGCACCGTGACGACGCGCATGGGCGACGTCTTCGGTACGACGGTCAACCTCGCGAGCCGCCTCACGTCGATAGCGCCCCGGGACGCCGTCCTGGTGGACGGGGCGTTCGCGGAGGACCTGACGCGCACGGGCGACGCCCCCGCCTCCGAGGCGCAGGCCGCGGAGGCGGCCGCCGCGGCGGAGAAGGAGGGCGAGGACCCGCCGTCCTACCGGTTCGCGCTCCAGCCCATGTGGCAGCGCCCCGTGCGCGGCCTCGGCGTCGTCGAGCCCTGGCTCCTCGCCCGCCGCACGCCCTGATGTGCCCCGCGCACGGACGCCGTGACGCCTCTTCCCGGCGCCGGGCCCGGCTGACATGATCTCCGGGTAACGGTCGTTAACCACGAGGAGGCGTCGGTCATGGGTGACGAGCAGCGGTACGGGGAGTACGTGGCGGTCAGGCGGCACGGTCATGTCGTCGAACTCGTCCTGGACCGCCCCAAGGCCATGAACGCCGTCTCCTCGGAGATGGCCCGCTCCGTCGCCGCCGCCTGCGCCGCCCTGTCCGAGGACCGGGACGCCCGGGTCGTGGTCGTGACGTCCACGCATGAGCGGGCGTTCTGCGTGGGCGCCGACCTCAAGGAGCGGAACTCCCTCAGCGACGCCGAGTTGCTGCGGCAGCGGCCCACCTCCCGGGCCTGCTACACCAGCGTCCTGGAGCTGCCCATGCCGACCGTCGCCGCCGTGCACGGCTTCGCGCTCGGTGGCGGGTTCGAACTCGCGCTCTCCTGCGATGTGATCGTCGCCGACCCGAGCGCGGTCGTCGGGCTGCCCGAGGTGTCCGTCGGCGTCATTCCGGGCGGTGGCGGTACGCAGCTCCTGCCGCGTCGCGTCGGTGCCGCCCGCGCCGCCGAGCTGATCTTCTCGGCGCGGCGCGTGGAGGCGGCCGAGGCGCGGGAGTTGGGGCTGGTCGACCTGCTGGTGGGCGAGGGCGAGGCGCGCACGGAAGCGCTCGCGCTGGGCGCCCGCATGGCCGCCAACTCACCGGTCGGCCTGCGGGCCGCCAAGCGTGCCCTGCGGCTGGGGCACGGCCTCGACCTGCGCGCGGGCCTGGAGGTGGAGGACGCGGCGTGGCGGACGGTGGCGTTCTCGGGCGACCGGGCGGAGGGCGTCGCGGCGTTCAACGAGAAGCGGAAGCCGGAGTGGCCCGGGGAGTAATGAATTATGTCCCGAAGTTCCACATTGCCGTAAACGTCATAGCCTGGAGTGATGGGTGAGGATGTCCGGCTGCGGGCCGTGGTGGAGCTGGCGCAGGGAATGGCCGCCGCGCAGACTCCGCGTGAGTCCTGGCGGGCCGCCGCCCTCGGCGCCTGTCGCGGGCTGAGCGGCAGCTTCGCCGCGCTGTCCGTGTGGGAGCGGGACCTGGGCCGGCTGCGGGTGCTCGTGAACGCGGGCGAACGGGCCGAGGGCGAGGAGGAGTTCCCGGAGGGGGAGGCCTACCCCGTCCACCAGTTCCCGGAGATCACCGAGTTCCTGCACGAGCGCTGGGTGGGCGGCGGCGAGCCGAACGCCTGGGTCGAGACGGCCGAGGGGCCGCGGGGCGGGCACTCCGCGGGCTACTGCCACCAGCGCGTCACGGCGCTGCGCCGCCGCGGCCGGGGCTGCTGTGTGGTCGCGCCGATCGTGCTGCACGGGCGGGCGTGGGGCGAGCTGTATGTGGCCAGGCCGGTGGGGGCGCCCGTCTTCGGCCGGTCCGACGCCGACTTCGCCACCGTCCTCGCGGCGGTGGCCGCCGCCGGGATCGCCCAGACCGAGCGCCTGGAGGAGGCGCGCAGGCTGGCCTTCACCGACGCGCTGACGGGGCTCGCCAACCGGCGGGCGGTGGACCTGCGCCTGGACGAGGCGGTGGAGCGGCACCGCGCCGACGGGGCCGTGGTGAGCCTGGTCGTCTGCGACGTGAACGGTCTCAAGCGGGTCAACGACACCCGGGGCCATGCCGTGGGCGACCGCCTCCTCGAACGCTTCGGCTCGATCCTCTCGCTGTGCGGGGCGATGCTGCCGGGGACGCTGGCGGCGCGGCTCGGCGGCGACGAGTTCTGCCTGCTCTCCGTGGGGCCCACCGCGGATGAGGTGGTGCGGGTCGCCGACGAACTGTGCGTACGGGCGGCCGAGTTGGAGCACGGCGACGGGGTCGCCTGCGGGGTCGCCTCCACCGGGGACCCGATCGGCCCGGTGCGCTCGGCCCGCCGCCTGTTCCGCCTCGCGGACGCGGCCCAGTACCGCGCGAAGGCCGCCCACGCGCCGAAGCCGGTGGTGGCGGGCCGCGAGGGCCCGGCAGGCGCCCAGGACGCGGTGATCCGCCTCGCGGACTCGCCGCCGCGGACGGACGAGCCGGGGGAGCGCCGCAGGTTCCGGGGGCGGGGGACGCCGGGCTGAGGGCCGACCCCCGGGGCAAGCGGCTCGTGTGGACCCGGGGCAAGCGGCTCGGGCGGACCCGGGGTAAGTGGCTCGGGCGGGATCCACCCGTGACACCTGGCGATTCAATCCGTACGCTGCTGAATATGGATATGCACAGCGTGGGCACCGTGGCCCTAGGGACGTCCGGGACGACCGCGGCGGACGTCATCGCCGTCGCGCGGGGGAACGCGCGGATCGAACTGACCGAGGAGGCGCGGAGCGCGCTCGCCGCCTCGCGCGAGATCGTCGACGCGCTCGCGGCCAAGCCCGACCCCGTCTACGGCGTCTCGACCGGCTTCGGCGCCCTGGCCAGCCGCCACATCGGCCCCGACCTCCGCGCCCAGCTCCAGCGCAACATCGTCCGGTCGCACGCCGCCGGCATGGGCCCGCGCGTGGAGCGCGAGGTGGTCCGCGCGCTGATGTTCCTGCGCCTGAAGACGGTCTGCTCGGGCCACACGGGCGTACGCCCCGAGGTCGCGCAGACGATGGCCGACGTCCTCAACGCCGGGATCACCCCGGTCGTCCACGAGTACGGCTCACTCGGCTGCTCCGGCGACCTCGCTCCCCTCAGCCACTGCGCGCTGACGCTGATGGGCGAGGGCGACGCCGAAGGCCCCGACGGCGAGCTGAGGCCCGCGGGCGAGCTGCTCGCCGCGCACGGCATCACCCCGGTCGAGCTGCGCGAGAAGGAGGGCCTGGCCCTCCTGAACGGCACCGACGGCATGCTGGGGATGCTCGTCATGGCCCTCGCCGACCTGGAGAACCTCTACAAGTCGGCCGACGTCACGGCGGCCCTCACCCTCGAAGCCCTGCTCGGCACGGACAAGGTCCTCGCCCCCGAGCTGCACGCCATCCGCCCGCACCCGGGCCAGGCCGCGTCCGCCGCCAACATGCTCGCGGTCCTCGCCGGTTCGGGCCTCACCGGCCACCACCAGGACGACGCGCCGCGCGTCCAGGACGCGTACTCGGTGCGCTGCGCCCCGCAGGTCGCGGGCGCCGGCCGCGACACCATGGCGCACGCCCGCACGGTCGCCGAACGCGAGCTGGCCGCCGCCGTCGACAACCCCGTCGTGCTGCCCGACGGACGGGTGGAGTCCAACGGCAACTTCCACGGCGCCCCGGTCGCGTACGTCCTCGACTTCCTCGCGATCGCCGCCGCCGACCTCGGCTCGATCGCCGAACGTCGCACGGACCGCCTCCTCGACAAGAACCGCTCGCACGGCCTGCCGCCCTTCCTCGCGGACGACGCGGGCGTCGACTCGGGCCTGATGATCGCCCAGTACACGCAGGCGGCCCTGGTCAGCGAGATGAAGCGGCTCGCGGTCCCCGCCTCGGCCGACTCCATCCCGTCCTCCGCCATGCAGGAGGACCACGTCTCCATGGGCTGGTCGGCCGCGCGCAAACTGCGTACGGCCGTCGACAACTTGACCCGCATCGTGGCGATCGAGCTGTACGCCGCCACGCGCGCCGTCGAACTGCGCGAGGGCCTCACCCCGGCCCCCGCCACCCGCGCGGTCATCGAGGCCGTCCGCAAGGCGGGCGTCGAGGGGCCGGGCCCGGACCGCTTCCTCGCCCCGGACCTGGCGGCGGCGGACGCGTTCGTCCGCTCGGGCGCACTGCTCGCGGCGGTGGAGCCGGTCACCGGGCCGCTGGCCTAGAGCGCACTCCGACCGGCAGGCCCCCGCACAGGGCCTGCCGGATGCGGGGCGTGGGCGTGCTCCAGGGGCGCGTCGACCACCGGCAGCGCGTGCAGGGCCGCCTGCCGGGCGAGCCAGTGGGAGTACGACGGCCCGCACCTCGCGCCCGGCCGCGGCGCCCTCGGGGTCCAGGGCCTCGGCGGTGGCGATCTGTAGGTCCAGGACCGTGGTGACCACCCGGACCGCGGCGACCACGTCGTCGAATTCGACGACGAACGCCTACGACTCCTCGGCCAGTTGGGCGGCGGCCCGGCTCTTGCCGATACCGGACACGCGGCCGTTCAGTACGCCGCGCCGCGCGCCGCGGCCGACCGCTCCCTGCGTACGGAGTAGGCGACGAAGCCCGCTCCCAGGCCGAGGAACGCCGTCCCGCCGACCACGTACGGAGTCGTGTCGAAGCCGCCGGTGTCCGCGAGGCGGCCGGTGGACGCGGTCGTCTCGTGGTGGGGTGCCGCCGAGGTCGCGGGGCTGTTGTCCCGGGCGCTCTCGTGCGGCCCGGTGGAGGTCGCGTTCGCGGAGGGGACGAACCACAGGGCGCCGAGGAGGGCTCCTGCGGCGGTGGCGGTCAGCATGGATCGACGTGCGGACACGGAATCGGATCCCCCTTGTGGTGCTGGCGAATTGGCCGTGTGGGCCGATGGTAGTGAAAGGCGCGGGTCGCGGGAAAGTCGCGGGGGAGGCGGGCCGTACGCTCCCTCGTATGACTGGAGACGAGACATCACGGTTTGTACGGCTGCGGGTTGAAATGGTGGTCGAGGTGGAGGACGCCGGGAAACTGACCGGCGCGGCGCTCGGGCGCATCGCGGAGGACGAGCGGATGCCCGCCGAGGAGCGCGCGCACGCCGAGGCCGCCGTCAAGGAGGACGGCGCCGAGGCGCTCGCCTATCTGGTGGATCCGTTCGACCTGGTCAGCGAGGTCCCCGGGATCGAGCTGACCCAGGCGTCGTGGAGCAGCGAGATGATCGACTACGACCCCGATTCGCCGGACTGGGACCCGGACGAGGATGATGACGACGAGGACGACGAGTTGGTGTAGACCGGCAGCACGCTCCGGATCGGGCGACCTGGATCAGGCGATCCGGATTAGCCGATCCGGAATCGGGGACCCCGGACAGCGACCGCCGTCCGGGGTCCCGCCTCGTCCCGCCCCGGCACGGTGATCGGTTTTCCCGCGGGCGGTCCCATGCCGCACAGTGGTGGCAGGGGGCGGTTCCAGTACCGCGGAGGTGGTGTTCCCCACATTCCGCGCGGTAGTGGAACGGGACGAACCGGGCAGGACGTTATGCGGGGTTACGAGGGACTCTCGGGGGCGGGCCGGGGATCCGGCGGCTTTCGGGGATTCGGCAACTATGGAGATGCGTGTGATGACGGACAGTAGGCGTCGCAAGCCGGGACGCGGACGCAAGGGCCTGGCGGCCGTGTCCGCTCTCGTCGGCGGCGTGCTCGTGCTCTCGGCGTGCAACGGCGACGACGGCGACAAGGCCTCCGGCGGCAAGGAGTCGCAGAACCAGGTCGACGAGGCGGCGGCCAAGAAGACCTCCGCCGCCCAGATCAGGATCGCGCCGAAGAACGGCTCCGACAACGCCAGCATCAACAGCGCGGCCAAGGTCACGGTGAGCGAGGGCACGCTCACCGCCGTGACCATGAAGAGCGCCGAGGGCAAGGCCGTGGCCGGTCAGATATCCGCTGACAAGAAGAGCTGGAAGCCCAGCGCCCAGCTCGAACGCGCCACGAAGTACAAGATCTCGGCCACCGCCACGGACTCCGAGGGCCGCAAGGCGCACGAGAACTCGACGTTCACGACCGTCTCGCCGGCCAACAGCTTCATCGGCAACTTCACGCCGGAGAACGGCTCCACGGTCGGCGTCGGCATGCCCGTGTCGATCAACTTCGACAAGGGCATCACGAACAAGAAGGAAGTCCAGTCCGCGATCAAGGTGTCGTCCACCAGCGGCCAGGAGATCGCCGGCCACTGGTTCGGCAACAACCGCCTGGACTTCCGCCCCGAGGAGTACTGGAAGGGCAACTCCACCGTCACGCTCAAGATGAGCCTCGACGGCGTCGAGGGTGCCGACGGTGTCTACGGCGTGCAGCAGAAGACCGTCCAGTTCAAGATCGGGCGTAACCAGGTCTCCATCGTCGACGCCAAGACGAAGACGATGAAGGTCACGCGGGACGGCAAGGTCGTGAAGACCATCCCGATCTCGGCGGGCTCGCCGGAGAACAAGACGTACAACGGCAAGATGGTGATCTCCGAGATGTTCAAGGAGACCCGCATGGACGGCGCGACCGTCGGCTTCAAGGACGGCGACGGCAAGGGCGAGTACGACATCAAGGACGTGCCGCACGCCATGCGCCTGTCCTCGTCGGGCACGTTCATCCACGGCAACTACTGGGGCTCGCCGTCGATCTTCGGCAATGCCAACACCAGCCACGGCTGCATCGGCCTCGAGGACGCCAAGGGCGCGGGCGACAAGAGCAAGCCCGGCGCGTGGTTCTTCGACAACACCATCACCGGTGACGTCGTCGACGTCCGCAACACCGGCGACAAGACCATCGCCCCGGACAACGGCCTGAACGGCTGGAACATGGACTGGGCGCAGTGGAAGGCCGGCTCCGCCGTCTGATTGCGCACGGTCGTACGCACGTGACCGCGGCCCGCACCCCGACCGGGGCGCGGGCCGCAGTCACGTCCCGGTAACAACCCTCTGGCACCAACTCTCCACTTACTCCCCACTATTGAGCAGATGTTCGACTCTGGGCATACTTCGCTCATCGAGGGGCGACAGCCCCTGTGACTCCAGGGGGAGACTTGCACAGACAAGTGAAGAGAGCGTGCGGGGCCGGCATCGCCGCGGCGGTCGCCGTCGCACTCGCGGCGGGCATGACCAGCCCGGCCGGCGCGCAGCCCATACCGGCGGGGGACGCGATCGGCGCGCAGGGCGCGGCCGGGGGCAAGCAGCGCGTCACGCTGATCACCGGCGACCGGGCCGTCGTGGACGCCAAGGGCCGCGTGGTCGGCCTTGAGCGCGCCAAGGGGCGGGAGCACATCCCCGTACAGGTGCGGCGCAGCGGCGGGCACACGCTGCTGATACCCGCCGACGCGCAGCGTCTGATAGCCGACGGCAAGATCGACCAGCGGCTGTTCGACGTCACCGAGCTGAACAGCAAGCGCAACCGCGCGGCCCAGAAGAAGGGCCTCAAACTCATCGTCGGCTACAAGGGAGCCGCGGCCGGCGCCAAGGCCGACGTCCGCTCCGCCGGTGACACCACGGTCCGCAGGACCCTGAAGTCGCTGAACGCCGACGCGGTCACCACCCCGAAGGACGACGCCGCCGACCTGTGGGCCGCGCTCACCAGCGGCAAGGGCGACGCCCGCACCGCCGCGTCCGGCGTGAGCCACGTCTGGCTCGACGGCGTCCGCAAGGCGAGCCTCGACAAGAGCGTCAAGCAGATCGGCGCCGACAAGGCGTGGGCCGCCGGGTACGACGGCAAGGGCGTCAAGATCGCGGTGCTCGACACCGGCGTCGACTCCACCCACCCGGACCTCAAGGGCCAGGTGGTCGGCGAGAAGAACTTCACGCCGTCGCCCGACGCCAAGGACCGCTACGGCCACGGCACGCACGTCGCGTCCACCGCCGCCGGTACCGGCGCCAAGTCGGGCGGCAAGCTCAAGGGCGTCGCGCCCGCCGCCAAGCTCCTCAGCGGCAAGGTCCTCGGCGACGACGGCTACGGCGAGGACTCCGGCATCATCGCGGCCATGGACTGGGCGGTGGCCGAGGGCGCGGACATCGTCAACCTCAGCCTCGGCGGCGGCGACACCCCGGGTGTCGACCCGCTCGAAGCGCAGGTCGACAAGCTCTCCGCGGACAAGGGCATCCTCTTCGCGATCTCCGCGGGCAACGACGGCGAGCCCGGTTCCGTCGGCTCGCCGGGCAGCGCCGACTCCGCGCTGACCGTCGGCGCGGTCGACGACAACGACAAGCTGGCGGACTTCTCCAGCCAGGGCCCGCGGGTCGGCGACGGCGCGATCAAGCCCGATGTGACGGCTCCCGGTGTGGACATCACCGCGGCCGCCGCTCCGGGCAGCGTCATCGAACAGGAGGTCGGCCAGAAGCCGGAGGGCTATCTGACGATCTCCGGTACGTCGATGGCGACCCCGCACGTCGCGGGCGCCGCCGCGCTGCTCAAGCAGCAGCACCCCGACTGGAAGTACGCCGAGCTGAAGGGCGCTCTGACCGCGTCCACGAAGGACGGCAAGTACACGCCGTTCCAGCAGGGCTCGGGCCGTATCGCCGTCGACAAGGCCATCAAGCAGACCGTCTACGCCGACCCGGTGTCGGTGAACTTCGGCGCGCAGCAGTGGCCGCACACCGACGACAAGCCGGTCACCAAGAAGGTGACGTACAAGAACGCCGGAAAGGACGACATCACCCTCGACCTGACCGTCTCCGGCAAGGACCCCAAGGGCCGCACGGCTCCGGCCGGTTTCTTCGCCCTCGGCGCCAAGAAGGTGACCGTCCCCGCGGGCGGCTCGGCCTCGGTCGACCTGACCGCCGACTCCAAGCGGGGCGCCGCCCTCGACGGCACGTACTCCGCGTACGTCGTGGCGAGCGGTGGCGGGCAGTCCGTGCGGACGGCCGCCGTCGTCGAGAACGAGGTGGAGTCGTACGACCTGACGCTCAAGTTCATCGGCCGGGACGGCGCTCCCGCCACGTCCTACGACGGTGACCTGGAGGGCGTCTCCGGGCTCGCCAAGGACAAGTCCTACAACCCGTTCGACGCGTCCGGCACCGTCAAGGTGCGGGTGCCCAAGGGCGGCTACATCCTGAACTCCGGGATCTACGTGGACCCGGAGGACTTCACCAAGGGTGCCGACTGGATCGCGCAGCCCAAGCTGAGCATCACCAAGGACACCACGGTGACGCTGGACGCGCGGACGACGAAGCCGGTGGACATCACCGTGCCGGCGGCCGGCGCCAAGATGGGGTTCGCCGCTCCGGACTACACGGTCGACACCCCGCAGGCGAACTACAGCTTCGGCTGGTGGCTCGACTCGTACACCAACTTCCGTACGAAGCACCAGGGCGCGCAGGTCACCGACGGCTCGCTGTTCCAGCAGTGGACCGGGCACTGGACCAAGGGCGACGAAACTGAGTACGACATCGTCACCGGCGGCAAGGTCAAGGAGGTCGCGACCGGGTACACCAGGCACTTCAAGGCGGCCGAGCTGGCCAAGGCGAAGGTGAACGTCGGCGCGCCGTCCTCGGGCAAGAAGGGCGCGCTGAGAGCCATGGGCAGCATCCCGAGCAACGGCAGCGGCTCCTCGATCGGTCTGCCGCGCCCGTTGCCGACCACCCGGACGCTGTACCTGTCCACCGTGGACAAGGCGCAGTGGGAGATCGACCTGGAGCAGTACGGGACCGACGCCGACGGCCAAACGATCATCGATGCCGTCTACACGCTCGGCGCCCCGCAGGTCTTCAAGGGCGGCCAGAGCTACGAGAAGACCTTTAACACGGCCGTGTTCGGGCCGCGTCTCGGCGGCGACTTCGGTGTCTTCCGTGAGGGCAACGAGATCGGGGGCTACCTGCCGCTGTTCGCCGACGGCAAGGGCCACGCGGGTTCCTCGCTCTACACGTCGGTGAAGACCACGCTGTACCGCAACGGCACCAAGGTCGGCGAGAACGACGACCCGCTGGTCGGCGGCGCGCCGTTCAAGGTGTCCTCGGGCGATGCCGCGTACGAGCTGAAGACGTCCGTGAAGCGCAGTGTGAAGGTGGCCGCCGCCAGCACCCGCGTCGACGCGAGCTTCAAGTTCCGCTCCAAGAAGGTGGACAGCGCGAAGCTCCCGGCCTCCACGGTGCGGTTCAGTCCGGCGGTCGATCTGCGCAGCAGGGCGGAGGCCGACAAGACGCAGTCCGTGCCGGTCACGGTCCAGGGTGCGGCGGCCGGCGCGAACCTCAAGTCGCTGTACGTCTACGTCTCGTACGACTACGGCCAGACCTGGAAACAGGTCAAGGTGGTCAACGGCAAGATCTCGGTGAAGAACCCCGGGAAGGACAAGGGGATCTCCTTCCACGCCAAGATCACGGACAAGAAGGGCAACAAGTCGAAGGTCACGATCCTCAACGCCTATTACGGCAAATGACCGTCTAACGCCGCGCCGAAGCCGGTCGCTGGTCTGGTCTGTCCGGGCCGCTGCGGGAAAACCGTGGCGGCCCGGACGGGGAATGTCTGACCGGGAGAGGGATGCACGAGGCGCTGTGGTCTGTGTCCACTTGAGTGGAACATGAGATTCCAATGAGGGCGGTATCGGTCAGTCTACTTCAGGCCGAAGCTTCCTTTGGTGGAGATAGGTCCTGAATGCCCTCGCATCAGGTAATGGATCATCCCGCCTGTCCGGTTTTGTGTGGCAGCACGCTTTTCGGTCACACGGGTGGTGTGATCTACCGGCAGAGATAAATGCGGGGTTACTGTCCCGCTACCTCCGAAACAGATCCGGAGATGCGGGCGCCACCCGATGCTCCGGTTTCCTGGGCCGTTAGTGCATCAAAGGCAGTGCCCACACCGCCTTACCCGAAGGACCACGATAGTGAATCGTCGGTGCCGAACAAAGTCGACGGCTACGCCGCGACGCCACACCACCCTCCATGCGGCGTGCATAACTGCTCTTCTCGCCGGAACCCTCGCGGTGCCGGGCGCCCTGGGGGCTTCTCCTGTAGAGGCTGCCGAAGCCTGCCAGAGCGGCATCGCGACCTACGTACATGACCGGACCCCCGGTACTGCCCCGGTACTGCGCAAGTACCTGGACTGGGACCCGCTGACCGGTAATGCCGCTGGGTCCCTCATCGACTCCGGCGAGACGGCGGAGCTCGATGAGCACAGCCAGTTCTTCACTGGCGGCAAGGGCATCATCTACGTAATCACGGCGGCCGGTGGACTCAAGACGTACAAGGACAACACCGCCACCGGCGGCAGCCTCCTCACGCCGGTGCACGACTACGGCGGCGACTGGAATGGTTACGAACAGGTGTGGTCAGGCGGTGGCAACCGGCTCTTCGCCCTGAGTGTCGGCGGTGCGTTGGATGTCTACTCCGTTGACGACCCGACCTCGGGAACCGGAGCGATCAAGAAGATCAAGACCGTCCTCGGCACCGACTCCGCAGTCGCCGAGATCGGGCGGGCGGACGACGTGTGGTCGGTCGGGGCGACGGTCTACACCTTGAAGCGTGGCATTGCCGACAGGCCAGGCACCGTCAAGGCGTGGCCCTATGCCGAAACCGCCACAGGATCTCCCTTCTCCGCAGGGTCCACCACTGTCATCACCGGCATCGGAACCAAGGAGACCCGTGGATGGAGCCCCGGTCCGGGCACTGTCTACACAGTGGGTGACACTCCCGACTACACCGGGATCGCCCGCAGTTACACCGGATCGGCGCCCATGTCGCTGGCCAATGCTGAGGTGGGCGCCGGCTTTTACGGTGATGTGCACGCTGACCTCGCGTCGTGCCTGGCCAGTCCCTCAGAGGATGTGAAACCCGCCGTGGGGCCAGAGAGCCCGGAAACCGAGACGCCTCCCGAGGCGGTCAACGATGAATCTCCTGACCCAGCGCCGCAGGACCCTACTGAATTCTCCGGGAAATTCATCCTGGGTGATGGCAGACCTGCTGCGGGCCTGCCGGTCAAACTCGAAGCTGTCGACGTGCTCGTCGACACCCTCGGAGAAGAGCAGATTCCCGCACTCGGTGAGACCGTGACCGCTGACGACGGTTCCTGGCACATCAAATTGCCGCAAACCTTGCCGGAATCGGTCAAGGCGACAGCGACCGCCAATGGCGGAGCCGTCAATGCAAAGGCCACCGTTTTCGGGAAGACGGAATCCGACGTGCCACTGATAGGTACGCGTCACGTGTCCGCGGTGCCGGCCGGCGCACCGGCAGCCGCTCGCGCCCTCGTCACCAACGCCGTGGAAGTTATGGACGCTCCGGAGAAGCTGCTCCCTCTCACCGACGACATGAAAGAGGAGCAGCCGGAGCCCACCGAAGCGCAGTATGCCCTCAGCTGGGCTTCGAGAAATGAAAGCACTTCGGTGGACACGCTGGGGGACAAGCCTCTTCCCGAGTACCAGAGCGACACCGGTGGCTTGCCCACAGACGATCCCTATGTCGTAAAGGGGACAGACATCAAATCGATGGCTGTGGGGCCCATGGACGGTGGCTGTGACAGGGTCGGTAGCAAGATCTATGCCAAGAAGATCTATTACACGGTGGTCGGGGAAGGGCATGCCTACTGGGACACCAAGGCCACGGTGGACTACGACTCGAAGCTGTCCTCGACCGTAGAGACAGCCGCGAAGATCGGGGGCAAGTGGCAGATAGACGGGTCAGTCACGCTCGGTTCCTCGATGTCGGCGACGACTGGTTACACCAACCGAGGACCCTACTTTGCCAAGCAGTGGAAGGTCCCGCTGGAGTACAAAAAGAGGAAGACCACCTACAAGTGCAATTACGGGCGCGACACGTACTATACATACGAAATGATGGCGGGCCGCTATAAGGTGCCCTCCGGTGGTGCCGTCGGTAAGTACGGCAAGAACGTTTCTTCCAAGGACGGTGCATATGGCTATCGCCGTTCACCGAAGAGGCATCGCGCATATGTGCAGCCGCAGAGCTACTTCCAGATCAACAAGAATCGCAGCACCAAGTGGTCATCCTCCGTCAGCGCTTTCGGTGTCAAGCTGGGGGCCAGCACTCAGTACGACAAAGAACACAAGCAGCGCATAACAGCTGGAAAGCGGAAGACCTCACGCCACGATATCTGGGGAAAGAATGACAAGGTTTCGGGTAAGCCGGGCGTGTTCTACTCCTATTAGGATGTTGGCGCTACTTGCCGCACTCGCGCTCGTGGGCTGCACGTCAAGCACACAGGTGGACGCGCCGAGACCGGGAACCGCCCTGGCCGCCGACGGTGCCCAGTCGAGCGGCGTCGTGGGCAACAAGCATGCCCACGTGGGAGATGTCTGGTACTTCGCGCTCCCGGTGCCTAATAATACCTCCGCGAATCCCATCGAGATCACGGAAGTCTCCGTCCAGCACATTCCATCCGGGGTGAAAGTGCTGAGTTATGGCGCGTATGACCTGGAGGATACTGAGGGGCTCCCTATTCTCACCAAGAAGAACGGGCCGCACACGCCCGACTTCGAGAAGCTCAAGAATTACGCCGCAGAGCCGGTGAAGGTCGCTGCCAGAGCGGAAAGTGACATCTTCTATCTGGCGGAGATGCGGATCACCGCGCCTCCAAAGGACTCTGCCCGAAAGTGCCGTTTCGCTTACAATCAGGGCGGCCAGGCTTACACTCAGGCATTGGACTGTGAGGTCGAACTCAAGGTGGGCAAGTAGCTTCCTTCGAGGTGTAGACCTTCATCTGTGCCGGCCAGCTGGGCTCTTGGGTATTCGTGAGAGCCTGGGAGCCCGGCTGCCTCTGCCGCCCAAACCTGCGCATATCCGCAAGGGCTGCCAACACTTGAGTTCCGGTGGCTTCTTTCATTCCCGCACACAAGGAGTTCCATGAGACGTTCCCGCGCGGCTTCGCTTGCCACGGCGGCCTTCCTCTCGGCCGTCACTCTCGCCACCGCGATTACCCCTGCCGCAGCGCAGACCACGACAGGGGCGTGTGACCAGTCCGTAGTGAGCGTGAAGGTCAGTGGCCGCTTGACCGTGTGCACGTGGGACGACGGCCGTATTCGTCTTGTCGGAACACTGCGCGACAAGACGCTCAGTGACGGCGCGACGCTCCTCGGCGTAAAAATTGGGACCTACTCACGTGAGTGGGTTATATGTGGCAGTGATATCCCTGTCGATACCGACTACCAGCCGAGCGGCGCGGTGTCCCTCCGTTGGCAGACCATCAGTGCGGCCAACTGCTGAACACGCTTCCCGTCCGTGGCGGGGCCAAGGGTTTGGTCACGGTGAAACCGGCGCGGCGCCGAAGGGACTGTCGATCACGTATCGCCAGTACCCGTGGGCGCCGCGCCGTGCCACGTCCGTGGCGGTGGAGCGCACCACGCCGTCGCCGATCTCCCAGTCGACGACGAGCAGGGCGATCTCCCCGGCGACGTGCACGTGCCGGGGTGTCACGGAGATCGGCAGGCCGAGGGCGAGGAAGGGGCCGTTGGCGGCGGCGATCTCCGCGCTGCCGTGAACGGCGGTGCCGGTGTCGGGCACGAAGGCGGCCCGCTCCTCGTAGAGCTCGCGCACGGCCTCGGGGTCGCCGCTGTTGAACCGCTCGGCGAACGCCGCGGGGACTTCCTCGGCACGGGTGGGCAGGGGCGGGGGTGTCACTGTGGATGTCGGCATGGGCGAAACGGTAGGAGGCGTGCTCGTGGCTCACCGAACGGAAAGCGGCGTCGGCGGCTCCGGCGGCCCCGGGGCTCCCGGACGACGCGCGGGCCCGGGTCACGGCCCCGAGCCCGGCCTGCCCCGTGGAGATCACTCTCGCCGCCCTGCGCGGCCGTTGGACGACGCTCGTGGTCCGCGAGCTGCTGCGGCACGAGCGGCATACCTACAGCGAACTGGCATCCGCGCTCCCGGAGTTGTCCGACAAGGTGCTGACGGACCGGCTCGCCCAGCTCGTCACCGCGGGCGCCGCCGAGCGCACCCGCATCCCCGGCTGGCCCCCGGCGGTCACCTACGAACTCACCCCGCACGGCCGCGCGCTGGGCCCGGCACTGCAAGCGCTGTGGGACTGGGGGCGTCCCGCCCGCCCCAGGAGTGAGCCGCGCGGGCACGAAGGCCAGGAGTACGCCGTCGAGGTCGGCCGACGTCGGGACCATGTCGCCCAGCTGGTCCGCGGGAGATCGTGGCCTCGCCGAGGCCCGCGGCGCGGGTGGTCTGCGCGGTGGTGACAGCGGGGCCGTACTCGGCGACGGCGGCCAGGGAGATCGCGGCGATTACCCTGCTCCCATGACCACGTCATCGCAGGGCGGCCCGGGTGCCCACGCCTTGCTCCCCGCGGCGGAGTTCGCCTTCCCCGGACCACTGCGCGACCGGATCGTGGCGGCGATCCCGGACGGCTCCAAGACGTCGACGACGGGCCTCCTGGCCGATTACGAGCGCGGGGGCGACCCGCTCCCGGCGGCCGGTGAACGCGCGGTCGTCGTCGACTCCGGCGACCGGCCCGTGGCCGTCATCGAGACGCCAGAGGTACGGGTCGTGCCGCTGGCCGACGTGGACCTGGCCCACGCGGTGGACGAGGGCGAGGGGTACACGACCGTCGCCGCCTGGCGCGCCGGGCACGAGAGGTTCTGGCACGGCGCCGGGCTGCGCGCCGCGCTCGGCGACGCGACGTTCACCGTCGACGACGGCACCGAACTCGTCCTGGAGCGCTTCCGCCTCGCCGTCGACCTGCGCGGGCAGTGACGGCCGTGCCCTTCGCCGAAGCGGCCGACGGCGCCGCACTCCACTACCTGCTGCACGGCTCCGGTGAGCCGTTGGTCCTGCTGGCCGGGCAGTCGAACAACCACCACTGGTGGGATCCCGTGCGCGCCGACTTCGCCGCGCGCTTCACGACCCTCGTACTCGACCACCGCGGCACCGGCGAGAGCGACCGGCCCGACACGGACACGTACAGCACGCCGGGTTTCGCCCGGGATGTCGTCGCGGTCCTCGATCACGCGGGGATCGAACGCGCCCATGTCTACGGCACCTCGATGGGCGGCCGCATCGCGCAGTTCCTGGCCGCCGACCACCCCGAGCGCGTCGGCCGGCTCGTCCTCGGCTGTACGTCGCCGGGGGCCCCGCACGGCGTCGAGCGCGGCCCCGAGGTCCGGGCGGCCCTGACCCAGGCCGACCCTGACGCCGTGCGCCGCGCTCTGCTGGAGCTGATGTACACCCCGGGCTGGCTCGCCGAGCAGGAGCGCGAGCACCCGGGGCGGGAGTTCCACACCCTCGGCGACCCGACCATGCCCGGCCACGCCCGCCGCCGCCACCTGCGCGCCAGCGCCCGCCACGACGCGTGGGACGCACTGCCCCGGATCCAGGCCCCGACGCTCGTCGTCCACGGCACGGACGACGCGTTCAACCCGGCCGCCAACGCCCCGCTGCTCGCCGCCCGCATCCCGGACGCCAGGACCTTCCTCGTCCCCGGCGCCCGGCACGCCTACTTCGAGGAGTTCGCGGACGTGGCGACCGAACCGGTGCTGGCGTTCCTGGACGGGGGCGCCCCGCCCCGGAGCCCGGGTCAGCCGCCGCTGCCGTAGGGCTTGGTCAGGATCTCCAGCTTGTGCCCGTCCGGGTCGTTCCAGTAGACGCCCCGGCCGCCGTCGTTCGTGTTGATCTCGTTCGCGCGGTGGTGGTACGGGTCGGCCCAGTAGGGCAGGCCCCGCTCCTTGATCCGCCCGAAGATCGCGTCGAACTCGTCCTCGGAGACCAGGAAGGCGTAGTGCTGCGGGACGATCGGCCCCTTGCCCCCGTCGAAGAAGTCGAGGGTGACGCCGTTGGGGATCTCCACCGGCATGAACGGCCCGTACTGCGGGCTCACTTCGAGCCCGAGCAGGTCGGCGAGGAACTGGGCCGACGCCTCCATGTCCGTGGCGCTGACGATCGTGTGGTTCAACTCGACGGTCATCGGGAGACCTCCTCGTGTCCATGCGGCTACGGACAACGCTAGGCCCCGCCTCACGGGCGGCGTATCGGTCACCGGGCCCTGTCGGGTGCGCCTTGTGTACTAGGACCGGCGACCCAGACGCGTTCAAGCCACACGCACTCCGGTCCGGTCTGTCGCTCGGCCTGCGGTCCGCCCGCTCAGATCGTCGCGGTGTCGATCACGAAGCGGTAGCGGACATCGCTGGCGAGGACACGCTCGTACGCCTCGTTGATCTGGTCGGCGCGGATCAGCTCGATCTCCGAGCCGAGGCCGTGCGCGGCGCAGAAGTCCAGCATCTCCTGGGTCTCCCGGATGCCGCCGATGCCGGACCCGGCGAGGGTCTTGCGGCCGGCGATCACCGAGAAGAGGCTGAGGGAGACCGGCTCCTCGGGGGCGCCAACGTTCACGAAGGCGCCGTCCGTGCGCAGCAGGCCCAGGTACTTGTCGAGCGGCAGCGGCGCGGAGACCGTGGAGAGGATCAGGTCGAAGCGGCCGGCGAGCGCCTCGAACGTGGCGTCGTCACTGGTCGCGTAGTAGTGCTCGGCGCCCAGTCGCAGGCCGTCGTCCTTCTTGCGCAGGGACTGGGAGAGGACGGTCACCTCGGCGCCCATGGCGTGCGCGATCTTGACGGCCATGTGGCCGAGACCGCCGAGGCCGACGACGGCGACCTTCGTGCCGGGGCCCGCCTTCCAGTGGGCGAGCGGGGAGTACACGGTGATACCGGCGCACAGCAGCGGCGCGGCCACGTCGAGCGCGAGCCCGTCGGGGATGCGCAGGGTGAACGCCTCGTCCACGACGATGTGCGTGGAGTAGCCGCCGTAGGTCGGCTCGCCGTTCTTCTCGAGCGCGTTGTACGTGCCGACATTGCCCGCCGTGCAGTACTGCTCCAGGCCGGCCACGCAGTTCTCGCAGCGGCGGCAGGAGTCGACCATGCAGCCGACGCCGACGCGGTCGCCGACGGAGAACTTGGTGACGCCGGGACCGACCTCGGCGACGATTCCGGCGATCTCGTGGCCGGGCACCATCGGGAAGATGCCCTCGCCCCAGCCGTCGCGGGCCTGGTGGATGTCCGAGTGGCAGATACCGGCGTACTTGATGTCGATCAGGACGTCGAACTCGCCGACGGCGCGGCGCGGGATCGTGGTCCGCTCCAGGGGTGCGTCGGGGGCGGGGGCGGCGTAGGCGGAAACGGTGGTGATCTGCTCAGTCATGGCTACGACACTGCCAATGACCTGCGCGTTCACCCAGACACCCGTTCTGCCTACGTCCAGCGGTCCTACCACTGGCGGGGTCAGGCTCGTGGTCGTACGACGCGGGATACTGGTCCGTATGGACGAATCACCCGAGATGCCGGGGGCTGCCGGGTCGCAGGAGGCTGCGGGGCCGCTGGAGGCAGCCGGGGCGCCCGGGGCGGTCGCGGCCGCGCCTCTGGACGCCCGGGCCGAGCTGAGCGAGTTCCTGCGCACCCGCAGAGCCCGGCTCCAGCCGCAGGACGTGGGGCTGCCCAGCTTCGGGCGGCACCGCCGCGTGCCCGGCCTGCGCCGCGAGGAGCTGGCGCAGCTCGCCGGGGTCTCGGTCGCGTACTACACCCGTCTCGAACAGGGGAACGGCCGCAACGTCTCGGGCGAGGTGCTCGACGCCATCGCGCGCGCCCTGCGCCTGACCGACGCCGAGCACGCGCACCTCACGCGCCTCGCGAAGCCGAAGACCGTGAAGAAGAAGCGGGCCACCCGCCAGCAGCACCTGCGGCCCGCCCTCCAGCAGCTCCTCGACTCCATGGACACCGTGCCCGCGTTCGTCGTCGGCCGCCGCACGGACATCCTCGGCTGGAACGCGCTCGCCGCGGCGCTCCTCGGAGACTGGGCCGAACTCCCGCCCGGCGAGCGGAACCTGGCGCGTTTCTGCTTCCTCGACCCGCGCTCGCGCGACCTCTTCGTGGACTGGGAGCTGAAGGCGTCCGACGTCGTCAGCTACCTCCGGATGGATGCCGGCTGCTATCCCAACGACCCGCTGCTGTCCGGCCTGGTCGGCGAACTCTCCGTGCGGAGTGAGGAGTTCAGGAGCCTGTGGGCCACGCACGACGTGCGGGAGAAGGGCCACGGCGTCAAACGGCTGCGCCACCCCCTGGTGGGCGAGCTGTCCCTCTCGTACGAGACGCTGCGGCTCCCCGACGACTGCGACCAGTCGCTGATCATGTACCACGCGGAGCCGGACTCGGCGTCGGCGCAGGCGCTGCGGCTGCTGGCGAGCTGGGGCAGGGACGCGTCGTCGGTGGGTTCGGCGAGAAAGTAGAGCCGCTACGGAGGACGGGCACTCCCGCTACGCGTACGAGATTTCGCGGGTGGCAGAACGCTCGGCGCTGCCCGCCGGCGTGATCGCTCCTAGGCTGGGGGAGTGAGCAGCCAAGAGCGGCAGAAGCCGAACGAAGCCCGCGTCATCCCCCTGCGCCCGGTGAAGGCCGCGCCCGCTCCTCAGGGCGGCCGTCAAGGCGGTCCTCAAGGCGGTCAGGTCGGCCGTCAAGGCGGTGCGGAGGCCAAGGAACCCCTCTGGCGGGACGTCGTGGGCGACGTGCTGCGCCAGGAGCGCCTCGCGCAGGCGCGGACGCTCAAGGACGTGGCCGACGCCGCCCGGATCTCCATGCCGTACCTCTCCGAGCTGGAGCGCGGCCGCAAGGAGGCCTCCTCCGAGGTCCTCGCGGCCGCCGCCCACGCGCTCGGGCTGCGCCTGTCCGACCTGCTCTCCCTGGCCCAGGGCCAGTTGGCCGGCCTCCCCCGTGCGAGGCCGGCCGGGACCGCCCTGGCGGCGTACCAGGGCGAGGTGCGCCTGGCCGCGTGACGCCGGTCAGGCGGCGACGGGCAGGGCCCGCCTGCTGAGTACCTGATCGGCGAGGCCGTACGCAACGGCCTCCTGCGCGGTGAAGACCTTGTCCCGGTCCATGTCGGCGCGCAGGGTGGCGACGTCGTGGTGCGTATGCCGGGACAGCACCTCCTCCACCTGGGAGCGGATCCGCAGCATCTCCTGTGCCTCCAGGGCGAGATCGGACACCGTCCCCTGCCGGCCGCGGCTCGCGGGCTGACCGAGCAGCACGCGCGCGTGGTCGAGCACGAACCGCCTGCCGGGGTCGCCGCCCGCCAGCAGCACGGCGGCGGTGGAGGCGGCCTGGCCGACGCAGAACGTCGAGATCGGCGCGGAGATGAAGCTCATCGTGTCGTAGATGGCCATGAGCGAAGTGAAGCTGCCACCGGGCGAGTTGATGTAGATGGCGACCTCACGCTCGGGCGCGGAGGACTCCAGGTGGAGCAGTTGCGCGATGACGACGTTGGCGACGCCGTCGTCGATCTCCGTGCCGAGGAAGATGATGCGCTCGGAGAGCAGGCGGCTGTAGATGTCGTAGGCGCGTTCGCCCTGGGGGGTGCGCTCGACGACCGTGGGAATCGTGTACTGACTCATGTCCGCTGTCTCCCTCAGATCCCGAGCCCGATGCGCCGCTTCGACCCGGCGGGCCGCACGTCCTCCAGGGACTCGACCACGCGGTCGACCATCCCGTACTCCTTGGCCTGCTCGGCGGTGAACCACCGGTCGCGGTCACCGTCCCGGGAGATCGTCTCGGCGCTCTGGCCGGTGTGCTCGGCCGTGATCCGTTCGATGGCCCTCTTCGTGAACTCCAGGTTCTCGGCCTGGATGGCGATATCGGCGGTCGTGCCGCCGATGCCCGCCGAGGGCTGGTGCATCATGATCCGCGCGTTGGGCAGCGCGAACCGCTTGCCGCGCGTCCCCACGCTGAGCAGGAACTGGCCCATGCTGGCGGCGAATCCCATGGCGAGGGTGGAGACGTCGTTCGGGATGAGCCGCATGGTGTCGTAGATGGCGAGCCCCGCGGTCACCGACCCACCGGGGCTGTTGATGTACAGACTGATGTCGGTCTTGGGATCCTCCGCCGACAGCAACAGCATCTGCGCGCAGACGCGGTTGGCGGACACCTCGTCGACCTGCGTCCCGAGGAACACGATCCGCTGGTTGAGCAGCTGGGCTGCGAGATGATCGTCGAACCGCGAAGGAACGGTCTCCCCGTCCTCACCCCGCGGCCGCACGACCGCCTCCCAGCCACTGCCGAGTACTGACATCGGACCTCCCTCAACTCCCGCGGCTCCAACACCGCGCCGTGCCCCCACTGTTGCCCGCCACGACCGCGACTGTCAGAAATCTCGGCTGGGGGCAGATTCGCTGAGGGCAGAGGGGGCCGGACCGCTCAGCCGCCGACGCGGTCACCCGCCTTCCGGCCCCGGGGCGCATACGCCCGTTCGTGCAGTTCACGCGCCACTTCGAGAAGGGTCGCGCGCACCTCGTGACGGCTCCTGCCGCGGGTCTTGACCGCGTGGCAGTTCGGGCAGAGGGCGATCATCTGGCTCGGATGGTCACGGCCCTCACCGGCGATCTCGACGACGTGGTCCACCTCGAGCAGGGGATCACCGGAGTCCGTCACGTCGTCCGGCTGCCCACCGCAGGCCGGGTTCTCGCACTGCCCCGCGCTGCGGAGGAGTACCGCCCGCCGGGCCGACGACGAACGAATGGGGTCGCGGGAGACGCTCTCGCGCCGCCGGCCGCGTCGTGACTCCTCCCGCCGCTCCACGAGCGTGCACAGCCTTTCGTACCGCGCGGCCGCCGTGACCAGGTCTCCTGACGAAGGCGCTCCTGACGAAAACGCTCCTGCCGTATGCGCGGACGCGTGCCGGTCGTCCGCCACCGACTCGTCGTACAGGCCGACCGCACGCAACAGGGGAACCTCGTCGAGGTCCTCGAAGAAGCGCTCCGTGAGGGTCTGGATCACTTCCACGCGGGCCTGACCGGAGGTGCGCATGAGGTCGTACAAGGGCTGGGCGAGGCCCCCGACAGGCCGCTGCGCGGCGAACCAGCGACGGGGTACGGCGGCATCGCCGTGCGCGAGCGGGACGGGCCCCTCGTGGCCTTGGAGCGTCCACAGCCCGGCGTGGTAGAGCGCGAGCACCGGGTAACCGGGACGGGCGCGCTCTCCCCGCAGCCCGAACTCCTCCAGGAGGCCGCCCACGGCCCCGCTCGTCTCGTCCCAGGACACCCCGCGCGGCTCGCCGCGGAGCGCGCGGCCGACCGCCCACAGGAGAGTGATCGGCTGATAGAGACGCGGGCCGGTCTCCGTGTGGGCGACGCGCAGTCGGGCGACGCGGCCGATGAGTTCGTCGGGGGAAGCGGTGTCGGCGACCGTCTCCTGTGACACCACCTGGAACCCCAACGCCCCCAGCAGCTTCACCGCGTGATCGCGCCCGCCGGAGAACTCGGCGGCGGTCAGCGGCACTTGGCCCGGGAGGTATCCATGGGCGGCGCCGACGACCGCCTTCGAGTCGTAGTACCGCCCCTCGACCTCCAGCAGATAGGCGCGGGACGCCTGGAATCCGTACCGCCGCAGGAATGCGCCGCGGCCGATCCGGTCGAACTCCCCGACAGCCCGCAGGACTTCCGCTCTGCCTATGTCACTCAGCGCCATGCCCGTCACGATAGACGGACGCCGTGGGAGCGCCGCGGGATCAGTTCTCGGTGGGGGCCGGGGCGATGCCCGTCGGGCAGGAGCGGCCCCAGTTCGTCTGTGAGGGGGTGTCCAGGAGGGCGCCCGTGCCGCCGATGCCGCAGTAGCCGTCGGGGTTCTTGTCCAGGTACTGCTGGTGGTAGGGCTCGGCCGGCCAGAAGGGCTTGTTGTCCGCGGGCAGGATCGTCGTCGTGATCGTGCCGTGGCCCGCCGCCGTCAGGACCTTCTGGTACGCCTCCAGGGACGCCTTCGCCCCCGCCTCCTGCTCGGGTGAGTGGGTGTAGATCGCCGAGCGGTACTGCGTACCCACGTCGTTGCCCTGGCGGAAGCCCTGCGTGGGGTTGTGGGACTCCCAGAAGAGCTTCAGGAGCGACGCGTACGAGACGCGCGTCGGGTCGAAGACGACACGGACCGCCTCCGTGTGGCCCGTCAGGCCGGAGCAGACCTCTTCGTAGGAGGGGTTCTCCGTATAGCCGCCCTGGTAGCCGACGTACGTCGTCCAGACGCCCTCCGTCTGCCAGAACTTGCGCTCCGCGCCCCAGAAGCAGCCCAGCGCGAAGTCCGCGACGGCCAGGCCCTCGGGGTAGGGGCCGAGCAGTGCGTTGCCGAGGACCGTGTGGCGCGAGGGGACCTCGAATTCCGGGGTCGCCCGGCCCTTCAGGGCCTGCTCGGGGGTAGGCAGCTCGGGCGTGCGGCCGAAGATCATGCGGGTCTCTCCTCGTGCGGGGCCTGACAGGGCGCGTACCCCTTCGCAGAGGGGTGCATCAGGGGAACGTGCTGGGCCGGTCCCCGCATTCCGGCGTTGCGATCCGGGCCGCTCAGAGCGACAGCGTCGCCGGGCTCCCGCCGTTCGCCTCGTACCCGGCGACGGCCAGCGCGCGGTACACCGCGTAGCTCCCGGCCGGGTCGGAGGTCAGGGTCCAGGGCAGCGCGCCGACGTGGCCGTCCACGTGCACCAGCTGGTGCATGGCCTCCGCCCAGCGCTCGCAGCGGACCAGGAAGAACACCAGGAGGTGGCGGACGTGCGCCAGCATCGGGTCGTCCGGGCGGGCCGCGTGCACCGCGAAGAGAGCGCCCTCGACGGCCTTCGTGACGACCTCGCTCTCGTAGAAGCCGCGGACCAGATTCACCTCGGGCATGTGTTCGTAGACGGCGAAGAGCGGGAGCGCCGCGAGGAGGGAGGCGCGGGGGGCGCGCGCCGCGGCCGCCTCCGCGAAGCCGTACGCGAGGTCGCGCGAGCCGTGCCACTTCTCGCACCAGTAGTGCAGCGCCGCCAGATGCGCGCCCATGTGCGCGGGCGCGCGGTCCAGGATCTTCAGCCACAGCTGCTCGAACTCCTCGCGGGGATACGCGAGACCGCGCGCGATGGACAGCTCGATGATGTACGGAACGGGGTCACCGGGGGCGAGCAGCGCCGCCTGCGCGCACGCCTCCTTGGCCTCCTCCAGGATGATCCGGAACTCGTCCGTCCCCTGGGCGGCCGTCCGCCACGCCTGCTGGACCAGGAACTCCGCGTGCACCGCGGCGCCACCGGCGTCCTTGGGAGCCTCCGCCCGCCACACCCGCAGCCACTGCCCGCCGGGGCTGTCGCTCACGCCGCCCGGCCGCTGCTGGAGCTCCAGCGAGGCCGCGCCCGCGAAGGCCTGCACACGCTGCCAGCGCTGCTCGCCGTGCGTCTCCGTGCCCGCGAGGAGCTGCGAGGCGGCCTGCCACCCCTGCGTGCGCTGCACGAGGTCGAGGACTTCGAGGAGATCGGCGTCCTCGCCCGGCATGCGGATGTCCAGCTCCTCCTGGCGCAGGAAGCCGTAGTGCGCCGGGTCCGCGGCGTCCGGTGAGCCGGGCTCGACCTGCCGGATCCCGCCGCGCCTGCGCAGCAGCACGGGCCCGAGGACCGCGCCGATCATGACCACAGCGAACAGGAACCAGAGAATCTCCATGGCTCAAGCGAACCAGACGGGTCCGACAATTGGCCAACCTGCCGGGACGTACCCGTACCGACTTGGACGGAAGGACCCTCTCCCCCGGGCGGAAGGGCCCGCCCGCGCACTACGCTCAGGCCGCATGAGTGACTTGCACAGCACGCCCGGCACACAGAATTTCGAGACCGTGGCGATCCACGCGGGCAACACGGCCGACCCGCTCACCGGCGCCGTCGTCCCGCCCATCTACCAGGTGTCGACCTACAAGCAGGACGGCGTCGGAGGCCTGCGCGGCGGCTATGAGTACAGCCGCAGCGCGAACCCGACGAGGACCGCCCTGGAAGAGAACCTGGCCGCGCTGGAGGGCGGCCGCCGCGGGCTCGCCTTCGCCTCGGGCCTCGCGGCGGAGGACTGCCTCCTGCGCGCGCTGCTCAGCCCCGGCGACCACGTGGTCATCCCCAACGACGCGTACGGCGGCACGTTCCGCCTCTTCGCCAAGGTCGTCTCGCGGTGGGGCGTCGAGTGGTCCGTGGCCGACACCTCCGACCCGGAGGCGGTGCGGGCCGCGGTGACCGAACGTACGAAGGCGATCTGGGTGGAGACCCCCTCCAACCCGCTGCTCGGCATCACCGACATCGCCGCGGTCGCGCAGATCGCCCGCGACAGCGGGGCGCGCCTCGTCGTCGACAACACCTTCGCGAGCCCCTACCTCCAGCAGCCCCTCGCCCTCGGCGCGGACGTCGTCGTGCACTCCATGACGAAGTACATGGGCGGCCACTCGGACGTCGTCGGCGGCGCGCTCGTCGTCGGCGACGAGGCGCTCGGCGAGGAGCTGGCGTACCACCAGAACGCGATGGGGGCCGTCGCCGGGCCCTTCGACGCCTGGCTGGTGCTGCGCGGCATCAAGACCCTCGCGGTGCGCATGGACCGGCACAGCGAGAACGCCACCAAGGTCACCGAGATGCTGACCCGGCACGCGCGCGTGACGCGCGTCCTGTACCCGGGCCTTCCGGAGCACCCCGGTCACGAGATCGCCGCCAAGCAGATGAAGGCGTTCGGCGGCATGGTGTCGTTCCAGGTCGAGGGCGGCGAGGAGGCGGCCGTCGAGGTCTGCAACCGCGCCAAGCTCTTCACTCTGGGTGAGTCCCTGGGCGGTGTCGAGTCCCTGATCGAGCACCCGGGCCGCATGACGCACGCCTCGGTGGCGGGCTCGGCCCTGGAGGTCCCGGCGGACCTGGTGCGCCTGTCGGTGGGCATCGAGTCCGCGGACGACCTCCTGGCGGACCTCCAGCAGGCGCTGGGCTAGCCCGTTCGACACGGACATCCCCACCGCTGAGGGCCCGACCGCTACCAGCGAGTAAGCGGCGGAGTCGTCTCCGAAGGCGGCTCCGCCCACGGCTGTGCGACGGAAGCCCACACGGCGAACGCCACCACGCAGGCCAGCAGAACCACCCACATGAACCTGCGCAGCACCACGCGCCGCCGCAGCATCCGCCCGCCCCGCCGCACGGCGTCATCGAAGAGCCCCGGCGGCACCGACGCCTGCGCACTCTCCAGGAGCCGCCTGACGGCCGTCTCCTTGCGCTCGTACTGGCTCATGAGGGCACCGCCCCGCTCAGCGCCCCCGTCGGCGCGGGGCCGCGGGGCGGATGCAGGGCCGTCGCTATGGCGCGGGCGCAGATCGCCGCGACCCGCTCGGCCGGCAGCCCGAGGAGCGCCGCCGTCTGTTCCTCGGCCACGCCCTCGTACATCCGGAGCACGAGAATCAGCCGCTCCTGGGGGCTCAGCCGGGCCAGGACGCCGCCGTGGCCGCGGTGGTGGCGCCAGGCCCCGCGCGCGAAGCGCAGGGCGAGCTGCTGGCGGGTGCGGTCGTACGGGTCCTCGCCGCGCAGCCGATCCCACGCCGCGTACGTATGTGCGAGGGCGGCGGTCAGCAGGACACGCGCGCGTGGGTTGTCCGCGGGGCGCTCGGCGGTGAGCAGCGTCGCGGCATGCAGGAGCCTGCCTGCCGCGCCCGCGACGAACGCCTCGAACTCCCGGGCACGGCGGGCGTCCTGGAACGCCTGCCGTTCTCGCACCGCGCCTCCCGGCCGGAAGGAAGGAGGGGAACCCCGCACAAGGGGGCGACCCGCTCTCATATGAGGCCAGGGGCGGGGCCGGGGTCAAGACTCCGGAGTGGCCGGAACCTCTCCAGCGGGCGACGCGTGTGACGTCTGGCGAGCCGAGAGGGCGGAGTTGAAGCGTGTGAGGAGCGCGCAGAAGCTCTCACGCTCCTCCGGCGCCCAGTCCTGCGTCAGTTCGGCCATCAGCTCGCGCCGCGAGGAACGCACCTCGTCGAGCCTGGCCTGGCCGCGCGGCGACAGCTGGAGCACCACGGCGCGGCCGTCCTCCGGGTGCGAGGTGCGCTTGACGAGCCCGGTGTCGACCAGCGGGGCGACCTGCCGGGTGACCGTCGAGGAGTCGATGCCCATGCTCGCCGCGAGCGCCTTGACGCCCATCGGCCCTTCCTTGTCGAGGCGGTTGAGCAGCAGATAGGCGGCGCGGTCCATGGAGTTGCGGACCTGTCCTACCCCGCCGAGGCGGGTCTGCTCCGCGCGGCGGGCGAAGACCGCCACCTGGTGTTGCAAGCTGTCCAGAAGGCCGGGTTCACTGGCGGTCGTCATGTCCGGAGTTGTGGGCATGGCCGGGGGCTCACTTCATGCGAGGGCGGTGGGTTGGGGGACAGGGTACGCGGCCGGGAGGCGGACCGTACCTGCGCTGCGCAAACCTACGCGCAGAACGGTCTCGGCCTTTGGTCACCGCGGGAGGACTCGGGCGGCGGCTGCGAGACTTGGCGTCATGAGCTATCGCACGCCTCACTCCTTGCCGTCCGTCACCCTCGACGATGTGCGCGGTGCGCGGAAGATGCTCTCCGGAGTGGCCCGGATGACGGCGATGGAGGGCAGCAGGCACCTGTCCCAGCTGGTCGGCGCGCCCGTGCACCTCAAGTGCGAGAACCTCCAGCGCACGGGCTCCTTCAAGCTGCGCGGGGCGTACGTGCGGATCGCGGGCCTGCTTCCCGAGGAGCGCGCCGCGGGCGTCGTGGCCGCCAGCGCGGGCAACCACGCGCAGGGCGTGGCCCTGGCGTCCTCACTGCTCGGCGTGCGCTCCACGGTGTTCATGCCCGCCGGGGCGCCCCTGCCCAAGGTCGCGGCGACCAGGGAGTACGGCGCCGAGGTGCGCCTGCACGGCCAGGTCGTCGACGAGACGCTGGCCGCCGCGCAGGAGTACGCGCGCGAGACGGGCGCCGTGTTCATCCACCCCTTCGACCACCCCGACATCATCGCGGGCCAGGGCACGGTCGGCCTGGAGGTCCTGGAGCAGTGCCCCGAGCTGCGCACCCTCGTCGTCGGCGTGGGGGGCGGCGGCCTCGCGGCGGGCATCGCGGTGGCCGTCAAGGCGCTGCGTCCGGACGTGCGGCTCGTCGGCGTGCAGGCGGCGGGCTCCGCGGCCTACCCGCCCTCGCTCGCCGCGGGGCACCCGGTGTCGATCGACAACCCCGCGACCATGGCGGACGGCATCAAGGTCGGACGCCCCGGCGATGTGCCGTTCCGGCTGGTCGAGGACCTGGTCGACGACATCGTCACGGTCTCCGAGGACGAGCTGTCCAGCGCCCTGCTGCTCTGCTTGGAGCGCGCCAAGATGGTCGTCGAGCCGGCCGGGGCCAGTCCCGTCGCCGCCCTGCTGAGCAGCCCGAAGTCGTTCGAGGGGCCGGTCGTCGCGCTGCTCTCGGGCGGCAATGTGGACCCGCTCCTGATGCAGCGCATCCTGCGCCAGGGCATGGCCGCGGCGGGCCGCTACCTGTCGCTGCGGCTGCGCCTGACGGACCGCCCCGGCGCCCTGGCCAACCTCCTCGGTGTGCTGACCGTGATGGATGCCAACGTCCTCGACGTGAGTCACGTACGCACCGATCCGCGCCTCGGTCTCACGGAGGTGGAGGTGGAGCTGCACCTGGAGACGAAGGGCCCCGAGCACTGCGCCGAGGTAGGTAAGGCGTTGCGCGACGCGGGCTACACGGTCATCGTCTGAGGCGCGCGCCGTGAGCGTGCGCGAAGGCGGGCCGAGACACGAGCGGTGAGCCCGCGTGATGCTCGTACAGGCGTTTGCCAGGCGCGGAGGGCCCGGCAAACCTAGACTTCTCCCAGAAAGTCCCTCACCGCCGGACCTCTGGGAGAACCCATATGCCGGGCGCCATCTACGCCGAAGGCCTGGTGAAGACCTTCGGTGACGTAAGGGCTCTGGACGGCGTCGATCTGGACGTCCCCGAGGGCACCGTACTCGGGCTCCTCGGGCCGAACGGCGCGGGGAAGACCACCGCGGTGCGCTGTCTGACGACGCTCCTGACACCCGACAGCGGCAGGGCCGTCGTCGCGGGGATCGACGTGCTCAAGCACCCGAACGAGGTGCGCCGGTCGATCGGCCTGTCCGGTCAGTTCGCCGCCGTGGACGAGTACTTGACGGGCCGTGAGAACCTCCAGATGGTGGCGAAGCTCTACCAGATGAGGGCGAAGGATGCCAAGGTCAGGGCGGGCGAGCTGCTCGAACGGTTCAACCTCGCCGACGCCGCGGACCGCCCCTCCAAGACGTACTCGGGAGGCATGCGCCGCCGCCTCGACCTCGCGGCCGCGCTCGTCGTCTCGCCGCCGGTGATGTTCATGGACGAGCCCACCACCGGCCTCGACCCGCGCAACCGCCAGCAGCTGTGGGAGGTCATCCAGGAACTCGTCTCGGGCGGTACGACACTCCTGCTGACCACCCAGTACCTGGAGGAGGCCGACCACCTCGCGCACGACATCTGCGTCGTCGACCACGGCCGCGTCATCGCCCGCGGCACCTCCGACCAGCTCAAGGCCCGCACCGGCGGCGAGCGCGTCGAGGTCGTGGTGCACGAGCGCGAGCACATCCCCACCGCCTCCGAGGTCCTGCGCGGCTTCGGCAAGGGGGACGTCACCGTCGCCGAGCACACGCGCAAGCTGACCGTGCCCGTCACCGGCGGCGCCAAGCTGCTCGCCGAGGTCATCCGCGAGCTGGACGCGCGCGGCATCGAGATCGACGACATCGGCCTGCGCCGCCCGACCCTCGACGACGTCTTCATCTCCCTCACCGGCCACGTCGCCGCGCTGGAGGACGAGGGCAACGGCGCGAGCGCCGCGGCCAAGGCCAAGCGGAACAAGGAGGCCGGCATATGAGCACCGCCACCGACGCCGTGCCCTCGGCGGGCCCCAGGCCCGCGGGCGGCATCGGCCAGTCCGTCAGGGACTCCCTGGTCGTCGCCCAGCGGAACCTCATCCGTATGTCCAGAATTCCTGAGATGGTGATATTTGGGCTGATTCAGCCCATCATGTTCGTGGTGCTGTTCAGCTACGTCTTCGGCGGCTCCATGAAGATCGGCGCCAGCACCGACCCCTCCGTGTACCGCAACTTCCTGATGGCGGGCATCTTCGCCCAGACCGTCACCTTCGCCACCGCGGGCGCGGGAGCCGGTATCGCCGACGACATGCACAAGGGCCTCATCGACCGCTTCCGGTCACTGCCCATGGCGCGCGGCGCCGTCCTCACCGGCCGCACCATCGCCGACCTCGTACAGACCGCGCTGACCCTGCTGGTCCTCGCGATCGTGGCGCTGCTCGTCGGCTGGCGCATCCACGAGGGCATCGGGAAGGCGCTCGGCGCCTTCGGCCTGCTGCTCCTGCTCGGCTACGCCTTCACCTGGGTCGGCGCGCTCATCGGCCTCTCGGTGCGCACTCCGGAGGCGGCCACGTCGGGCGGCCTGATCTGGCTCTTCCCGGTCACGTTCATCTCGAACGCGTTCGTGGACTCCAGCCAGATGACGCCCTGGCTGCGCCACGTCGCCGACTGGAACCCCTTCAGCGCCACCGTCCAGGCCTGCCGCGAGCTGTTCGGCAACCCGGGCGTCTCGGCGTCCACGTCCTGGCCCATGCAGCATCCGGTCTGGGCCTCGGTGATCTACTCGGTCCTGATCATCCTGGTCTTCCGCACGCTGGCGGTCCGCAAGTACCGCTCGGCGACGGCCTGACACGCGACGGGCCCCCGGCACCTCAGGTGCCGGGGGCCCGCCCTTGCCGCGACGCTACGGCTCAGCCCTGGTACGGCTTGGCCTCAAGGATCTTGACCGAGGCGAGCTTGCCGTTCGGCAGTTCGTACTGCGCGTCCTCGCCGATCTTCTTGCCGTTCACGCCCGAGCCCAGCGGGGACTGCGGCGAGTACGTCTCGATCTCGTCGCTCGCGTACTCCCGGGAGGCGAGCAGGAACGTCACGGTGTCGTCCTCGTCGCCGTCGAAGGCGATGGTCACGACCATGCCGGGCGCCACCACGCCGTCCGCGGCCGGGGCCTCACCGACCTTGGCGGTCTCCAGGAGCTGGGTCAGCTGGCGGACGCGGAGCTCCTGCTTGCCCTGCTCCTCCTTGGCCGCGTGGTACCCGCCGTTCTCGCGCAGGTCCCCCTCCTCGCGCGCCGCCGCGATCTTCGCGGCGATCTCGGTGCGCGCGGGACCAGACAGGTACTCCAGCTCGGCCCTGAGCTGGTTGTACGCCTCCTGGGTCAGCCAGGTGACGTTCTCGCTGGTCTGGGTCACAGGTGCTCCTCGTAGGTACTGGGAATACAAAGCATCGCCCTACCCAGAAGGATGTTCCCTCACGGGTGGGCGAAACCACGAGCCTAACAATTCCGGTGCGCCAGGGGGAGGACATAAGCCATCAGAATCACGTCAACGCAGGTGACGGCGGTAAAGCCGGCCCCGCGGGCCGCGTGTCAGTCGGCGTGGCAGCCCAGCAGCTCGACGCTGGTCGCCCTCGACGTCGTACGGAGCGTGACGACCTTGTCGATACGACCCTCGTGCTGGTCGAAGCGGAAGTCCGCGCGGCCGACCTCGGCGCCGGATTCCGCCTGTGAGCGCAGGGTGCAGTAGCCCTTGGCGCCGGCGTCCTTGCGCACCTCAAGGTGCGCCTCGACGGCGGTGGCCGAAACGACGTCGAACTTGATGACCTCGGCGCTGACCTTCGTACCGTTGATGTAGTCGTAGCCGAACCAGCCGACGACGCCGAGCAGGACCACGCCCAGCACGGAGCCCACGATCTTGAGCTTGCGGTCGGCGGCCTCGTCAGCCGTGCGCGAGCGACCGTACCGCCCTTGGGGAAGCCCCGCCGCCATGATCGTCCTCCAGGAACAGGGGATGCCGGAATTTTCCGCCCCCCGGTTCCGTCACTATAGAAGCCGCGTGATGCGCCGGATGACCGAGGGCGCCCAATACCTTGAGGATCGAGTCTTGACTGAGCAGCTTCGACTGATGGCCGTGCACGCCCACCCCGACGACGAGTCGAGCAAGGGCGCGGCCACCATGGCCAAGTACGTGTCCGAGGGGGTGGACGTGCTCGTCGTGACCTGCACGGGCGGTGAGCGCGGCGACATCCTCAACCCGAAGCTCCAGGGTGACACCTACATCCAGGAGAACATCCACGAGGTGCGCAAGAAGGAGATGGACGAGGCGCGCGAGATCCTCGGCGTCAAGCAGGAGTGGCTCGGCTTCGTCGATTCGGGGCTCCCCGAGGGCGACCCGCTGCCGCCGCTGCCCGAGGGCTGCTTCGCGCTGGAGGACGTGGACAAGGCCGCGGGCGAGCTGGTGCGCCAGATCCGCGCGTTCCGCCCGCAGGTGGTCACGACGTACGACGAGAACGGCGGCTATCCGCACCCCGACCACATCATGACCCACAAGATCACGATGGTGGCGTTCGAGGGCGCGGCGGACGCCGAGAAGTACCCGGAGAGCGAGTTCGGCCCGGTCTTCCAGCCGCAGAAGCTCTACTACAACCAGGGCTTCAACCGCCCGCGCACCGAGGCGCTCCACCAGGCGATGCTCGACCGCGGCCTGGAGTCGCCGTACGGCGACTGGCTCAAGCGGTGGGACGAGTTCGAGCGCGTCGAGCGCACGCTGACCACGCACGTCCCGTGCGCCGACTTCTACGAGATCCGCGACAAGGCCCTGATCGCGCACGCCACGCAGATCGACCCCGACGGTGGCTGGTTCCGCGTCCCGATGGAACTCCAGAAGGAGGTCTGGCCGACGGAGGAGTACGAGCTGGCGAAGTCGCTCGTCGACACTTCCCTCCCCGAGGACGACCTCTTTGCGGGCATCCGCGACAATGCCTAGCGTGAACGCACATCTGGCAATGACGCATCTCGTCCCTCTTGCCAAGGAGGTCGACGACGACAAGGTGACCCCCGGCGTCCTCGGGTTCATCGTCTTCGCGGTGATGGCCCTGGCCGTGTGGGGCCTGATGAAGTCGATGAACCGGCACATGGGCAAGGTCGACTTCAAGGAGCCGGAGACCGGGCGGCCGCAGCCGCACGACGAGCCGGTCGCCGCGACGACCGGCTCGAACGCGACCGCCGACGAGAAGAAGCCGGGCGGCGGAAGCTAGCTCTCGCCAGGCGGCGGGAGCTAGTCCTCGCCGGGCGGCGTGCCGCAGCTCGGGCCGCCCGGCCCGTCGAACTGCACCGAGCTGAAGAAGTCCTGGTAGGTGGGGAAGAAGTTCCCCTTGCCCGTCGGGCCCGAGGAGGTCACGGCCGTGCAGCCGCTGTAGTGCGCGTCGGACCAGAGGTAGATGGTCGAGGCGGTGCGGTTCCAGTCCGACTTGGCCCGGTCGTTCATGCCGAGCGCCGCCAGGTCCGGGGTGTTCCCCCTGACTTTGATCATGTCGCCGGTGCCGTCGAGGCCCGAGAACATGCAGTAGTAGCCGTCGGGGCACCGGTCGTACCCATCAGCCGCGTGCGCGCTGGTGCCCGGGACTACGGTGGCGGCCGCGGCGGCCACCCCCACGACCAGTACCGACAGCTTGTTCCTCATCTTGTTCCTCATCGTGATGCCCTTGCGCATTCCGATCCGCCTTTCCACGGCTCTCCAGACCTTCCAGCCTTGTGGATGCGCGGGTCGGTCCGCCACCCCCCGCAGGGGTGACGCCGCTGCCGCCTACGCCGCTGAGGCCAGCGCCGCCAGTTCCTCCGCCACGGCGTCGGCGATCAGCCCGGAGTCGTCCGGGCCGAGGTGGCTCACGACGGTGAGCAGATAGGCGTCGGCGGTCTGCACGAGGCTGAGGCTCGTGGTGCCGGGGGAGGAGAGCGCGGGCAGGGAGACGACGCCGCTCAGGCGCCGGCCGAGCAGATGGCTCGGGTTGTCCCGCCATTTGAAGGCCGTGCACACGGCCGTGGTGACCTCGGGCCGGATCATGCGCTTGGCCAGCGCCGCGGTGAGCCAGGGCACCGCGCGCGCGGCGCCCTCCAGGACGGGCAGGGCCGCGTGGTGGGTCTGGCGGCGCTGGTGCAGGTCCGCCATCAGGTTCTGGCACGTGTGCAGGCGCCCGGCCGCGGAGTCGGCGCCGAGGGGCAGCGGGATGCGGACGGCGGTGATGAAGTTGCCGAGCTGCTGCGCCTCGTACCGGTCGCGCAGGTCCACCGGCACCGTCGCGTAGAGGGGCGCGCGCCCCCGGGGCCAGGACGAGGTGGTGCCGTAGCAGGTGGGGAGGGCGCCCGCCACGGCACCGAGCAGCAGTTCGTTCAGGGTCGCTCCGCGTCCCCCCGCGGGCCGGCGGCGGGCCGAGCGCATCACGTCCGGGTCGAGCCGGGTGACAGCGAGGGACGGGTGGGCCTCGCCGGATGCCAGCGGCAGGCGCTGCCCCAGGGCATTGCTGTCACGGCACTCTCTGAAGAGGGCCGCCGGGCGGACCCGGGGGCGCTCCGGGCGTGGCGTGGGAATCAGCGGCGAGGGACTCGGTGCCGCGGGCGGTGGTACGGGCGCCCGGGGCGCGGCGAGCTTGGAGTCGTCCATGAGGAGGCGAAGCAGGGTCGCCATGGAACTGCCGTCGATGAGCGCGTGATGGGCGAGCAGCACCAGGGCGTGTTCGCCGTTCGGAGCGGGCTTCGGTACCAGCAACTGCCACAGCGGCCGGTCGGGCCGTAGCCGCCGGCCGACCGAGGCGGACAGGAGCGGGCGCAGCTCCTGCTCGCAAGCGACGACGTGCGCGGCGGGGTCGAACGGCCTCCCGGCCGCCCAGCGGTGGCCCGAGAGGGCCGCCGGTCCGCGGGGCGCCTCCAGGACCTGACGCATCCGGTCGAGCCCTCCCCATCGCTCGCCGACGCGGGAGCGCAGCTCGGCCAGGTCGAACGGCTCTCCCGTGAAGAGCGCGGCCGTACCGATCGTCCCGGACAGCCCGGTGCGCACGAAGCCCTCGTCGAGTCCCGACAGCCTCATGGGTACGACCCTTCGCTCTTCATCGGCGTCAGCGCTCGGCCGAGTCGAGGACGACACAGGAATTGTGCCCACCGAAGCCGAAGCTGTTGCTGAGCGCCGGTCCCGCGGACAGCTTGCGCGGCTGGACGACGACGTCGAGATCGCACTCGGGGTCCAGCCGGGTGAGGTGGGCGGTGGGCGGCACGACTCCTTCGTGCAGCGACAGAGCGGTGATCACGGCTTCCAGGGCTCCAGCGGCCCCGAGGGCGTGCCCGGTCACCGACTTGGCGGCGGTCACCGGTACGGCGGCGGGGCCGAACACCGACGCGAGGGCGCGGGCTTCCGCCACGTCGTTGAGGACGGTGCCGGTGCCGTGCGCGTTGACGTGGGTGACGGCGTCGGGAGCGATACCGGCGTCGGCGAGCGCCTGCTCCATGCAGGCTGCCGCGCCGCTGCCGTCGGGATGCGGTGCCGTGAGGTGGTAGGCGTCGGAGCTGCACCCGTATCCGATGAGGGTGGCGTAGACGCGCGCGCCGCGGGCGCGCGCCAGGTCGAGCCGTTCGAGGACCAGGAACGCCGCCGCCTCGGCGAGGAGGAATCCCTGCCGCTCCGCGTCGAACGGCCGTGAGGCGCGGGCGGGTTCGGTGCGGTCGGTGACCATGGCGCCGGACCGCGCGAAGGCGAGCGCGGTCGTCGCGGTGAAGGGACTGTCGTGGCCGCCGGTCACGACCACGTCGGCGCGCCCGGCCCGGATCATGTGCATCGCCTCGCCCACGGCGTGCGTTCCCGAGGCGCACGCGGTGGAGAGGGTCAGGGTGGGGCCGGTGACACCGGCCTTGGAACTGATCCAGTACGCACCGGCGTTGGGCATCACCCGCGCCGGGTAGAACACGTCGGGCTTGCCGATGCCGTGCTCCTGGCTGATCAGGCCGCCGTACGTGGTGCCGGTGACGACCGCCCTGCGGGCGGCGGGGACGTGCAGGCCCCCGGCGTCCGTGACCGCGTCCATGGCGGCGCACACCGCCATCTGCACGGAGCGGTCCGCTCGGCGCGCCTCCTTCGGGGCGAGGTAGCCCTCGGGAGTGAAGTCGGCCATGGGGTACGCGGGGTGCACGACGGTGGCCTCGTCGTCGAAGGCGTGCAGCGTGGCCGCGCAACGGGAGCGCAGGAGGTTCTCCCACAGCTCACCCGTCGTCGCCCCTGCCCCGCAGCGAACTCCGAGGCCCGTGATCGCGACAGCGTCGTTGCGTGTCATCCAGTGACCACGCCCGGGGCGGGCCGGGTGCGCTGCTTCACGATGAGAGCGGCGACGTCACCGACCGTGGACACCGCGGCGGGGTCGGCTCCCTTGAGGGACACGCCGAAGAGTTCCTCCGAGGCGACCTGTAGTTCGGTGACGTCCAGGCTGTCGGCCCCGAGGTCGGCCACGAGCCGGGCGTGCGGGACGACGTGCTCCTGGGGGACGGACATGATGTGCGCGCAGAGGGGACGCAACTCGGCCCATACGCCCGCTTGTTCATCTTCCACGGCCGCGTTCACTTCTGTTCCCACGGTGCTTTTCCCTTTCTCGGATCTTCCGGAGTGTCAGGTCTTTTGGTACGTCAGGTCTTTCCATGGCGTCAGGTCTTGCGATGGCGTCATGACATCCGCGCCAGGGTCTCGAATTCGTCCACCACGGCGTCCGCGAGTTGTTGAGCGCTGTCGGGGAGCAAGTGGCAGACCACGGTGAGCGTGCAGGCGGTATGGCTCTGCATCAGATGGAAGCTCGCACTGCCCGGCCGGTGCAGCGGCGGCAGCCCCACGACGTGCTGAAGTCCGTTGCCGTGAAAGGCGGATGACGCGTCACGCCATTTCATGGCGGTCGTCACCGTCGCCACGAAGGTCGGCTCCGAGGCACTGCCCGCCATCCGCGCGGTCAGCCAGGGCGCCACACGGTGGACCGTTTCTGCCATGGGGAGCAGCGCGGCGGCGTGGACGCCGGACCGTGCGGGCACCGCTCGCAGCGAGGTCTGGCAGACCCGCAGGCGGGCGACGGGGTCGTCATGGTCGAGGGGCAGCGCCACTTGTACGGCCGTCGAGCCGTTGCCCAGAGCGTCCTGGTCGTCCCGGGCGCGCAGGTCGCTCGGTACGGCCGTGAACACGGGCCGCGTGCGCGGCCAGTGGCGTGGAGGGCCGAAATGGGCGCGCAGCCCCCCGGCCACCGCGCCGACCAGCAGTTCGTTCAGCGTCGCGCCGCGCGTGTCCACGGGGTGCCGGCGCGCGGCGCGGATCGTGGGGGCGGGCAGTGTGCGTACGGCGACCGAGGCGGACGTCCGGCGAGGCGACGGTGTCGGGAGGGCCTGCCCGCGGGTCGCCAGCGCCCTGAGTTCCCTGGTCACGGCGCCGAACCGGACGCGGGGCCGCGCCGTGCTGCTCGCGGTCCGCGCCGGGGCGGCGTCGTCCATCAGAAGGCGCAGCAGGGTTTCGAGGGAACGCCCGTCCAGCAGTGCGTGCTGGGCGACCAGTGCCAGCGCGAACCCGCCGTCCGGGCCACCAGGGACGACGTAGAGCCGCCAGGGCGGCGCCCCGTCGGGGAGCGGGCGGCCCACCACGTCCGCCCACAGGTCGTCGAGCTTGCCCGGCGCGGCGAGGACGTGCGCCTCGGGCTCGAACGGCCCCCGTACGACCCAGTGCAGGCGGCGTCGACGCGGTGCTCGCCGCTCACCCGTGCTTGTCGCGAGCGAGGTGTCGAGCTGGTGGCTCATCCGTCGCAGTGCCGTCCATCGTTCGGCGACCCGTGCCCGGACTTCGCGGAGGTCGGGCTCCTCGCCGGTGAAGACCGCCGCCGCGCCGATGACACCGGGGCAGCCGTTGTGCAGCAGCGTCGCATCGTGGAAGGAGAGCCTCATGCGATCCATGGCCGACATCTCCTCCGCTGGGGGCATCCTCTGGGGATCTTCCTTGTTCCGGGCGCTGTTGGCCTGACTCGACCGCTGCTCGCAGTCACAGAAGGCAACGAGATTCACAGCGGGGAGTTACGACCGGCGGTGCTCACCGTGGAGCCGACGGACGTCAGTTCGCGTTCGAACGCGGCCGCCAGCAACCGGGCTTGTCCCGGAGGGGTGTTGCTGATCACGGAGAGGGTGTGCGTGCCCGCGTAGCTCGTCAGGGTCAGGCTGACCGCCTCCGGGTTCTGCACCTGGGGCAGGGTGATCGCCTTCGCCAGCGGCGCGCCGTCCAGGGACCACGGGCCCCGAGGCCATCTGATGGCCGTACAGACCACGGGGGCCCACCGGCGCGAATTGGCTCGCACGGCGAGCAGGCGCAGCCCCCAGGGGCCCAGACGGGCGGCGGTGCTGAGCAAGTGCGTGGCGGCGGCCGCGGTGTGCGCGGAGTCGGGAGCGGCCGCCACGGCCCGGCATGCCGCAAGCCGTTCCCGGGGGTCGTCGATGGCCATGGGGAGCGGTATCCGCACCGCCGAGACGACGTTGCCCAGCGTGTTGGGCTGCTCCGGCGTGCGCAGGTCCACGGCGAACAGGCCGTACAGCGGGCGGGTGGCCGCGGCCCAGTGGTCCGGCTCGCCGTGGACGGTTCGCAGGGCGCCCGCGGAGGCCGCGAGCAGGATCTCGTTGAGGGACGCGCCGAGTCCGGGCAGGGCCCGGCGGGCCGCTCGTACCGCGTCCGTGTCCACGTCCACCCAGGCGAGATCCCTCTTCGCCCCCGGTGGGCCGGAAGGCAGCGGCAGGGCCTGCCCCGTACGCAGCGCGTCCAGCGGTCGGCCGGTGCTCCGGGGCCGCTCGGCCGGCGCCGCGCGTCGAGGTCCGGGGATGACCTGAGGCGCCCGGACGGCCCGCGCGCGCCCCGTGGCCTTGGCGCCGCGAGGGTGACCACCGTCGAGGAGACCGCTCAGCAGCAGCTCCAGGGAACGGCCGTCCATCAGGGCGTGATGGGCGGTCAGGACGAGCCCGAACCACTCCTGTGCGCCGGTCTGCCGCGCCGTCCGTACGAGCCGCAGGCGCCAGGGCGGCAGTCCGTCGGGCACGGGCTGGGTGACCAGCCGGCCGAGCAGGTCCGTGAATGCCCTACCGCCCGCGCCCTCATCCGTATCCAGGACGTGCTCGCGGACGTGGGCGCGGACGTCGAAGCCGTCGAGCGGCACCCAGCGGTGCGGGCGCAGCCACGTCGGCCGCGCGGGCCGTAGCAGAGTCCGGCGCAGCAGAGGGAGGCCGCCCCAGCGCTCGACCACCCTGTCGCGCAGATCATCGAGGGGTGGCGGTGCTCCCGTGAACAACGCGGCCATGGCGATGGGGGGTTTGGGGTGGGGGCCCGCGCCGCAGAGAAGTTCGTCCACAGGTGACAGGGCAATACTATTTTTCATAAGAAGAGCCGACGGACAACGAGGATTCGACGGCGGCGGCGATCTCGCCCAGCGTGGTGTCCAGGGTGAGTTGGTCCTCGCTGAACGGCCGGCCGATCCTGCTCTCCAGGGTGATGGCGAATTCGACCTGCGCGAGCGAGTCGAGATCCACGTCCTCCACGGTCGTGGCGGGCGTCAACTCCTCTTCCGCGCACTGGAATTTGTCCACGAGGATATCCACGACAGTGCTGTATCCCTTGGTCATCGAATCTCCTTGAGGTCAGCTCGGACCGGCATACCGACGGCCCCTGCGACCTCCCATCCTTACGACGCCACTCGGCATAACAGCCCGCCCATGGCTATTTCACCTATAAGGATTAATCACGCGGCACCTCCACCCCCATCACCTCCCGGGCATGCCGGTTGGGCACCATGCCGAGGCGCCACGCCTGCCAGCCCGTCTCCAGCTCGGTGCCCCGCTCCAAAAGCAGCCCGTACGCCTGGAAGTAGTCGGCGAGCTTGCCGTCGCGGGTCGGGTGGTCGGCGCGGGCGAGCTGGTTCAGCTCCTCCTGGGCGACCGCCGTGCCGATCTCCCAGCCGCCCGGCGAGGCGTACGGCAGCAGGGTGCAGCGCAGGAAGCGGGCCCAGTCCTCGCCGCGGCGGTCGCCGTACGAGGTGAACAGGACGATCGCCTCGTCGCACAGGGCCAGCGCCTGCTGGGTGCGGGAGTTGCCCGCGTCCACGACCGCCAGCTCCAGGCACGTCCAGGCCTCGCCGTGCGCGACGCCGATCCGCTGGAAGTCGGCGCGGGCGTCGACCAGGAGCTGGCGGGCGAACCCGGAGTTGCGCAGCGAGCCGGTCTGGGCGGCGCGCTGGTCGCGGGTGACGCGCGCCGAGTGGTGGCGGGCGCACGCGAGCCCGTATACGTCCCGCATCCGGGAGAACATGGTGCGCGCCCGCTCCAGGTCGCGTACCGCCTGGTCGAGGCTGCCCATCTCCTCCAGGGCCTGGCCGAGGTAGTACAGCGACCAGGCCTCGCCCCGCGCGTCCTCGTTGTCGCGGTGCCGGGACACCGCCTGGCGCAGGCCGTCGACCGCAGGCGAGGGGTCGCCGGCCACCAGGCGGGCCCGCGCCAGCTGCGTCATGGCCCAGGCCTCGCCGCGCGCGTCGCGCGTGCGGCCGTACAGGTCGAGGGCGTCGCGCAGCTCCGTCTCCGCACGCGGTACGTCGCCCATGCGCAGCCGCAGCTGCCCGAGCTGGAAGTGCGTCCACGCCTCGCCGTGCACGGAGCCACCCGCGCGGTGCAGGGTGAGCGCCCGCTCCAGCATGTCGAGGGCGTGCGCGAGATGGGCGCGGTCGCGCTCCACCGCGGCGAGCGCGTGCAGCGTCCAGGCCCGGTCACCCGCCAGCTCGTCGGAGGCCTGGAGGTCCAGCGCCTCCGTCAGCCGGGCCGCGGCCTCCGTGAGGTTGCCCTGGTGGTGCAGCGTGATGCCGAGGGAGCCGAGCGCACGGGCCGCGGCGGCGTCCTGGTGGGCCTCGAAGTAGAGGTCGACGACGGAGTTCAACGTCGTACGCGACTGATCCAGCTCGCCGAGCTGACGGGCCGCGATGCCCGTGCGCCACTGCACGCTGCGGCCGAGGAGGCCCTGGTCGATGGCCTGGGTGAGTTCGTTGATCTCGCCCAGGCGGTAGAGGTCGCCGCGCAGCAGGCAGTAGTCGCACAGGGCGCCGAGGAGGTTCAGGACGGCCCGCTGGTCGACGCCCTCCGCGTGCCGCAGCGCCGCCGTGATGAACGTCGACTCGTCGTCCAGCCAGCGCAGCGCCGCGTCGAGGGAGGTGAAGCCGTGCTGCCCGGCGGTCCCCGACCGGAAGACGGTGTTCGAGCGGGTGGACGTCTTGCCGTCGACCAGGCGGATCACCGTGTCGGCCAGCTCGCCGTAGCTGACGATGAGCCGCTCCTGCGCGGCGGTGCGCTCGGCGGGCTCCTCCTCGTCCAGCAGACGGGCGAGGGCGAAGGCGCGTACGAGGTCGTGCAGGCGGTAGCGGCCGCCCCGGAGCCGGTCGACCAGGCCCGCGTCGGAGAGCGCGGTGAGCCTGCGGCCCGCCTCCTGCTCGTCCGTGGCGAGCAGCGCCGCCGCCGCGGCCGGGCCGAGCGAGGCGCGTCCGGCGAGCGCGAGGCGGCGCAGCAGGCGCCGGGCGGGCTCGGACTGGTCGGTGTAGCGCAGCCACAGGACGCGCTCGATGGGGCCGACCTTGTCGGCGGGCCCGTACGCCGCGAGGTCCGCCGCGAGCCGGCGCGGGGTGCGCGGGCCGAGCGAGGACCCGGCGGCGCGCAGCGCGAGCGGCAGGCCGCCGCACAACTCCCGTACGGCCTCGGTCGATTCGGCGTCGTAGGGCCCCGAGGGATCCTCGGCGGACTCCCGCAGCAGCTCCTCCGCGCCCGCCTCGTCCAGCGCCTCGACCGGGAGCCGGTGCACCCAGGCGGGCAGGTCGGCGGGGATCTCCAGCGGCTGCCGCGCGGTGACGAGGACGAGGCTGTCCGAGCGCTCCGGGATCAGGGTGCGCACCTGCTCGGCGTCGCCCGCGTCGTCCAGGACGATGACCACCGCCATACCCGTCAGATACTGGTGGTACAGCTCGCTGAGCCGCTTGACCTGCTGTTCCTGCGAGGAACGCTCCCGGAAGAGCAGTTGCTCGCGCGGCGCGCCCAATCGATTCAGCAGGTGCAGCAGCGCGTCGCGCGTGGACAGCGGGGTCTCCCGCGGGGCGTCGCCGCGCAGGTCCACCACGCACGCGCCGCGGAACTGGTCCCGCAGATCGTGCGCGGCCCGCACCGCGAGCGCTGACCTTCCCGAGCCCGGGGCGCCGTACAGCAGGACGACCGTGGGCCGGGTGTCCGTGCTGGCGCGCGCCGCGTGCACCCACCGGGCGATCTGTCCCAGCTCGGCCCTGCGGCCCGCGAAATGCCCGTCATTCTGAGGGAGTTGGGAGAAGGACTGCTCCAGTGCGGAGCGCCTGCGCGCCGCCGCGCTCTTGTCCGTGCCGCGCAGCTGCGGCGCGGCCTTCTTCGCCGTCCCCGTGCCCGTGGAGGCGGCGAGGACCCGCTGCTGGTCGAGGAAGGGCCTGATGCCCCGCACCTCCAGCGCCGTCAGCCACTGGAGCCGCAGCTGTTCGGGCCCGCCCGGCTGGCTGAGCGCCCCGGCGCGACGGCTCGCCGCCGGCACGTGGGAGGCGGTCACCTTCAGGACCGTCGCCGCCGCGCCCGCCACCGCGACGACCGCGCCGGTGCCGAGCGCCGTGCCGACGCCCGTACCGAACGACAGGTCCGACACCCCGGCCGCGACGGCGGCAACCACCGCCACCAGAAGGGGAGTTCCGGCGCCCTCGCGCGCGTACCGCTGGCCGAAGGTGAGCCGCCCGGCATCCGCCTCGTCCAACGCCCGGGTGTACGTGTCGTACTCCTCGGCGGCCGTCTGCGCCATCGCGTCCAGGGCGCCGCGCGCCCGGGAGAGCAGTACGGCCCCGTCGACGCGCCCGCCCGAGCGCCGCACCTCCTCCTCCACGGCCCGTGCCAACAGCCGCTCGGCCTCGGCCCGATGGCTGTCCCGCATATGGGTTCCCCCTCCGAGAGCAACGGTTTCCTGCGGTCGCAAGTGTGCTGCGTACGGGGCTCCGATGCGAGGGAGTCGGCGGATCAGGGCCCGGCGTACGTGAGCCCGGCGCCCGGTGTGCGCGAGGATGGGGGGTATGCCGAACCGACTGGCCCAAGAGACGTCCCCCTACCTGCTCCAGCACGCCGACAACCCCGTCGACTGGTGGCCCTGGTCGGCCGAGGCCTTTCAGGAGGCCCGCGAACGGGGCGTGCCGGTGCTGCTCAGCGTCGGGTACAGCAGCTGTCACTGGTGTCACGTCATGGCGCACGAGTCCTTCGAGGACGAGGCGACGGCCGCGCTCATGAACGAGAAGTTCGTGAACATCAAGGTCGACCGCGAGGAGCGCCCCGACGTCGACGCCGTCTACATGGAGGCCGTGCAGGCCGCGACGGGCCAGGGCGGCTGGCCCATGACCGTCTTCCTCACCGCCGACGCCGAGCCCTTCTACTTCGGTACGTACTTCCCGCCCGAGCCCCGGCACGGCATGCCGTCCTTCCCGCAGATCCTCGACGGCGTGCACCGGGCGTGGACGGACCGGCGAGGCGAGGTCGCCGAGGTCGCCGGGAAGATCGTGCGCGACCTCGGGGAGCGGCAGCTCACGCACGGCACCGGCGAGAAGCCCGGCGAGGACGAGCTGGCGCAGGCGCTGCTCGGCCTGACCCGCGACTACGACGCGACGCACGGCGGCTTCGGCGGCGCGCCCAAGTTCCCGCCGTCGATGGCGGTGGAGTTCCTGCTGCGGCACTACGCCCGCACGGGCGCGGAGGGCGCGCTCCAGATGGCCGCCGACACTTGTGAGCGGATGGCGCGCGGCGGCATCTACGACCAGCTCGGCGGCGGCTTCGCGCGCTATTCGGTCGACCGGGAGTGGGTCGTGCCGCACTTCGAGAAGATGCTGTACGACAACGCGCTGCTGTGCCGCGCGTACGCCCATCTGTGGCGGGCCACCGGCTCGGACCTCGCGCGTCGCGTGGCTCTGGAGACCGCCGACTTCATGGTCCGTGAACTGCGCACCAACGAAGGCGGGTTCGCCTCCGCGCTCGACGCCGACAGCGAGGACCCGGCGACGGGCAAGCACGTCGAGGGCGCGTACTACGTATGGACGCCCGAGCAGTTGCGGGAGGTGCTGGGGGAGGCCGACGCGGATCTCGCGATGGCCTGCTACGGCGTGACGGAGGAAGGCACCTTCGAGGAAGGCGCCTCCGTTCTGCAACTCCCCGTCGCCGAAGCCCCGCTCGCGGAGGCCTCGCGGCTCGCGTCGGTGCGGGAGCGGCTGCTCGCCGCGCGTGCCGAGCGGCCCGCTCCCGGGCGTGACGACAAGGTCGTCGCCGCCTGGAACGGCCTCGCGATCGCCGCGCTCGCGGAGGCCGGCGCGTACTTCGACCGGCCCGACCTCGTCACGGCCGCCGTGGGCGCGGGCGATCTCCTCGTACGTCTGCACATGGACGACCGTGCGCGGCTCGCCCGCACCTCGAAGGACGGGCGCGTCGGCGCCAACGCGGGCGTCCTGGAGGACTACGCGGATGTCGCCGAGGGCTTCCTCGCGCTGGCCTCCGTGACGGGGGAGGGGGTGTGGCTGGAGTTCGCCGGGTTCCTGCTCGACCACGTCCTCGCGCAGTTCGTCGACGAGGAGAGCGGGGCGCTGTACGACACGGCGGCGGACGCGGAGCGGCTGATCCGGCGGCCGCAGGACCCCACGGACAACGCGGCGCCCTCCGGGTGGACGGCCGCGGCCGGGGCCCTGCTGTCGTACGCGGCGCAGACGGGGGCCTCGCCGCACCGGACCGCGGCGGAGCGGGCGCTCGGGGTCGTCAAGGCGCTCGGGCCTCGCGTGCCGCGGTTCATCGGGCACGGTCTCGCGGTCGCCGAGGCGGCGCTGGACGGACCGCGCGAGGTGGCCGTCGTGGGGGAGGTCCTCGGCGACCTGCACCGGACCGCGCTGCTCGGCACGGCGCCGGGGGCGGTGGTGGCGGCGGGGCCGCCCGGCTCCGACGAGCTGCCGCTGCTCGCGGGCAGGGGGCTGGTGGACGGGCGTCCGGCGGCCTATGTCTGCCGTGGCTTCGTCTGCGACGCGCCGACGACCGACGCGAGTGCGCTCGCCGGGATGCTCGCGTAGCGCTGGGTATCCGTCCGTGCGGGCGGAAGCGGCCGCGGCTGAAGAGCCGCGGCCGCCGGGTGGAGTAAGGGAGGAGAAATGACAGGGGGAGGGGTCAGCCGTGTTGGTAGGCCACGATTGAGATGCCGATGTAGTGCACGGCGAAGGCCGCCAGCGTCAGCGAGTGGAAGACCTCGTGGAAGCCGAAGAAGCGGGGCGAGGGGTTCGGCCGCTTGATGCCGTAGATCACGCCGCCCGCGCTGTAGAGCAGCCCGCCGACGACGACCAGGACGAGCACGGCGATGCCGCCCGTGCGCATGAAGTCCGGCAGGAAGAAGACGGCCGCCCAGCCCATCGCGATGTAGCACGGCGTGTAGAGCCAGCGGGGGGCGCCGACCCAGAACACGCGGAAGGCGATGCCCGCGACGGCCGCGCCCCAGATGCCCCAGAGCAGCCACCGCCCCTTCGCGTCGGGGAGCAGCAGCATCGTCAGCGGGGTGTAGGTGCCCGCGATGATCAGGAAGATGTTGGAGTGGTCGAGTCTGCGCAGGACCCCGTCCGCTCGCGGGCTCCAGTTCCCCCGGTGGTAGAGCGCGCTCACTCCGAAGAGGAGGCAGGCGGTCAGGGCGAAGATGCCGCAGGCGATCCGGCCGCGGGTGGAGTCCGCGAGCGCGGTGAGCACCAGGCCGGCCACGACCACCGCGGGGAACATTCCCGCGTGCAGCCAGCCGCGCATCTTGGGCTTCACGGGCAGCGGCATGTCCTGTGGGGGCGGGACGAGCGAGGGGGCGTCCTCGGGTTCCGGGATCGCTTCGGAGACGGAGGCGGTCATGCTCGGCATCGTACCTACGCCCCCGTAAGTCGGACATCAACCGCACGTGAACCGGTCATCAAATCGGATGGAACCGCCCTCCGGGCACCCGAAGCCGTACAAGTGGCGATGCTCACGCCGCTCAGGTGTGAGGCCCTCTGGACAGATGCGCGGCCGCGTCGGATGATCAAATGAGTGCGGTCGGCACCGGATGAGCGCCAGAGGATCTACACGTGAAGCGTCCGGGTCGCAGCCCCCACGGGGCATACATCCTCAAAAACCCCTCGATTAGGAGCAATCGTGGCGCGCGATATCGCGGCTCCCAGCACCCCGACCAACACCGTCCCGACCCGTCACAAGGAGCTGCTCTCCTGGGTCGAGGAGATCGCCGAACTGACGCAGCCGGACAGTGTGGTCTGGTGTGACGGCTCCGAGGCGGAGTACGAGCGCCTGTGCGAGGAGCTGGTCGCCAAGGGCACCTTCAAGAAGCTCGACCCGGTCAAGCGCCCGAACTCCTACTACGCGGCCTCCGACCCGACCGATGTCGCGCGCGTCGAGGACCGCACCTTCATCTGCTCCGAGAAGGAGGAGGACGCGGGCCCGACCAACCACTGGAAGGCCCCCGCCGAGATGCGGGAGATCTTCCGGGGCGCCGACGGGCAGGGCGGCGTCTTCCGCGGTTCGATGAAGGGCCGCACGATGTACGTCGTGCCCTTCTGCATGGGCCCGGTCGGCTCGCCGCTGTCCGCGATCGGCGTCGAGATCACCGACTCCGCGTACGTCGCCGTCTCCATGCGCACCATGACCCGGATGGGCCAGGCGGTCCTGGACGAGCTGGGCGAGGACGGCTTCTTCGTCAAGGCCGTCCACACGCTCGGCGCCCCGCTCGCCGAGGGCGAGGCCGACGTGCCGTGGCCCTGCAACTCCACGAAGTACATCTCGCACTTCCCCGAGGACCGCGAGATCTGGTCCTACGGCTCGGGCTACGGCGGCAACGCCCTGCTCGGCAAGAAGTGCTACGCCCTGCGCATCGCCTCCGTCATGGCGCGCGACGAGGGCTGGCTGGCCGAGCACATGCTCATCCTGAAGCTCACGCCGCCGCGGGGCGAGAGCAAGTACGTCGCCGCCGCCTTCCCGAGCGCCTGCGGCAAGACGAACCTCGCCATGCTGGAGCCGACGGTCCCGGGCTGGACCGTCGAGACCATCGGCGACGACATCGCCTGGATGCGCTTCGGCGAGGACGGCCGCCTCTACGCGATCAACCCCGAGGCCGGCTTCTTCGGCGTCGCGCCCGGCACCGGCGAGCACACCAACGCCAACGCCATGAAGACGCTGTGGGGCAACTCCGTCTTCACGAACGTCGCGCTCACCGACGACGGCGACGTCTGGTGGGAGGGCATGACGGAGGAGACCCCGGCCCACCTCACGGACTGGAAGGGCAACGACTGGACGCCGGAGTCCGCCACCCCCGCCGCCCACCCGAACGCCCGCTTCACCACCCCCGCCTCGCAGTGCCCGATCATCGCGCCCGAGTGGGAGGACCCCAAGGGCGTGCCGATCTCGGCGATCCTCTTCGGCGGGCGCCGCGCGAGCGCGGTCCCGCTGGTGACCGAGTCCTTCGACTGGCAGCACGGCGTCTTCCTCGGCGCGAACGTGGCCTCCGAGAAGACCGCCGCCGCCGAGGGCAAGGTCGGCGAGCTGCGCCGCGACCCGTTCGCCATGCTGCCGTTCTGCGGCTACAACATGGGCGACTACATGGCCCACTGGGTCAAGGTCGGCGCGGGCAAGGACCCGGCCAAGCTCCCCAAGATCTACTACGTCAACTGGTTCCGGAAGAACGCCGACGGCAAGTTCGTGTGGCCCGGCTTCGGTGAGAACTCCCGGGTCCTGAAGTGGATCGTGGAACGCCTCGATGGCAAGGCCGAGGGTGTCGAGACCCCCATCGGCATCCTGCCGACGAGGGACTCGCTCGACACCGACGGCCTCGAACTGGCCGACGCCGACCTGGAGTTCCTGCTCACGGTCGACAAGGAGGCCTGGCGCGAGGAGGCCTCCCTGGTCCCCGAGCACCTCAACACCTTCGGCGACCACACGCCCAAGGAGCTGTGGGACGAGTACCGCGCGCTGGTGCAGCGCCTCGGCTGACCGTCCCGAGCGCTCGTGGCAGGGGCCCCGCACAACGGCGTGCGGGGCCCCTCCCGTGCGTACGCACGTCATATACATGCACGTCACACAGTCCTCACATGTTTCAATGACCCCACACACGGCCCGCTGCTCGAAGCGTGCCGTCAAGACAGCCTGTGGGGGGCCAAGTTGAAGCACTCTCAGCGGTTACGGCGTATGACGGGCATCGCCCTCGCGGTGGCGCTCGGCTCGGCGGGCCTGGTGGCCGCCGGGACGCCCGCCGCGTACGCCGCCACACCGTCGGACGAGGCGGCGAAGCTGCCGATCTCCTCGTTCGGCGCCATGGTGGTCGACTCCGCGCACGAGCGCGTGTACGTCACCGACGGCCGCAAGTCCAGCGGTCCGGGCGCGGTCCTGGTGTACAACTTCCAGGGCCAGAAGGTGGGTTCGCTCGCCACCGACCACCCGGCGTCCGGCATGGCGCTGAGCGCGGACGGCGCGACACTGCATGTCTCGCAGGCCGGCGGCATCCTGAAGTTCGACACGGCGACGCAGGCCAGGGGCGACATCGCGTACACGCCGTACAACACCACCTGCGGCCGGGACGTGGCCGTGGCGGGCGGCAAGACGTGGTTCACGGAGACGCCGTACACCGAGGGGTACTGCGACCGTCCCGACAACAGCGCGCTGCTGTACGGGGTCAGCGGCACCTCCTCCGTCTCCACCGGCTGGAACAGCCAGGGACGCCTGAAGCTGGAGGCGGGCCCCGAGGCGCCGGACCGGCTCGTGATGGGGCAGGCGGGCGCGGACACCGGCGCCAATCCGTTCCTCACCACCTTCGACGCGAGCGGCGAGAACCTCGTACGGGGTCCCTCGCGGCGGTTCGCGGACGCCGACGGCAAGGGCGCGCTCGACCTGAAGGACATCGCCCAGAGCGCGGACGGCAAGCGCATCGCCGTCGCCGACGCGGCATACGGCACGCGGCTGCTCACGGCCGACGACCTGGCGGACGCCCCGGTCAACTATCAGCCGCTCCCGGAGGGCGCGAAGGCGTCGGCGGTGGCGTTCAGCGGCGACGGCAAGTACGTGGCGCGGGGCGCGGCCGCCTCGGGCAGCACGGCCGATCTGCTGATCCAGCCCGCCGACCCGGCGGACGGCACCACGGCCATGGAGTTCGCCTTTGAAGGGGCGCTCGACGGCTCGCGGGTCGTGCCGCGGGGCCTCGGCTGGGCCAAGGACGGCTCGCGGCTCTTCGCGGTGACCTCGGACATCAACGGCGGCCACTGGCTGCACGTCATCCAGCCGCCCGCCGCGCAGCACGACTCGCGCTTCACGGGCGGGCTCACCACCACGCCCACGAAGGCCGTCGTCGGTGAGCCGCTGGGCATCCGCGGCAGGCTGGAGCTGGACGGGCCCGCGCCCGCGGAGCCCCTGAAGGTGACCGCGGTCCGCAAGGACGCCGACGGCACCCAGGAGGTGGCGGCCGCCAAGGTCGCGGCCGACGGCAGCTTCACCGTGCTCGACGTGCCGGACAGGACGGGCGAGGCGACGTACACCCTGCGCTTCCTCGGCGATGTCACCCACCGCCCGGCCGAGGACGTCACGGTCACCGTCGACGTGGCGAAGGCGCCGACGGCGATCGAGCTGAAGGCACCCGCCGAGGCGACCCGCACGGGTGGCGTGGAGATCACCGGCAAGCTGACCGGGCAGGGCCGCGCGCTGCCGTCCGGGATCGGCCTGAAGGTGACGCGCACGGACCGGTTCGGCACGACGGGCGAGCTGACGTCCGCCTCGGTCGCGGCCGACGGCACGTTCCGTATCAAGGACCTGCCGAACAAGCGGGGCAGGACCGTCTACGCGGTGAGCTACGAGGGCGACGCCCTGCACGCGGGTTCGTCGGCCGAGGCCACGGTGAGGATCACCGGCTAGGCGCAGGTCCGGCCGGGGCCACCGTTCTGGTGGCACCCGGTCCGGTTTGGTGGCACCCGGTCCGTGGCCTCCCCGGCCGCGGACCGGGGCCGGTCAGGAGGCGCCGACCAGGCGCGTGGCGTCCGCGTGGGCGTCCATGCGCTCTGCGGCCAGGATCGCCGCCGCGGTGTCGGCGCGGGAGGCCGCCACGACCAGGGCGCGGCCCGCGAGGGCGTGGGCGCGCTGGTGCAGGGCGGCAAGGTGCGGTTCGTGGATGGCGGCGGCCACGGAGGACCGCGCCGGCCGCGCGCCGCGGCGCAGCCGCGCCACCTGGGCCGCCAGCCGTTCGGCGGCGGCGTCCAGGTCCGTGCCCGGGGCGAGGGCGCGCAGCTCGTCGGTGACGGCGAGGAGCGCCGCGAGGTGCCCGGCGAGCTGGATGTCCAGCTCCTCCTCGCGGGAGCGGTGCGGGAAGCTCGCGTCGTCGGCCATCGTGTGGACCGACTTGGTGCGGATCGGCTCGTACATGGGGTGGCCTCCAAGCGGTATGGGGACCATCCTATCTTAGATTCCGTCTAAAGTTGAGCGCGGTCCGGGAGGGCCCGGCGGGTGCGTCAGGGCTGGCTGTAGCCGTCCAGGAAGCTGCCGATGCGGGTGATCGCCTCCGTGAGGTCCGTCGCCGTGGGCAGCGTCACGACGCGGAAGTGATCGGGCTCGGTCCAGTTGAAGCCCGTACCGTGCACGACCATGATCTTCTCGGCGCGCAGCAGGTCGAGGACCAGCTGCCGGTCGTCCTTGATCTTGAAGACCTTCGGGTCGAGCCGCGGGAAGAGGTACAGCGACCCCTTCGGCTTCACGCAGCTCACGCCGGGGATCCGCGTCAACAGGTCGTACGCGGTATCGCGCTGCTCCAGGAGCCGCCCGCCCGGCAGCACCAGGTCGTTGATCGTCTGGCGCCCGCTCAACGCCGCCACCACGCCGTGCTGGCCCGGCATGTTCGCGCACAGGCGCATATTGGCGAGGATCGTCAGCCCCTCGATGTACGAGGAGGCGTGCGCCTTCGGCCCCGAGATCGCCATCCAGCCGACGCGGTAGCCCGCCACGCGGTAGGCCTTCGACATGCCGTTGAAGGTGAGGGTCAGCAGGTCGGGGGCGATGGCGGCGGTCGCCGTGTGCGTCACGCCGTCGTAGAGGATCTTGTCGTAGATCTCGTCCGAGCAGACCAGGAGGTTGTGGCGGCGCGCGATGTCGGTCAGCCCGCGGAGCATGTCGTCGCTGTAGACGGCACCCGTCGGGTTGTTCGGGTTGATGATCACGATCGCCTTGGTGCGGTCGGTCACCTTGCGCTCGATGTCGGCGAGGTCCGGCATCCAGTCGGACTGCTCGTCGCAGCGGTAGTGCACGGCGGTGCCGCCGGACAGGGAGACGGCCGCGGTCCACAGCGGATAGTCCGGGGCCGGCACGAGGACCTCGTCGCCGTCGTCGAGCAGGGCCTGCATGGCCATCACGATCAGCTCGGAGACGCCGTTGCCGACGAAGACGTGCTCGACGTCGGTCTCGATGCCGAGGGTCTGGTTGTGCATGACCACCGCGCGGCGGGCGGCCAGCAGGCCCTTCGCGTCGCCGTAGCCGTGCGCGTCGCCGACGTTGCGGAGGATGTCCTCCAGGATCTCGGGCGGGCACTCGAAGCCGAAGGCGGCGGGGTTTCCGGTGTTGAGCTTGAGGATGCGGTGACCTGCTGCTTCCAGCCGCGTCGCCTCCTCAAGCACGGGGCCCCGGATCTCGTAACAGACGTTGGCGAGCTTCGTCGACTGGATGACCTGCATGGCGGGGAGCTTACGGGGTGTTCCGGCGGTCGGGGGAGCGGATTCTTTTGGCGCCGCCCGGCCCCCTCCGGAAGCTGGAAGGGGTGCGGGCGGCGCCCGGATCTCAGGTCCTCAGGCCGCAGGCGCCAGCTCGGCCCTGCCGAAGAGCAGGGCGTAGCCCGGCGGCAGCAGGTTCAGCAGGCGGTCGACCAGCTCCTCGCCGACCGCCCGCGCCAGGGTGGTGAGGACGGAGCTGACGTCCCATCGGGCGGTGGCCGGTGTGGCGCCGTCGAGCCGCTGCGCCACGCTCTCGACGAACTCCGGTGCCGTGAGCCGCCGCACCACGGGCACCTCGTCCGCGATCAGCCTCGCGGCCTCGGTCGGCAGCTGGCCCGCCAGTTCGACGCGTTCGTCCCCGACGACGTGGCCGCCGAGGGCGGACAGCACGGCGCGCGTCACGCGCTCCGCCTCCGCCGCGGTGGCGTACTGGCCGGACTCCCGCACCGCCTCGATGAGTTCGCTCCATCTCATCGTGCCGTTCTCCTCCGTCTCGTGTCGTTCGTCCGGGTCAGCCGCTGATCTGCCTGCGGCCGCTGCCGCCGCCGCTGATCTGGATCTTGCGCGGCTTGGCCTGCTCGGCCACGGGGATGCGCAGGGTCAGGACGCCCGCGTCGTACGAGGCGTCGATGCGTTCGGTGTCCAGGGTGTCGCCGAGGAACAGCTGGCGGGCGAAGGTGCCGGTGGGGCGCTCGGCCGCGATCATCTCCACGCCCTCGGGGGCGGGGGAGCGGCGCTCGGCGCGCACGTTCAGGACGTGGCGCTCCACGTCCAGGTCGATCGACTCCGGGTCGACGCCCGGCAGATCGAAGTGGACCACGAAGTCGTCGCCCTCGCGGTAGGCGTCCATCTGCATTCCGGCCGGCCGCGCACTGCTGAAGACCTGCTGGGCGAGTCGGTCGAACTCGCGGAACGGGTCGGTACGCATGAGCATCACGGGTCACTCCCTTCCTCAGGTACTGGGTGCGATGCCCTTACGTTTTTCTATATAGCCCGGAGGAAGAAAATTGACAAGGCCGGACTCAGGTCCGGGTCCGCATCCGGCCGCGGGAGCGGCGGCGCGGGCCCGGCCCCGAGTCCGGGACGGTCAGTGGTCGGAGTAGCTGAGGTCCCCCACGGTCCAGGCGCTCACGTCCTGGAGGGGGATGCGGTACATCCCGCCCGTCTCCGGCAGGCCCACGTTGCCCTGGAGGATCCGGGCCAGGTGGAAGTGCAGGTGGGTGGGGGGCGTGGCGTCCCCCGGCGGGTCGGCGGGCACCCCCTCGCCCTCGAACACGGAGGCGAAGGGGCCCAGCTGGTCGGAGTCCTTGAGGACTTCGGCGACGCGCCGCCGCCACAGGGCTTCGGGGGCCAGCCGTCCGGTGATGACGGCGCCGGCCACGACCACGGTGAGGGACATCTGGTTGCTGCGCTCGGACTCCACCAGGGTGGCGATGTCGACGAGCAGTTCGTCAGGCTTCGACATGACTGGTGAGCCTACCGAGGGGAGGGGGCGCGTGGGTGCCCTGATCCCCTCTCCTCGATCCCTCTTCCTCCGCTCCCGAAAATCTGTCACGGCTGGAGTAGACATGCACAACCGCCGTTGTTAGAGTTCCTGGTGTAGTCATAGACGTTCAGCACAAGAGAGGAGTGGACGCCATCAGGATCGCCTGGGCGAGGTTCGTCGTCGCCCGGGTACCGCAGACCCCGGATTGGAAGGTGGTCCCCGGTCACGCATCCGCGATCCCCGCATCCCCGCCTCTTCGGGCGGCCGTGCGGAAACAGATAGCCGGCACACAGGGCCGGTAGATGGTGTTGAAACCCCTCGGGGCCTGGTGCCGTAGCGGCACCAGGCCCCTCGACGCGTTCCAGAAAAGGTGCAAATGCCCCCAGAGACCCTCACGCAGGGCCCCGACCGGTTCGACGACGACGACTTCCCCGCCTACACGATGGGCCGGGCCGCCGAGATGATCGGCGCCACCCCCGGCTTCCTGCGGGCGGTCGGCGAGGCCCGCCTGATCACACCGCTGCGCTCCGAGGGCGGTCACCGCCGCTACTCGCGCTACCAGCTGCGCATCGCCGCGCGCGCCCGGGAACTCGTCGACCAGGGCACCCCGATCGAGGCCGCCTGCCGCATCGTCATCCTCGAGGACCAGCTCGACGACGCGCTGCGCCTCAACGAACAGCTGCGCCGCACCCCCACCGGATCCGAGGGGGGATCGTCGTCCTGAGGGCGCCGTCCACGAAACGCTGCACCTCGCGCCGCCAGATATCTACGGTGGCAAATGCAGAATTTCGCGTGATGCGCGGTGAGGGTTTTTATGCCGACCGGCGGACGGCATAAAAGATCCTGCGCCGACGGCGAGGGCGTGCTACTGTCGTTATCAGTTGCAGTTGTGGTTCCCAAGAGACTTCAAGTGCTCAGTCGGCGTTATGTGTCGGCGGGGCACTTTGTATTGCCGGTCATTACCGGACGGGGTAATCATTACGACAACGCGGAGTTCGCACAGTGTGGACTCCACGGGCACTGCCCCGAAGGAGATATGACATGGCTACTGGCACCGTGAAGTGGTTCAACGCGGAAAAGGGCTTCGGCTTCATCGAGCAGGAGGGCGGCGGCGCCGACGTCTTCGCTCACTACTCGAACATCGCCACCCAGGGCTTCCGCGAGCTCCAGGAGGGCCAGAAGGTGACCTTCGACGTCACGCAGGGCCAGAAGGGCCCGCAGGCCGAGAACATCGTTCCCGCCTGACGCTGACGCGCACTTCGTAGCTGGGGCCCGCACCTTGGGTGCGGGCCCCAGCTCGTTTTGTTTCCGGGGATAACGCCCCCGATGGCACGACGCACCACCCGACACCCCGGTGAATCAACCCGGAGCGTGTCCCCCCTCTCTTGACCGGCCTGTCTCGAATGTTATTTCGGCGGCCGGAATCAATGTTTTATTCCCCCGGCCGTTCCTGCAATTCTCGACACCGTTTAGGTGTCGGCGAGAATTCCTCGATACGCGCCGCATCGAGGAAGGTTCTTCATGAACCGCTCAACTCGCACGAACGGCCGACACACGGGCAACCCCCGCTCATCCGGCGGCTTCCGCGCCACGGAGGGCTCCCGTTCCGGCGGCGGCCCCCGCTCCGGCGGACCCCGCTCCTCCGGACGGTCGTACTCCAAGGGCCCCTCGCGGCGTCCCGCCGCGCTCCAGGGAGAGTTCGCCCTCCCGGTCACCGTCACCCCGGCCCTGCCGCCCGTCGAGGACTTCGGCGCGCTCGGACTGCCCGACGGCGTGGTGCAGACCCTCACCCGGCTGGGTGTCACCGAGCCCTTCCCGATCCAGGCGGCGACGCTGCCCAACTCCCTCGCGGGCCGTGACGTCCTCGGCCGCGGGCGCACCGGATCGGGCAAGACCCTCGCCTTCGGCCTCGCCGTGCTCGCGCGCACCGCGGGACAGCGCGCCGAGCCGCGCCGCCCGCGCGCCCTGGTCCTCGTACCCACCCGTGAGCTGGCGCAGCAGGTGACCGACGCGCTCACCCCGTACGCCAAGGCGGTGCGGCTGCGCATGGCCACCGTGGTCGGCGGCATGTCGATCGGACGGCAGGCCGGCGCGCTGCGCGCCGGGGCCGAGGTCGTCGTCGCCACGCCCGGACGGCTCAAGGACCTCATCGAGCGTCGCGACTGCCAGCTCGACGACGTCGCCATCACCGTCCTCGACGAGGCCGACCAGATGGCCGACATGGGCTTCCTGCCCCAGGTCACCGAACTCCTCGACCAGGTGCGGACCGGCGGCCAGCGGATGCTGTTCTCCGCCACCCTGGACCGCAACGTCGACCTCCTGGTCCGGCGCTATCTCAACGACCCGGTCGTCCACTCGGTCGACCCCTCGGCGGGCGCGGTCACCACGATGGAGCACCACGTGCTGCACATCCACGGCGCCGACAAGTACGCCACCACGACGGAGATCGCCGCCCGCGACGGGCGGGTGATCCTCTTCCTGGACACCAAGCACGCCGTCGACCAGCTCACCACGCACCTGCTCAACAGCGGGGTGCGGGCCGCGGCGCTGCACGGCGGCAAGTCCCAGCCGCAGCGCACCCGTACGCTCTCGCAGTTCAAGTCCGGCCAGGTCACGGCGCTCGTCGCGACGAACGTCGCGGCGCGCGGCATCCACGTCGACGACCTCGACCTCGTCGTCAACGTCGACCCGCCGGCCGACCACAAGGACTACCTGCACCGCGGCGGCCGCACCGCCCGCGCGGGTGGTTCCGGCAGCGTCGTCACGCTGGTCACCTCGGCGCAGCGGCGCGACATGAACCGGCTGATGGTGGCCGCGGGCATCACCCCGCAGACCATCCAGGTGCGGTCCGGCGAGGCCGAGCTGACGCGTATCACCGGAGCCAGGACCCCTTCGGGGGTCCCGGTGACCATCGCCGCCCCGCCGAAGGAAGGCTCCCGGCGCGGCGGCGGCTCCCCGGCCCGTGGCCGCCGTCCCCGCGACGGTCGCGCGCGCCGCGCCTACGCCTCCCGCACGCAGGGTGGCGGCGCGTCGCAGGGCGGGGCCCCGCAGGGGGCTTCGCAGAACAGGGCCGCTTGATCCAGGGCCGCTCGACCCCGGGCTTGCGCCCGGGGTCTTCCCTCCGGGCTCCCGCCCGGAGCCCCTTCAGGTCTCCCCGCCCCTTCCCCTCTGTGAGGCACCATGCGCTGTGTCATCGCCCGCTTCCCCTTCGACCTGTTCAAGAGCGAGGTCGAGCAGGCCATGAAGGGCGTCAAGCCCGAGCCCGTCACCGGTGAGTCGGTGATCATCAACCGGCGTCACTACCCCGTCAAGCAGGTCGGGGAAGTCATCACGCGGCAGGACCGCCGCGACTTCTCGGCGCGCGAGGTGACCCGGGCGCTGACCGGCCTCGGCTTCACCTGCCGCGCCATGCCCGAGCCCGTCGCGCCGGACCCGGAGCCTGCGACGCAGGCCTGGCCGACGTCCCTCGTCTAGCCGCCCCCCCCTGGGGGGAACTCGGCCGCCTCGCCCGCTGAGAGCGTCACATCACGCTCGCCGATCAGCAGGCGCAGGCGGCCGTTGCGGTTGCGTACGTACTTGCCGGAACCGCAAGGATCCGTGCCGGATCACGGGGAGCCGGACAAGACTGCGGGCGTTCCCGAAAGCCCGGCCGGAGGAGCCCCCGATGAACCCCGTGAACCCCGTGAACCCTGTGGACCCCGTGAAGCCTGTGCATTCCGCGCGTTCCGGGGAGCCGGTGGACACCGCCGACCCCGTCGCGTTCTGGGACGGCGTCTACGCGGCCCGGCCGGCGGCCACCGATCCGCGGCCGAACGTACGACTCACCGAGACGGTCACCGGCCTGCCGCCCGGCGATGTGCTCGACCTAGGCTGCGGCGAGGGCGGCGACGCGCTGTGGCTCGCCCGCCAGGGATGGCACGTCACCGCCGTCGACGTCTCGGGCGTGGCCGTCGAGCGCCTCACCGGGCTCGCCCACGCACACGGCCTCGGCGACCGGATCGCCGCCGAACGCCACGATCTGCCCGGGTCCTTCCCGCGCGGCGCGTTCGACCTCGTCAGCGCCCACTACTTCCAGACCCCCCTCGAACTGGACAGGGCAACCGTCCTGCGCAAGGCCGCGCACGCCCTGCGCCCGGGCGGGGCGCTGCTGGTCGTCGACCACGGCTCGACCGCCCCCTGGTCGTGGAACCAGGACCCTCACGTGCGGTACCCGGCACCCCAGGAGGTCGCCGCGGATCTCGGCCTCGACCCGGCGCGGTGGACGGTCGAGCGGGCCGCGGCGCCCCGCCGGACGGCGACCGGACCCGACGGGCGTACCGCCGAGGTCACCGACCACGTCCTGATCGTCCGCCGCGCCGCCTGAACCCACGGGAGGAGGCACGCCATGTCCACCGGATCCCGCCGCGCACGCCGCGGTGACACCCCGCCACCCCGGACCGGGAACAGCGAGACCGAGGTCCTGCGCGGCTTCCTCGACTACCTTCGCCACTCGGTCCGCGCGAAGGTCGAGGGCGCCCCCGAACCGGGGGTACGAACCGCCGCGGTGCCGTCCGGCACGAATCTGCTCGGCCTGCTCGGCCACCTCACCGCCGTCGAGCGGGCCACGTTCCTCGGCGAGCGGGTCACCGACTGGCCGGCGACCTTCCGCGCCGCGCCCGAGGACAGCGTGGCCGACGTCGTCGCCCGCTACCGGCAGGCGGTCGACCGGGCCAACGACGTACTCGACGGATGCGCCGACCTCGGCGCGCCCCTGCCCCGCCCCGGGCCGAACGGCCCCGCCCCCAGCGTCCGTTGGGCGCTCACCCACCTGATCGAGGAGACCGGCCGCCACGCCGGCCACGCGGACATCCTCCGCGAACTGATCGACGGCGCGACCGGACGCTGAGGGCCGAGGGCTGAGGGCCGGGGGTCGGGTGGTCAGGGTGTACGGCGTACGGCGCGTCCCGCGAGGGTGTCCGTGCGGCGGCCGTCCCGCATCACGAACCGGCCGTCGATCAGCACGTGTGGAATGCCGACGGGCAGCGTGCGGGGCGCCTCGAACGTCGAGCCCGCCGCGACCGTCTCCGGGTCGAAGAGGACCAGGTCGGCGCGGTAGCCCTCGCGGACGAGGCCCCGGTCGGGGAGCCGGAGGCGGGCCGCGGGCCGCGCGGTGAGGTGGGCGACGGTCTCCTCCAGGGACATGACGCCCAACTCCCGTGCGTAGCGCCCGAGATACTGCGGGAACGTGCCGTAGGCGCGCGGGTGCGGTTTGACCCCTTGCAGGATGCCGTCGCTGCCACCGGTGTGCACGCGGTGCCGCATGATCGCCCGGACGTTCTCCTCGTGGCCGACGTGCTGGAGGATCGTCGAGCCCAGCCTGTCGTCGATGAGCAGACGGCGGGCGGTGGTCCAGGGGTCCTCGCCCCGCGCGTCGGCCAACTGCTGGATCGTCCTGCCGACGCAGGAGGCGAGCCCGGGATCGAGGACGCCGGAGATCTCGATGGTGTCCCATTCGATGGGGACGCCGTGGCAACCGTCGGAGCCGACGACCTCCAGGTGATGGCGGATCCTCTCGGCGCTCGCGTCGTCCCGGAGCCGGGCGAGGACCGCGTCCGGGCCGCCCTCGCCCGCCCAACTGGGCAGCATCGCGACGAGCGTGGTGCAGCCGGGGGTGTAGGGATACGTGTCGAGGGTGATGTCCGCGCCGTGCGCGAGGGCGTCGTCCAGGAGGGCGAGGAGGTCGGGGGCCCTGCCCTTGTTCACGCCGAAGTTCATGGTGGCGTGCGCGAGGTGCAGGGGGCAGCGCGCGGTACGGGCGAGGTTCACCATCTCCTCGTACGCCTGGAGAGCGCCCGCCCCGTAACTGCGGTGATGGGGGCAGTAGTAGCCCTTGTGGGTGGCTACGACCTCACACAGCGCGGCGAGTTCGGAGTCGTCGGCGTACATGCCGGGGGTGTACGTGAGGCCCGAGGACATGCCGACGGCGCCCTCGCTCATCCCCTCGGCGACGAGGTGCCGCATGCGGTCCAGCTCGGCGGGGGTCGCCGGGCGGTCGTCCCAGCCCAGCGCGTACATCCGTACGGTGCCCTGCGGGATGAGGTAGGCGGCGTTCACCGCGATGCCGTGGCCGCCGTGGGCCGTGTCCAGGGCGTCCAGGTAACCGCCGACCGTGCGCCACGTGAAGTCGATGTCGGAGCCGTCGCCGTTCCAGCCGGTGATGGCCCGGCGGACCTGGGCGAGCGTGCGGTCGTCCACGGGGGCGTAGCTGAGGCCGTCCTGGCCGATGACCTCCAGGGTCACGCCCTGGGCGGCCTTCGCGGTGTGCTCCGGGTCGCGCAGGAGGGCGAGGTCGCTGTGCGCGTGCATGTCGATGAAACCCGGCGCCAGCGCCAGACCCCGGGCGTCCAGGGTGTGCCGCCGCGCCGTCGGGCGGGGGCCGGTGTCGCCCTCCCGGTGGATGGCGGCGATCCTGCCGTCCTGTACGCCGATGTCGGCGCGGTAGGAGGCACGTCCGGTGCCGTCTATGACGCGGGCGTCCTGGATCACCAGGTCCATGGCGGGGCCTCTCTCGCGGGGGTTGCGGGGCGCTGGGGCAGGGGCTTGGGCGGGGGGCTCTCCGGCCTGCGGCCGGTCGGGTTCCCCCACCCGCCCACCTGCGCGGGTCTCGTCATTCCCCGCGGGTGGCCCTGGAGGGGGC